>NZ_JBEORF010000008.1:0-182523 GCF_040302125.1 Nocardioides sp. NPDC127514 | reverse complement strand
GGCTACGACCTGCTGCTGGCGCCGTTGCTGATCCCGGCGCTGCTGTGGCTGATCGGCAACTGACGTTTCGTCGCCCACAACTGCAGATTCGGCTGATGGCTAGCCGAGGTGGAGCTGGCGGTCGGTGCGCGCGAAGGTCTCGGCGGCGAGCTCGGGGTCGGCGCTGAGCTCGGGACCGGTGGCCGGGATCATCGTCTTGAGCTGGGGCTGCCAGCCGTCCCACCGGTCGGGGAAGCAGCGGCGCAGGAGGTTGAGCATGATCGCCGGGGCGGTCGAAGCGCCCGGGGAGGCGCCGAGCAGGCCGGCGATGGTGCCGTCCTCGGCGGTGATGACCTCGGTGCCGAACTGGAGTACGCCGTCGGGGCGGATGACCTGCACCCGCTGGCCGGCGATGACCCGGTCCCAGTCCTTGCGGTCGGCGGCGGGGAAGAAGTCGAGGAGGTCGTCGAACTTCTTGCGCGGCGAGCGCAGCAGCTCCTTGACCAGGTAGACGGTGAGATCCATGTTGGTCAGCCCGGCCCGCAGCATCGGCAGCAGGTTGTGGGGCCGCACCGAGAGGAACAGGTCGGTGAGCGATCCGGTCTTGAGGAAGCGGGGGCTCCACCCGGCGTACGGACCGAACATCAGGTGCGTCTTGCCCTCGACATAACGCGTGTCGAGGTGGGGCACCGACATCGGCGGAGCACCGACGGCGGCCTTGCCGTAGGCCTTGGCGCGGTGCTGGGCGACGAGCTCCGGCTTGGACGTACGCAGGAACTCACCCGAGACGGGGAAGCCGCCGAAGCCGCGGATCTCCCGGATCGCGGCCTTCTGCAGCAGCGGAAGCGCGTAGCCGCCGGCACCGACGAAGACGAAGCGGGAACGCAGGTGGTACTTCCCGGTCTCGTTGCGGCCGTAGACGTGCCAGAAGCCATCCATGGTCTGGTGCAGGTCGGTGACCTCGGAGCCCGTCTCCAGGTCGGCGCCCTTGTCCACCAGGGTGCGGGTCAGGATCGAGGTGAGCGAGCCGAAGTCGACGTCGGTTCCGGCGTTGGTCCAGGTGGCCGCGATCGGCTCGTCGGCGAGCGCCTTGGCCGAGCGGCCCTCGAGCAGCAGCGGCGCCCAGCCCTTGATGACCTCGGGGTCCTCGCTGAACTCCATCCCGCTGAAGAGCGGGTGGACCGAGAGCGCCTCGTAGCGCTTGCGCAGGTAGTCGACGTTCTCGGCGCCCCACACGAAGGACATGTGCGGCACGGTGTGGATGAACTTGTCCGGGTTCGGGATGCGGCCGTTCTCGACCAGGAAGGACCACAGCTGGCGGGAGAGCTGGAACTGCTCGTTGACGTTGATCGCCTTGGAGATGTCGACCGAGCCGTCGGCGTTCTGCGGGCTGTAGTTGAGCTCGCACAGCGCGGAGTGACCGGTGCCGGCGTTGTTCCACGGGCCGGAGGACTCGGCGGCGGTTGAGTCGAGCCGCTCGATCAGCTTGATGGACCAGCTGGGCTCGAGCTCCTGGAGGAGCACGCCCAGGGTGGCGCTCATGATGCCGCCGCCGATCAGCACTACGTCAAGAGGTTCGTCCACAGGTCTTTTGTCTCGCTTTTGGGGCCGCAATGGTTAATCGGGGTCCTTAGATCGGTCTAACTTGTGGGCAACTTCACTGCCCGGACCCGATCGTGTTTCGGTCTGTCATTGTGGCTCACCGCACATGCTGGGGACAGATCAGGGTGGAGTTACGCTCGGCCGGTGCCTCGCCTCTCTGACTCTCATCGCGCCTGGATCGACGAAGCCGTACGCCGCGTCGAGGCCGACGCGCAGCGCTCGGCCGACACCCATCTCCACGTCGTTCCGCTCCCGGTCCGCGACGGTGCGAGCGGCGGTGTCGACCTCTATCTGAAGGACGAGTCGGTTCATCCCACCGGCTCGCTGAAGCACCGCCTGGCCCGGTCGCTGTTCCTCTACGCGGTCTGCAACGGCTGGCTCCACGAGGGCTCGACGGTCGTCGAGGCCTCCTCCGGATCCACCGCGGTCTCGGAGGCCTACTTCGCCGGCCTTCTGGGGCTGCCGTTCGTCGCGGTCATGCCACGCTCGACCTCGGAGGAGAAAGTGCGTCTGATCGAGTGGCACGGCGGCCGCTGCCACTTCGTCGACCGCGCACCCGACATGTACGCCGAGGCCGAGCGCCTCGCCCGCGAGTGCGGCGGCCACTACATGGACCAGTTCACCTACGCCGAGCGAGCGACCGACTGGCGCGGCAACAACAACATCGCCGAGTCGATCTTCGACCAGATGTCGCAGGAGCGACACCCGGTGCCGACCTGGATCGTCGTCTCGGCCGGCACCGGCGGCACCTCGGCGACGATCGGCCGCTACCTCCACTACCGCCGCCACCCCACCAAGCTGATGGTCGCCGACCCGGAGAACTCCGCCTTCTACGGCGGCTGGGAGACGGACACCTCCGACTACGCCACCGGCATGCCGTCGCGCATCGAGGGGATCGGCCGGCCGCGGGTCGAGCCGTCCTTCGTCGGCGGGGTCGTCGACGACATGGTCCAGGTCCCCGACGCCGCGTCGATCGCGACGATGCGCTGGCTCTCGGCCCGGATGGGCCGCTCGGTCGGCCCCTCGACGGGCACCAACGTGTGGGCATCGCTGGGTGTCGTACGCGAGATGTCCGAGGCCGGCACCGAGGGCAGCGTCGTCTCGCTGCTGTGCGACTCCGGGGAGCGCTACCGCTCGTCCTACTACGACGACGGCTGGGTGAGCGACAAGGGCATCGACCTGGCGCCGTACGCCTCGGCTCTCGCCGACTACGAGCGCACCGGCGTCCTCGTCGACCCGTCCTGACGGGCCCAGATCCGCAGTCCCAGCGTGATCAGCGCCCACACGCCGGCGACGATCAGGATCTCGTTGAGGACGTAGACCGGCCACGGCCCCAGCAGGTCGAGCATCGAGCCCGACTCCGGCTTGTAGCGCAGGTAGCCGTAGTTGGCGTCGAGGGCGAGGTTGAGGACGTACGCCACCGCGGCCCATGCCGCAGTGGTCGCGACCGCCCAGCCGTAGTCGCGCCACCGGGGTAGCAGCTTGAGCCCGAAGACCAGGTAGACCGCGGCGGTCACGATCATCAGGTGCTGGCCCCAGAAGGTGAAGTAGCTGACGTCCGGGAAGTCCATCACGTCCGGGGTGAAGACGCCTTGCGTGGTCAGCGTGAGCCCCCAGAAGCAGGTCAGCGCGGTCGGGTAGGGATGGTGGGTCCACAGCGCGAACGCCGCCGCGACCCACGCCAGGTCGCACAGGTGGATCGGCAGATCGATGAAGAGATCGAAGTCGGTGACCCATTCGTGGGCCTGCAGCGGGATCGTCGTCAGCGGGATCGCGAGCGCGAATCCTCGTGAGAATCTCGACGGCTTCGGGTCGGCCCGCTGGTGTCTGCCCAGCCAGACGACGGCCACGATCCCCGCTGTGAGCAGGGACAACGGCACCAGGTGCGCCAGACCGTAAGCCTGCATGACGGAAGTCTGACGGGATTCTCGAAAAAATTCTTCCCAACTCGCGTCATGGTTCCGCGGCTGGCCCGTTTCACCGGCGAGAAGGTCGTCCGCCGGTGGGGGGTGGACGAACTTTCAAGGTGGCGGTCCCTCTGAATGCACACTGCGGGGGTGGTGTGCAATCAGAGGGACGCCTCGCTTTTCAGGCCATCGTCTTTCAGGCCATCGTCCCCGTCACCGCGGTCGCGTAGAGGTCCTCGTCGTGATGGATCTCCGCGACCAGCCCCTGCTCCCGCATCAGGCTCGCGGTGACGGGCGCCTGCTCCTGGCCGGACTCGATGACGAGTACGCCGCCGGGGGCCAGGTGCTTCGGAGCCTGCTCGATCACGCGGCGCTGGACGTCGAGCCCGTCCGCGCCGCCGTCGAGGGCCACGTGGTGCTCGTGGTCGCGCGCCTCGGGCGGCATGTTCCGGATCTGGTCGCTCGGCACATAGGGAGCGTTGGCCACGATCACGCCGAACTCGAGGTCGTGGGGGAGCGGTTCATAGAGGTCGCCGAGAACGACCCGGCTCGGCGGCAGATTCTCCCGAGCGCACTCGACCGCCGCCGGGTCGATGTCGGTGGCCCAGACCTCCGCGTTCGGGACACGCGCCGCGATCGCGGCGCCCAGTGCTCCGGTCCCGCAGCCGAGGTCGAGAACCCTGGGGATCGCGCCTCGCCCGGCCGACCCCACGGCGAGCTCGACCATCAGCGCCGAGCGCTGCCGAGGAACGAACACCCCCGGCGCGACCCGGATCCGGAGCCCGCAGAACTCTGCCCAGCCCAGGATGAGCTCCAGCGGCTCGCCGGCCACGCGGCGTACGACCATCTCCTCCCGCTCTTGGGCGGAGACCGGGGCGGACCCGAGCAGCGCCGCCTCGTCCTCGGCGAAGACGCAGCCGGCGGCGCGGAGACGGGCGACGAGCCCCGGATCGGGGGCTGGGCCACGGGAGGCGGAGGTCATTGGAGAAGATTGGCACGTGGACGCCGTGACCCTGATCGGATTTATCGTGGCCGGGTATGCCGCGTTCGTGACGATCGCGGCCGCGCTCGGCGTGGCGCTGAAGGCGCCCCGGCCGAAGTGGCTGGACCAGGTGGCGTGGATGCTGGAGCTCCTGGCGGTCGTGCTCGCGATCGGCGCGCTGGCGGCCTGGTCGGGCGGACGCAAGCCGGAGTCGCTGTCGACCTTCCTGGGCTACCTCGGCGCGCTGGTGTGCCTGATGCCGCTGGCGCTGCAGACGATGCGTACGGACCGCTCGACCTGGTCCTCGGGCGTGATCGCGGCGGCGGCCCTGGCGACGGGCGTCGTGGCCGTACGCGTCATGATGGTCCGGTGACCGCGACCTCACCTGCCAAGACCCGTTCCGGTCCGCACCTGGTGCTGCTGACCGTCTACGCGATCTTCGTGCTCGCCGCGGGCGCCCGGTCGCTGGTGCAGGTCTTTACCGCCTTCGACGAGGCCCCGATCGCCTACTCGCTCTCGGTGGTGGCCGCGGCGACGTACGTCGCGGGCTGGTTCGCGATCCGCCGAGCCGCCAACGGGTCGGCGGGCTTCGCGAAGATCATGCTGTGGATCGAGCTGGCCGGCGTCATCGTGGTCGGTGTCCTGTCCTTGGCCGTGCCGTCCTGGTTCCCGGACGACTCGGTATGGTCGAAGTTCGGGAGCGGATACGGATTCGTTCCCGCCCTGTTGCCGATCCTGGGTCTGCTCTGGCTCTGGAGAGGTCGACCCGAAGGAGACCGATGAGTCAGTCGACAGCCACCGCCATCTCGCCTGACTCGGGGGAGCACTGGTCGGCTCCGGGAGCGTGGACGGTCGCCGACGGCGTACACCGGATCCCGCTGCCGCTGCCGATGGACGGGCTCAAGGCGGTCAACATCTACGTCCTCGAGGGCGACGACGGGCTCTCGCTGGTCGACGGTGGCTGGGCGATCACCGAGGGCCGCTCGGCGCTGGAGAACGGCCTGAAGAAGCTCGGCTTCGAGTTCGGTGACATCCGGCGCTTCCTCGTCACCCACGTGCACCGTGACCACTACACGCTCGCCTCGGTGCTCGGTCAGGAGTTCGGCGCGGACGTCTTGCTCGGCGCCGGCGACCGGCCGACCCTGGAGCTCACCAACGGCGACCTCGACGGCTGGGTCTCGACCGATCGGCTGCTCGCCCACGCCGGTGCGCACGAGCTGGCCGCGAAGTGGGCGGCCAACCCGCCGCCGGCACCCGATCTGTCCCACTGGCGGATGCCCGACCGGTGGTTGGAGGGCGACGTACGCCTCGACGTCGCCGGCCGCGACCTCGATGCCGTGCACACCCCGGGCCACACCCAGGGCCACTACGTCTACGCCGACCTGGCTGGCTCGGTCCTGTTCGCCGGCGACCACGTGCTGCCCACGATCACGCCGTCGATCGGTTTCGAGCCGGTGCCGGTCATCGACCCGCTCGGCGACTTCATGGCCTCGCTGACCAAGGTCCGCACCCTCCCCGACCTGCGCCTTCTCCCCGCCCACGGCCCCGTCGCCTCGTCGTCGCACGCCCGCGTCGACGAGCTCCTGGCGCATCACGAATCCCGCCTCGCCCAGTCGCTGGCGTCCCTGCAGGCAGGGAGGCGCTCGGCGCTCGAGGTGGCCAACGACCTCGGCTGGACCCGTCACGAGCGGGCCTTCGCCGAGCTCGACTACTTCAATGCCGGCCTCGCGGTCATGGAGACCAAGGCTCACCTCGAGCTGTTGGCCGCACGCGGTCAGGCCACCCGCGAGGAGACGGAGACCAGCGTGCTGTTCGCCCCCGTCAGCGGGTGAGGCGCATCGGGGTGTGCGGGATGCCGTCCTCGAGGAACTCCTCGCCGTCCTTCACGAACCCGAACTTGGCGTACCAGCCGGCCAGCGGCGTCTGAGCGTCGAGGACGATGTCGCGGTCGGCGACGGCCTCGACGGCAGCCTTCATGATCACGTCGGCCAGGCCCTGACCGCGGTGGGTGGGGGCGAGGACGACGCGGCCGATCCGCCACACCTCGCCGTCGTCGAGGATGCGGGCGGTGCCGGCGAGCTGGTCGCCGTCGGAGAGCACCACGTGACGCGTCCCGGGCTCGAGGTCGCGGCCGTCCAGATCGGGGTACGGGCAGTCCTGCTCGACGATGAAGACGTCCTGGCGCAGCCGCCACAGGGCGTACGCGGTCGTCGGGGAGAGGTCGTCGAAGGACGAGATGGCGACGTCGGTCATGGGTCGATTCTGGCAAGCAGTAGTGTTGCCGGGAACAGACAGGGGAGGCCGGGAGGCCTGAGAGTGCGGCGAACAGCGCCGCAGACCCTCCGAACCTGCTCCGGTTGATACCGGCGAAGGGAGTCAGAAATGCGCATGCGTACGCCTGCCATCGCTGCCACTGCTATCTCGGCTCTGCTGCTGTCCGCGTGCGGGGGCAGCCCCGCCGAGCCGGACGCCGAGCCGTCGAGCGGCTCCGACGACAAGACCGTCGTGCTGCTGACCCACGACAGCTTCACGCTGCCGAAGGAGGTGCTGGCCGAGTTCACGGAGAAGACCGGCTACACCGCCGAGATCCGGCACGCGGGCGACGGTGGCGAGCTGACCACCAAGATCGCCATGGACACCGGCAACCCCGACGGTGACGCGGTCTTCGGCGTCGACAACACCTTCGCCAGCCGTGCGATCGACCAGGGCGCGCTGGAGGCCTACACGCCGGAGACGGTCCCGGCCGGGGTCGACGAGTTCAACCTCCCGGGCGACGAGAAGCACTTCCTCACCCCGGTCGACAACGGCAGCGTGTGCGTCAACATCGACACCGAGTGGTTCGCGGCCAAGAAGCTGACGCCGCCGGAGACGCTCGACGACCTGGCCGAGCCTGCGTACAAGGATCTCTTCGTGACCCCCGGCGCGGCGACGTCGACGCCGGGCATGGCGTTCCTGCTGGCGACCGTCGCCGAGTACGGCGAGGACGGCTGGGCCGACTACTGGGGCAAGCTGATGGACAACGGCACCAAGGTCGTCGACGGCTGGGACCAGGCCTACTACTCCGACTTCACCCAGGGCGGCGGCAAGGGGACGCGACCGATCGTCGTGTCGTACGACTCCTCGCCGGCCTTCACCGTCAAGGACGGCAAGACGACCACCAAGGCACTGCTGGACACCTGCTTCCGACAGGTCGAGTACGCCGGCGTGCTCGAGGGTGCCGACCACCCCGAGGGCGCCAAGGCGCTGATCGACTTCATGCTCTCCGACAGCGTGCAGGGGGCACTGCCGGAGAGCATGTACGTGTTCCCCGTCTCCTCCGGCGTCGAGCTGCCCGCCGACTGGGCGAAGTTCGCCCAGCAGCCCACCGAGCCGCTCTCCGTCGAGCCTGAGGAGATCGACGAGAACCGGGAAGCGTGGCTGGCGACCTGGAGTGACACGATCGCGCAGTGAGCTCCACCCGTCGTGCTGTGATCCGGCGAATCGGGACCCTGGTCGCGCTCGCCGCTCTCCCGGTGGCTGTGCTGGCGGTCTTCTTCGTCCTGCCGGTCACCGGGATGGTGCAGCGCGGCCTGTTCTTCGAGGGATCCTTCGATCCGTCGGTCGTGTCCAGGATCGTGGGGCGTCCTGAGATCCAGCGGGCGCTCTGGTTCACGCTGTGGTCCTCGGGCCTGGCGACGGTGCTGAGCGTCGCGCTCGGGCTGCCGGCCGCGTACGCGCTCTACCGGCTGAGCTTTCCGATGCAGCGGTTCATCCGGGCGGGACTGCTGGTGCCGTTCGTGCTCCCCACCGTCGTCGTCGGGGTCGCCTTCCGTGAGCTCATCGGCGAGGCCGGGCTGTTGGCCGGGTTGGGGCTCGACGGGACGCCGACCGCGATCATCCTCGGGCTGGTGTTCTTCAACGCCTCGGTGGTGATCCGGGCGGTCGGGGCGGCCTGGGAGTCGCTCGACCCGCGTCCCGGGGAGGCCGCTGCCGCGCTGGGAGCCTCGCCTTCGCGGGTGCTGTTGACGATCACCCTGCCGGCGCTGCGTCCCGCCATCGTCTCCGCGGCGTCGGTCGTCTTCCTCTTCTGCGCGACCGCGTTCGGGATCGTGCTCACCCTCGGCGGGGTGCGCTACAACAGCATCGAGACCGAGATCTACAAGCTGACCTTCACCCTGTTCGACCTGCCCGGTGCCGCGGTGCTGTCGGTGCTGCAGCTGGTGGTCGTCATCGGGCTGCTGGTCGTGGCCGGCCGGCTGCGATCGGTGCCGGACCCTGCGCAGTCCCGGGTCGTCGTACGCCGTCGGCGGGTCTCGCTGCGAGACATCCCGGCCCTGTTGTCGACCTCGGTGCTGGTCCTGCTGGTCGCCGGGCCGCTGCTCGCCCTGCTGCTCGGATCGCTGCGAGATGATGACCGGTGGAGTCTCCGGAACTACACGGCCCTGCAGACTCCCGGGTTCGACCCTCCGCTGCCGGTCCCGGCCACGACCGCGCTGATGACCTCGCTGGCGGTCGCGGTGCAGGCCTCGTTGGTCGCACTGACCCTCGGGCTGCTGGTGGCGTTCGCGGTGACGCGCCGGTCCCGTTCGGTGGCCGAGCGGCGGGTACGTTCCGTCCTGGACGGGCTGTTCATGGTGCCGCTCGGGGTCAGCGCCGTCACGCTGGGCCTCGGGCTCTACCTGACCCTCGGGTCGGACCCGCTCGACTTCCGCGACGAGCCGTGGCTGGTGCCACTGGCGCAGGCTCTGGTCGCGTTGCCCCTGGTGGTGAGGACGTTGGTGCCGGTCCTGGGATCGGTCGACGACCGTCTCCGGCAGGCCGCCGCCGGGCTCGGGGCCGGGCCGCTCCGCGCGGTCATGACGGTCGACGTACCCGCCATCTGGAAGCCGCTCCTCGCCTCCTCCGGGTTCGCCTTCGCGGCGTCGCTGGGGGAGTTCGGCGCGACCTCCTTCCTCGTCCGCGAGGAACGCCCCACCCTCCCCGTCGTCATCCTCCGGCTGCTGTCCCGCCCGGGCTCGGACAACTACGGCATGGCCCTCGCCGCCGCCTGTGTCCTCGCCGCCGCCACCGCCGTCGTGATGCTCCTCGTCGAGCGTCTTCGCGTCCCTTCGATCGGAGCACTGTGAACGCCGCATCGCCGAAACCGCACCTGTGGGGGCCGAGTCCGCACTTGTGGCGGACGAAATGGCAGTTTGGTTCGCCAGAACTACCGATTCGGACACCAGAACTACCGTCTCGGCGGGATCGAGGTTGCGATGCTGTCGCTGCGTGAGGTGTCGGTGGCGTACGACGGGAAGGCCGCCGTCTCGGACGTCAGCCTGGAGTTGGCGGACGGCGAGGTGCTGGCGCTGCTCGGGCCGTCGGGGTCGGGGAAGTCGACGTTGCTGCGGGCCGTGGCCGGGCTGGAGCCGGCGACGGGGGAGATCAGCTGGGACGGGCGCCCGCTGCGCGGGGTGCCGACGCACAAGCGTGGTTTCGCGCTGATGTTCCAGGACGGGCAACTGTTCTCGCACCTCAGCGTCGCGAACAACGTCGCGTACGCGATGCGGTTGCGCCGGATCCCGGCCGCCGAGCGTACGAGGAAGGTCGCCGACCTGCTGGAGCTCGTCGGCCTGGGCGGCTACCAGGACCGCCTCCCGGGCACGCTGAGCGGCGGCGAGCGGCAGCGGGTCGCGCTCGCGCGGGCGCTCGCCGTCGAACCGCGGCTGCTGCTCCTCGACGAGCCGCTCTCCGCGCTCGACGCCGGGCTGCGGGAACGGCTCGCGGGCGACCTTCGACGGATCCTGCACGAGGCGGGCACCACCGCGCTGATGGTCACCCATGACCAGGAGGAGGCGTTCGCGGTCGCCGACCGGATCGCGCTCCTGCGCGACGGTCACCTGGTGCAGGCGGGGACCCTGCGGGAGGTGTGGGCGAGGCCGACGGACACCTGGGCCGCCCTGTTCCTGGGGTACGCCCGCGTGCTCGAGGGGCCGGCGGCGTACACGGTCCTGAAGGCCGCCGGGCTGGCACCGGCCGGAGCGGTCGCGCTCCGCCGCTCGGCCTTCGTCGCCGATCCGGCCGGCCCGCTCACCGGCACCGTGGTCTCGGCCAGGGCCACGCCGGAGCAGCACCGGCTCGTCGTACGTCTCGATGATGTCGGTGAGGTCGACGCCGTCGCCGACTCGGCGCCGGCGCCGGGGGAGTCGGTCAGGCTACGGGTGGAGCCGAACCGGCTGGCCGTTCCGGAATCTGTTGTCCCCGAATCGTGCGCCCAGGAATCGGCAGAGCAGCCACCCGCCATTTAAACTTAGCGGCTATGTATCGTCGCGCTCAGATCTTCCTCGTCAGTAGCGCGCTGATCTTCGGCCTGATCGCAGTCGTTACCGCGCAGATCGTCGACAAGCGCATGCTCGACCCGGAGGGCTTCCTCGGACCGTCCTGGCTCCGCCTTCCCCTCCTCGTCGGAGCTGCTCTCCTCGTCGACCTCGTGCCACGGACGCTGTGGAAGTCCAAGTTCAAGTGGAAGGACATGGGGCCGATCTTCAAGGAGCGGGTCCGCACCCACTGGACCCGTGAGCGGCTGACGCTCGTGGCGTTGGGCATCGTCTGCTTCTACCTGGTCTACGTCTGCTACCGGAACCTCAAGTCGTTCCTGCCGTTCGTGGTGCCGGAGACCTATGAGTTCGACCACGAGCTGCACCTGATCGACAAGGCGGTGCTCTTCGGTGCCGACCCGGCGATCCTGCTCCACGACCTCCTCGGCACCGGCTGGGTGGCCTGGTTCCTCTCCTACATCTACATGTGGTTCCTGCCGCTGGTGCCGTTCGCGGTCGCCGCGTGGCTGGTCTGGTCGCGCAACCTGGCCTACGGCTACTGGTTCGTCGCCTCGCAGTGCATCGCCTGGATCCTCGGCACGGTCTCCTACTACTGCCTGCCGACGGTCGGTCCGGGCCTGCAGTACCCCTATCTCTACGCCGACCTGCCCGAGACGCCGGCAAGCACCCTGATGGAGTCGTTGGTCTTCACCAGGCAGCACGTCCTCTTCGACGTCGACGCCAACGTGGTGCAGTCGGTCGGTGGCTTCGCCTCGCTGCACTGCGGGATCACCCTGCTGGTGGCGCTGATGATCCACGCCACGATCGACAACAAGATCGCCCGCTGGGCCGGCTGGATCAACTTCGGGATCACCGTCGTGGCGACCGTCTACTTCGGTTGGCACTACCTCGCCGACGACATCGCGGGCTGCATGATCGCGCTCGTCGCCTACTACTTCGGTGGCCTCGCGGCCGGCCAGAAGTTCCAGCGCAAGGGTGTGCGACGGCTCGTCCCGGAGTCCGACGAGATCGCCGAACGCGAGGCGAAGGTCGCCCACGAGCTGACCTGATCCGGGACCCGTCTCGGCATAAGGTGGCGGTGTGACCGCCATCGATGCAGCCTCACTGACCGCACTTCTCGACGGGCGATACGCGGGAGTCCGGGAGGACGTACGCAAGTCCCTGATCGAGCGCGCCGACTTCCTCGACGAGGTCGAGGAACTGTCTCGGCCCGAGTATCGCAAACGCGTACGGGAGGTGCTCCTCGACGTCTCCGCGACCGGTCTGACCGGGCTCGGGTTCCCGAAGGAGTACGGCGGGGGTGGTGACGTCGGCGCCTCCATCGCCGCCTTCGAGGAGATGGCCGGCGGCGATCTGTCGCTGCTGGTGAAGTCCGGGGTGCAGTTCGGGCTCTTCGGCGGGGCCATCCTCCAGCTGGGGACGGCCCGCCACCACGACCGCTACCTCGCCGACATCGTCTCCGGGCGCCTGCTCGGCTGCTTCGCGATGACCGAGCACGGCCACGGGTCCAACGTGGCCGCGGTGGCGACCGTGGCCACCTACGACCCGGATGCGCGGGAGTTCGTCATCGAGACGACCCGGGAGGACGCGTACAAGGACTACATCGGCAACGCCGCGGCCCATGGTGAGCTCGCGGTCGTCTTCGCCCAGCTCGTGGTCGGCGGCGAGGAGCGCGGGGTGCACGCGTTCGTGGTGCCGATCCGGGTCGGCGGGGCGCCCGAGCCCGGGGTCCGGATCGCGGACGACGGGCCCAAGATGGGGCTCAACGGCGTCGACAACGGACGGCTGTGGTTCTCGGGCGTGCGGGTGCCGCGTACGTCCCTCCTGAACCGCTTCGCGGACGTCACCGAGGCCGGCGAGTACGTCTCCGAGATCGAGTCGGCCGGACGGCGCTTCTTCACCATGCTCGGCACGCTCGTGCAGGGACGCGTCTCGGTCGGCGGCGCCGCGATCCGGGCGTCGGAGGTCGCGCTGACGATCGCCGTCCGCTACGCGCTGCGGCGCCGGCAGTTCGAGGCGTCGGCGGACGCCGAGGAGTCGCTGCTCCTCGACTACGGCCAGCATCAGCGGCGCCTGCTGCCGCTGGTCGCGCGGACCTATGCGCTGCGCTTCGCGCAGGAGGTCGTACGCGACGACCTGCACGACGTCTTCTCCGGCGTGACGACCTCCGAGCACGCCCGGCGCGAGCTCGAGTCGCGAGCCGCCGGCACGAAGGCCCTGGCGACCTGGCACGCGACCCGGACGATCCAGGAGTGCCGCGAGGCGTGCGGCGGGGCGGGCTACCTGGCCGCCAACCGGTTCGCGGCCCTGAAGGCCGACACCGACGTCTTCACGACCTTCGAGGGCGACAACACGGTGCTGCTGCAGCTGGTCGCCAAGGGGCTGCTCACCGGCTACTCCAGCGAGTTCGAGGAGATGGACCAGCTGGATCTCGTACGCTTCGTGGCCGGTCTCGCCGTCGAGACGGTCCTGGAGCGCACCGCCGTGCACAAGCTGCTCGAGCGGGTCCGCGACGTCGTACCGATCGCCGGGGAGCGCGAGCCGGACATCCTCGACTCCGACTACCACCTGGCGATGCTGCGCTTCCGCGAGGAGCACATGCTCGCCGGCGTCGCCCGGCGGCTCCAGTCCGGCGTCAAGGCCGGGCGCTCCCCGGGCGAGGTGTTCTCGATGGTGCAGGACCACGTCATCGGGGTCGCTCACGCGCACGTCGAGCGGCTGATCCACGAGGCGTTCCGGGAGAAGGTCCGCGTGCTCCCCGAGGGTCCCGTACGCGACCTGATGGACCTCCTCTGCGACCTCAGCGCCCTCTCGGTCATCGAGGCCGACCGCGCCTGGTTCATGGAGCACGGCCGCCTCTCCTCCGAGCGCTCCAAGGCCATCACCGCCGAGGTCAACCGCCTCTGCCGCCAGCTGCGCCCGGACGCGCGGCTGCTCGTCGACGGTTTCGGTGTGCCGGAGGAGCTGCTGCGGTCGGAGGACCTGCTCGGCTGAGGCGGGGCGGCTGGATGCTCACCGAGGTAACTCGGTCGGGTGTCACTTCCTTCGTGGAGTTCCGCGAAGGAAGCGCGCGACTACTGAGTTACCTCGGTGAGCATCCACCGGCGCATCGCGCAACAGCGGGCCGCTGACTATCCACAGGCAACGTTCGGGCCGGAGTTATCCACAGCGAGCCGATTTCTGGTCGGCAATCTCGGCGTCGGGACGAACCCTGGATCGCATGGACCCACTACGAATCATCACCGCCTCTGAAGGCTTCTTCACCCGCCGCGAAGCCAAGAACGCCGGCTACGCAGATCGCGAGATCACCGCGGTCGTCCGTCAGGGTGCATGGCATCGGATCAGACGCGGGGCATACGTGTTCGCCGACGAATGGGCAGCGCTCGACCCGGTTGGACGCCACCGCGTGCATGCCCGGGCCGTGCAGCGTTCGCTGGGCGGCAAGATCGCGTTGAGTCACGCGTCCGGCATGGTCGCTCACGGCATCGACCTGTGGGGTGTGGACCTCGCCAAGGTGCACGTGACCAGGCTCGATGGCGCAGGAAGACCGCTCGAGGGAGACGTCGTCCATCACCTGGGGGCGGTCAGGGACGACGAGGTCGAGACACACGACGGGCTGCGTACGCTGCCTGCGGTGCGATGCGCACTGGAGACGAGCCTTCAGGCCGACGACGAGGTGACTCAGTGTCTTCTCGATGCCGGCCTTCGAGCGAAGGCGTTCACGAAGGAGGAGCTGATCGCCGAATACAAGCGGATGAACCAGTGGCCCTTCAGCCATCCGCTCGGAGTCGCCGTCGCACACGCTGATCCGCTGTCGGGCTCGATCGCCGAGTCGCGATGCCTGTGGCTCTTCCGCGTCGGAGGTCTGCCGCGCCCGGAGCTGCAGGTGCCGGTCTACCGGGCTGACGGTTCGCTGGTGGGCATCGTCGACTGGGCCTGGCCCCAGTTCCGGTTGTTCGGCGAGTTCGACGGCAAGGTCAAGTACGGAAAGCTGCTCAAGCCCGGCCAGTCGCCCAGCGACGCGCTGTTCGAGGAGAAGCGACGCGAGGACGAGATCCGAGAGATCACCGGCTACGGGTTCGTGCGCGTCATCTGGGTCGACCTGGACACTCCGCAGCGGACCTTGGCCCGGTTCGAGTCCCGGATGCGGGTCGCCAGCTGAACAACGCCGGGTGGTTGACTTGCCACGTGGCCAGGCTGATCCTCATCAACGGAATGCCCGGAGTAGGAAAGTCGACGCTCGCCAGGCGCTTCGCGGCCGACCACCCCGGCACGCTGGTCTGCGACATCGATTTGCTGCGCACCTTCGTCAGCGGGTGGAGAGAGGACTTCATCGGTGCCGGCGTACGGATCCGGCCCGCGGCGCTGGGGCTGATCCGTGGTTACCTCAGCGAGTCCGGCGACGTCGTGCTTCCACAGCTGTTCGCCCGAGTCAGTGAGCTCCAACGTTTCGAGAGGGCGGCGCACGACATCGGAGCCGAGTTCGTCGAGGTCATGCTCGCGACCGTCGAGGACGACGCGGTACGCCGCTTCCACGGACGCGATGACGGCGACGACCCCTGGCATCCGATCGTGAAAGAGATCGTGGCGGAGTCCGGTGGCGACGAGCACCTCCGTGCGTACGCTGCCAAGCTCGCCGACCTGGTGGCCCAACGCCCCGCGACGAAGGTCGTCCCGACTGTCGCGGGCGAGGTGGACGCGACGTACGCCTCCTTGCGCGCCGCGCTGGCTGAATGCTGACCGAGTTACCTCGGTAAACGAACACTTCCTTCGCGGCACTCCACGAAGGAAGTGACACTCGACCGAGTTACCTCGGTCAACATTCGCGAGCCCAGACCGAGTTACCCTTCGACAAGCTCAGGACATCGCCTCGGTCAGCAGGCGACAAGCCTCAGTGAGCGGTGTTCTTGAACCGGTCGATGGACGCGGCGATCTCCGACTCCGCAGCAGCCTTGCCGACCCAGTCGGAGCCCTTGACGGACTTGCCGGGCTCGAGGTCCTTGTAGTGCTCGAAGAAGTGCTTGATCTCGTTGAGCGTCCACTCGTCGACATCCGCGAGGTCCTGGATGTGGTCGAAGCGGGGGTCGCAGGGGACGCAGAGGACCTTCTCGTCCTGGCCCTGCTCGTCCTCCATGACGTACATCGCGACAGCCCGGGCCTCGACCAGCACACCTGGGAAGAGCGGGTAGGGGGTGAGCACCAGCGCGTCGAGCGGGTCACCATCCCCACCGAGGGTGTCCTCGATGTAGCCGTAGTCTGCGGGGTACATCATGGAGGTGAACAGCACGCGGTCGAGTCGAAGCCGGTTCGACTCGTGGTCCACCTCGTACTTGTTGCGGGATCCCTTGGGGACCTCGATCAGTACGTCGAACTCCTGCGTCACTTCTCTGCCTCCAGACAAACCCAAAAACGGAATGCCGGACAGTCTGACACCGATCTGCGTCGGATCCGGCATCGAGGAGGATATCCGTGGAGCCCGACACCCCGCCGAAGTGGCCATCAGAGGAGCCCGAGGAGAGCCGCGGAAAGCTCGTGGTCGTGCTGCCGCTGGTGCTCGCGCTGCTGGTGGGAGTCGCGGCTGCGGCGTACGCCTTGGGGTGGGTCCGCTACGCGCGTGGCAACGTCGCGTCGACCCCTCCGCCGGCCCCGCTGAGCATCGCCGCGGTCAGTCCAGCAGCGGTCGCGGGCCAGCAGACCAGGGCTCCGGGAAAGCCTGATCAGGCCGCGCTGGAGCAGGTGATGCGGGAGATGGTCGGCGACAAGCGGCTCGGCAAGCACCTCAAGGCGGCGATCGCGCCGCTCGAGGGCGCGCCGCTGGTGACCCACGGCAGCGGGGCCGCGACCCCGGCGAGCGTCACGAAGGTGCTGACCAGCGTGGCGGTGCTGGAGGCGTACGGCCCGGAGCGCCGCTTCGAGACCAGCGCCACGCTCCAGGGGAGCACCGTCACCCTCGTCGGCGGAGGTGACGCATCTCTCACCACCAGCGACCTCGACGAGCTCGCCGCGGAGACGGCGCGGGAGCTCGGCACCACCAAGTCGGTGACCCTCGCCTTCGACGACACCCTCTTCGGTGGCCCGACCCTGAGCCCCACCTGGCGACGCACCTATCTGGGTGAGGAGGTCGGCGGGATCACCGCGCTGCTGGTCGACCACGGCGGCTCCCAGTCGACCGGCTACAGCCGGGATCCGTCCCTGCAGGCCGCCGAGCAGTTCAAGAAGGCCCTGGTCAAGCGCGGTATCAAGGTGAACGGCAAGCCCGCGCGGGGGACGAAGGCCGGCACCCAGCTCGCCGTACGTCAGGGCGACACCCTGCGCGAGATCGTCGAGTACACCCTGCAGCACAGCGACAACCAGCTCGCCGAGGTGCTCGCCCGCCAGGTCGGGCTCGCGGCGGGCACCCCGACGTTCGACGGCTCCACCGCGGCGATCACGGCCACCCTGAAGGAGCTCGGCATCGACACCACCGGCCTGGTCCTCCGCGACGGCTCCGGCCTCTCCCGGCAGAACCAGATCCCGCCGACGCTGCTGGTGAGCACGCTCCAGACCGCCGCCAGCCCCAACCGTCCCGAGCTCGCCCCGGCGATGACCGGCCTTCCGGTCGCCGGCTGGGTCGGCTCGCTCTCGCGGCGGTTCAACTTCGACGCCGAGCCGGGTCGCGGCCGCGTCCGGGCGAAGACCGGCACCCTCACCGGCGTCTCCGGCCTCTCCGGCATCGCGATCGACGCCCGCGGCACGCCGTTCGTCGTCGTACTCATGGCCGACGGGTTCAAGCCCGAGCAGACCCTGGACGTACGCGACGCCCTCGACGACGCGATCACGGCTGTCGCGACGTGTCGATGCTCGGCATAGGGCAGCCTGCATAGGTTCGGTCGGCTACGGTCGTACGCATGACCCATCGTGCTGAGGACCCCGCCCCGTCCGGAGCGACCATGGTCGACTGGGACCTGGCCGTACGCCTTGGTGCGACGGTCGGTGGAGATGGCCCGATCGTCTCGCGCAGCGAGGCCCAGCACGCCGTCGAGGAGCTGCGCGCGGACGCCGCCAAGGCGACCGAGTTCGTACGCGCCTTCACCGGCCTGGACGCGCCGCGTGACACGGCGCCGGTCCTGGTGGTGGACAGAAGGGGCTGGATCCAGGCCAACGCCGACACCTTCGCCCATGTGATCTCGCCGGTCGTCGACCGGATCACCGCGAAGCGCGCCCCGGGAGCCCTCACCCAGGCAGTGGGCTCCAAGATCAGCGCGGCCGAGGTCGGCGGCCTGCTCGGTTTCATGTCCTCGAAGATCCTCGGCCAGTTCGACCCGTTCTACGGGCCGTCGGGCCGGCTGCTGCTGGTCGCGCCCAACGCCGTCCACGTCGAGCGCGAGCTCGGCCTGGACCCGACCGACTTCCGGCTGTGGGTCTGCCTCCACGAGGAGACCCACCGGGTCCAGTTCACCGCCAGCCCGTGGATGCGCGACCACCTCTTCGCCCAGATCGAGGGCCTCTCCGAAGCGATGGACCCGGCCTCGCTCTTCGACGGCGGGCTGCAGCGCGTCACCGAGGCGCTCAAGGGCAACGGCAGCATCGTGGACGCGTTCGCCAAGCCCGAGCAGAAGGAGATCATCGACCGGGTCACCGGGATGATGTCGCTGCTCGAGGGCCACGCCGACGTGGTCATGGACGATGTCGGCCCCGGCGTGATCCCGAGCGTCACCACGATCCGCAAGGCGTTCAACAAGCGCCGCCAGGGCATCGGCGTCCTCGACCGCCTGCTTCGTCGCCTGCTCGGGCTGGAGGCCAAGATGGCCCAGTACCGCGACGGCGCGAAGTTCGTACGCCACGTGGTCGACCGGGTCGGCATGGAGGAGTTCAACGCCGTCTTCGCCGGCCCCGAGAACCTCCCGACCAAGGCCGAGATCGTCGAGCCGGACACCTGGGTGACCCGGGTCCTGTGAGCCTGCACCCCTCCCTCGCAGCCGTACGCCGCCCCGTCCGCGCCACGCTCGAGCGGCTCGAGCCGGGCGAGAAGGTGATGGTGGCCTGCTCCGGGGGAGCGGACTCGCTGGCGCTGGCTTCGGCCGCGGTCTTCGAGGGCCACAAGCTCGGGCTGCACATCATCGGCGCGACCGTCGACCACGGGCTGCAGGACGGCAGCCAGGCACAGGCCGCGAAGGTCGTGGGTCAGCTCGCCGAGATGGGCGTCGACGAGACCGTGACCGCGACGGTGGAGGTCAAGGCCGACGGTGAGGGTCCCGAGGCCGCGGCGCGGCAGGCCCGCTACGCGGTCCTCGACCAGCTCGCCGAGCGCCTCGGCGCGAGCGTGATCCTGCTCGGCCACACCCGCGACGACCAGGCCGAGACCGTGCTGCTGGGTCTGACCCGGGGCTCGGGCGCGCGCAGCCTCTCCGGGATGCGCGCCAGCTTCGACCGCTATCGCCGTCCGCTCCTGGCGACGACCCGGATCGACACCGAGACCGCCTGCCAGATCGAGGGCCTCGACGTCTGGCAGGACCCGCACAACCGCGACTTCGCCTACACCCGCGCGCGCATCCGCCACCGGGTCCTGCCCACGCTCGAGGAGGACCTCGGCCCGGGTGTCACCGAGGCCCTGGCGAGAACGGCCGAGCAGCTGCGCGAGGACGCCGACTTCATCGACGACATCGCCGAGGCGATGCACCGCGAGCTCGGCGGTTCCCTCCCGGCCGAGACCCTCGCCGGTTACCCGTCCGCCGTCCGCACCAGAGTCCTCCGGATCGCGGCGATCGAGGCCGGCAGCCCGCCGGCGGAGCTCACCCGTGAGCACGTCAAGGCCGTCGACGAGCTGGTCACCGGCTGGCGCGGCCAGCGTTGGATCGACCTTCCAGGACACCTGCGCGCGAGGCGTACGGACGGTCGGATCGTCTTCGAATCGGGACCGTTCACACCGAGCGCTTAGAGTGACGGACATGGACACCGAGTACGTCGGCGACGACCTCGTGAAGACCCTGTTCACCCACGACGAGATCCAGGCCAAGGTCGAAGAGCTGGCCCGCAGGATCGAGAAGGACTACGAGGGCGAGGAGCTGCTGATCGTCGGCGTCCTGCGCGGCGCGGTGATGATCATGGCCGACCTCGCGCGCGCCCTGAACCGCCACGTCGAGATGGACTGGATGGCCGTCTCCTCCTACGGCTCCGGCACCAAGTCGTCCGGTGTGGTGAGGATCCTGAAGGACCTCGACACCGACGTCACCGGAAAGCACGTGCTCGTCGTGGACGAGATCATCGACTCCGGCCTGACCCTGACCTGGCTGACCTCCAACCTCACCAGCCGCGGCCCGGCGAGCATCGAGATCGCCACCCTGCTCCGCAAGCCCGAGGCGGTCAGCATGCCGGTCGACGTGAAGTACGTCGGCTGGGACATCCCTGACGAGTTCGTGGTCGGCTACGGCCTCGACTTCAACGAGAAGTACCGCAACCTGCGCGACATCTCGACGCTCGCGCCGCACATCTACAGCTGAGGCTGGAACTGAGCCGGCGAGCGCCTGCTGTTACGCCAACAGCGGAACCGTGCAGATGGGGTGGGCACGATTTGGCGTGTACCGTCGTTCTAAATGACGTGCACGCTGCCCTGCGTGCGTGTCTGACCCCGTAAACGGTTGAAAGAAGCCTGTGAAGCGCATATTCAAAGGTCCCTGGCTGTGGATCATCGTGGCAGTGCTCGGTGTGATCCTGGCGCTGCAGTACCTCGCCCCCCGCAACGGCGGCGACGAGATCACCACGAGCCAGCTGACGTCGTACATCCAGGACGACAAGGTCAAGGAGATCACGTTCGTCGACGGCGACCAGGAGATCAAGGCGACCTTGGTCAAGGGCACCCGTGATGGCGGCTCCGAGGTCACGACCTCCTGGGTCGACGGTGACCAGGAAGCGCTCATCGAGATGGTGCGCAAGACCCAGGCCGAGGGTGAGAACCTCGAGAAGTTCAACTCCGAGGTGGCCAAGCCCTCCGTGCTCGGCTCGATCCTGAGCTTCCTGCTTCCGTTCGTGCTGATCATCGTGCTGTTCCTGTTCCTGATGAACTCGGTCCAGGGCGGTGGCGGTCGCGGGGTCATGCAGTTCGCCAAGTCCAAGGCGAAGCTGATCACCAAGGACATGCCCAAGACGACGTTCGCCGACGTCGCCGGTGCTGACGAGGCGGTCGAGGAGCTCCAGGAGATCAAGGAGTTCCTGCAGGAGCCCGCGAAGTTCCAGGCCGTCGGCGCCAAGATCCCCAAGGGCGTGCTGCTCTACGGCCAGCCAGGCACCGGTAAGACCCTGCTCGCGCGAGCCGTCGCGGGCGAGGCCGGCGTGCCGTTCTACTCGATCTCCGGTTCGGACTTCGTCGAGATGTTCGTCGGTGTCGGTGCGAGCCGTGTCCGCGACCTGTTCGAGCAGGCCAAGGAGAACGCTCCCGCCATCGTCTTCATCGACGAGATCGACGCCGTCGGTCGTCACCGTGGTGCCGGCATGGGCGGTGGCCACGACGAGCGCGAGCAGACCCTCAACCAGCTCCTCGTGGAGATGGACGGCTTCGACGTACGCGGCGGGGTCATCCTGATCGCGGCGACCAACCGTCCCGACGTGCTCGACCCGGCGCTGCTGCGCCCGGGCCGCTTCGACCGCCAGATCCAGGTGGACGCTCCCGACCTCGCCGGTCGCGAGAAGATCCTGCAGGTCCACGCCCGCGGCAAGCCGCTGGCCGGCGACATCGACCTCGACTCGGTCGCCCGCCGGACCCCCGGGTTCTCCGGTGCCGACCTGGCCAACGTGCTCAACGAGGCCGCGCTGCTGACCGCCCGCAGCGACCAGAAGCTGATCACCAACAAGGCGCTCGACGAGGCCATCGACCGAGTCATCGCCGGCCCGCAGAAGCGCACGCGTCTGATGAGCGAGCAGGAGAAGCTCATCACCGCCTACCACGAGGGTGGCCACGCGCTCGTCGCCGCCGCCCTGCCGGGCCCGGACGTGGTCCAGAAGATCACGATCCTGCCGCGCGGCAAGGCGCTGGGCTACAACCTGGTCATGCCCGACGACGACCAGTACTCGCAGACCCGGTCCTCGATGCTCAACAAGCTCTCCTACATGCTCGGTGGCCGTGCTGCGGAGGAGCTCATCTTCCACGACCCGACCACGGGTGCCGGCAACGACATCGAGAAGGCGACCAACCTCGCCCGCGCGATGGTCACCCAGTTCGGTATGACCGAGCGGCTCGGTGCGATCAAGCTGGGTGAGTCCAACGGGGAGCCGTTCCTGGGCCGCGACATCGGTCACCAGCGCAACTACTCCGAGGAGGTCGCCGCCGTCGTCGACGACGAGACCAAGAAGCTCCTCGCCACCGCGCACCAGGAGGCCTTCGACATCCTCGAGGAGAACCGGGACGTCCTCGACAACCTGGTGCTGCAGCTCCTCGAGAAGGAGACGCTCTCCAAGCACGAGGTCGCCGAGATCTTCGAGCCGCTGCGTCGCCGCGACCCGCGTCCGGCCTGGACCGGCTCCGACACCCGCCGTCCTTCCGACCGCCCGGCGGTCGAGATCCCGCGGTGGATCGTCGAGCGCGACAAGGAGAACCTCGCCAAGGCGATCCGAGCCGCCGGGAAGCAGTCCGGCGCCCAGGCCGGGGCCCAGTCCGCCAACGGTGTCGACCTCGCCAAGCCGACCGAGGCCGGCTCGCCCGAGGGCACCCCGCCCGCCTGATACTGAAGACATGTCCGACAACTTCGATGACGTAGCGCCCGTCCATGTCCCCGAGCGGGACGTGGCGGACGTACCGGTGTTCGACCAGAAGCGGGCCGAGGCGGCCGTGCGTGAGCTGCTCTACGCGATCGGGGAGGATCCCGATCGCGAAGGGCTGCTCGAGACTCCCGCTCGGGTCGCCCGCGCCTACCAGGAGGTGACCCGCGGGCTGCACCAGACGCCCGAGGAGGTCCTCACCACGACCTTCGATCTCGGCCACGACGAGATGGTCCTGGTCCGTGACATCGAGCTGTGGTCGATGTGCGAGCACCACCTGGTGCCGTTCACCGGTGTCGCCCACGTCGGCTACATCCCGGCCTCCTCCGGCAAGATCACCGGCCTGTCGAAGCTCGCCCGGCTGGTCGACGTCTACGCCAAGCGACCGCAGGTGCAGGAGCGGCTCACCACCCAGGTCGCCGACGCGCTGATGGAGCTCCTCGAGGCACGTGGCGTCATCGTGGTGGTCGAGGCCGAGCACCTGTGCATGACGATGCGCGGAGTCAAGAAGGCCGGCGCCCGCACGATCACCAGCGCCGTACGCGGCACGATGCGCTCCAACGCCACCACCCGGGCCGAGGCCATGGCCCTGATCCGGGGCGGGACCCGCTAGCCCGCAGAGCGACCCAGCCGGCGGCGAACCCTCCGGACGAAGCCGCGCAGGCCCGCTCGTTCCTGGTGACGAGCGAGGTCTGCGCGCAGCTCGTCGATCAGGGCTCGCTGGCGGTCCAGGCGGCCGGCCTGCCGTTCGATCCGGGTCTGCTGCTTGCGCGTGGTCGCCTCGAGGGCTGCGATCCGCTTCGCCTGGCTCTTCGCTGACGCGGTGAGCTTCTTCTCGAGCTCCCGCTCGCGACGCCTCGCGGCGGTGTCGGCGTGCTCGGAGGCGGTCTTGAGCGCGTGGATCCGGTCCTCGATGCGCCGGATGGCGTCATCGCCCGGTCCGCGGAGCGTGGCGACAGGTGCCGCGGGCTCCAGCGCGGCGAGCTCGGCGTCGTAGGCCGCACTCGTCTGGCCGGGCTGCGCGACGTTCGCCAGGCCGGCGTCGTCCAGGAACGAGGTCAGCCGCTTCCAGCCGTCGGCCAGGCGGTTGTGGAAGCTGGTGAAGTCGGCCGCCTGGTACAGCTCGTCGACCGTGGTCTCGGCCCTGAACGAGTCGAGCATCCGGTAGGGCAGGCCGTGGTAGTCGCACAGCTCCAGCACGCGTGAGTCATGCGCGACGACCATGGCTGGGGTCCCGGCGAGCACCGCGGCGACGTTGCCGTGGATACGCGTGCCGAAGGCGAACCGCTGGGTGGCCAGGAACCGCATCCAGGAGCCGGCGTCGAGGAACATCCGGGTCCGGTCCTCGGTGTAGAGCCGGTGGTCGCGGTCGATACCCATCTCGGGCTGACGGTGCCGTCCCCACTGGAGCATCGCGAAGTCGTGGTGGGTCTGGCCGACGTACGTCATGTGCGGGTGCCGATCGGCGAAGGCGTCGACGTACGTCTCGAACCAGGGCGCGGTCAGCGGGCTCATCGAGACGGCGATCGGGTCCTCGTCGGCGATCGGGGTGGAGCGCTCGTCGCGGACGGTGAGGTCGGGGCCGTTGAGATAGATCGACGGACAGCCGATGATCTCGACGTGCTCGTCGCCGTAGCCGAGCCGCCGCAGGTAGGCGGCGGTGATCTCGCCGCGTACGCCGACCTTTGAGGACCGCTCGAGGACGCTGTTCATGAATCGGCGGTGGAGGGCGGCCAGCTCGTCGCCGGGAGCGGTGTCGAGGTCGTCGAGGGAGAGCTGTGCGCCGATGCCGACGATGGTGGTCGGGATCGAGAGCTGTTCGATGAAGGCGGTCAACCGGGTCAGCGGGCGGGTGAACTCCGGCCGGAGGGCGTTGGCCAGCGGCACCACGAAGTGGTCGTACTCGTCGTTGGTCGCCGCGACCTCCTCGGCGGTGAACGCGCGTCGCTCATGGACGAAGCCGTTCGGGACGATCTCGGTTCCGGGCACGCTGAGGAGCCGGTGTGTCGAGTCGGCGAAGAGGAGGTTGCCGACGTTCGTGCCGTAGAACCCGATGCCCCACGCACGCGGGTCGCCCGCCTCGATCACGTCGAACGGGTCCCTCGCTGAGCGGAGCAGGATCTTGGCCACGATGCCTCCCTGGGTACATGAGATGCCGGGCAGCCTGGCTGAGCGGGCCCGCCTGGTCAAGTCTGCCCTTCCGGTGTCGCCGGATAGGGTCGTGGCGTGCAGGTCATGGGAATCGTCAACGTCACGCCCGACTCGTTCAGCGACGGCGGACGTTTCTTGGCGACCGATGACGCGGTGGCTCACGGTCACGCGCTCCTGGAGCAGGGGGCCGACCTGCTCGACATCGGTGGCGAGTCGACCCGTCCGGGGGCGACCAGGCCGCTGGTGGCCGACGAGTTGGCCCGGGTGGTGCCGGTCATCGAGACGCTGGCCGAGGAGGGCGCGACCCTCTCGGTCGACACGATGCGTCCCGAGGTAGCCGAGGCGGCGGTGAAGGCCGGGGCGAAGATCATCAACGACGTCTCGGGCGGTCTGGCCGACCCGGGGATCCTCCAGGTCGCGGCCGACCACGGTGCGACGTACGTCGTGATGCACTGGCGCGCGCACGGCGCGGAGATGCAGCACCAGGACCACCTCGTCTACGCCGACGGCGTGGTCGCCACGGTCAAGGCGGAGCTGGAGCAGCGGATCGAGGCGGCGCGGGCGGCGGGGATCCAGGACGACAACATCGTGGTCGACCCCGGCCTCGGCTTCTCCAAGACGGCCGACGACAACTGGCGGCTGCTGGCGGGCGTGGAGGAGTTCCACAAGCTCGGCTTCCCGGTGCTCGTCGGAGCCAGCCGCAAGACCTTCCTCGGCCGCCTGCTGGCCGCCCCCGACGGCACCCTGCGTCCGGTGACCGAGCGTGAGAACGCTCACGACGCGATCACCGTCTTTCTCGCGCAACGTGGTGTCTGGGCCACGCGTGTTCATGACGTACGTGCCGCCAAGGACGCACTCGCGGCGGCAATGAAGTTGGAGACTATTCGGTGAACATCACAGAACCTGCGGACGAAATTCAGATCCTCGGCCTGGAGTGCTACGGCCATCACGGAGTCTTCGACTTCGAGCGCCGCGAGGGGCAGAAGTTCATCATCGACCTGGTCATCGGCACCGACTCCCGCAAGGCGGCGGAAACAGACGACTTGCATGACACCGTGGATTACGGAAGTCTCGCGATGGCGGTCAAAACCAATGTTGAGCGCGACCCGGTGGACCTCATCGAAACGCTTGCCCAGCGGATCGCGGACATTTGCCTTGCAGACATCCGCGCACTTTGGGTACGTGTTACGGTTCACAAACCGGGGGCGCCTATCGAAGCGACGTTCAAAGACGTCACCCTGACGATCACCCGGAGGCAGAGCACGTGACAGAGGTACCCAACCCGTACATCATCGACGCCGACACGCTCACCGGGGAGATGCGGCCGATCCGGCGGGCGGTGCTGTCTCTGGGCTCCAATCTCGGGGACCGGTTGGCAAACTTGCAGGACGCGTTGAACACCCTCGCCGAGACCCCGGACGTCTGGGTGACCACCATCTCTCCGGTCTACGAGACCGAGCCGGTCGACTCGCCCGCGGATGCTGAGCTCTACCTCAACGCCATCGTCCTCGCCGACACCACGCTCACCCCGACGCGCCTGCTCGAGCGTGCGCTCACCATCGAGGATGCGTACGGCCGCTCGCGCAGCGGCATCTTCAACGAGCCGCGCACGCTCGACATCGACGTCATCTCGGTCGGCGACAAGATCCTCGAGGAGGAGTCGCTGACGCTGCCGCACCCGCGTGCGCACCAGCGCGCCTTCGTGCTCAAGCCGTGGCTCGACCTGGAGCCGAGCGCCGATCTTCCGGGCGTGGGTCCGATCGCCGAGCTGCTGGAGCAGTCCGACCAGTCCGGCATCACCCGCCGCGACGATCTCAGCCTCGAGCTCTGAGCGGATCTGAGCACAGCACCCGAGGACCCCGACCAGGGTCCTGAGAAGGATCCCGCCGACGACGAGCGCCGGCTCCACCCGATGTCGGGCGGAGCCATCACGGCGTGGGCCGTCATCGGGATCGTCGGTGGCTGGCTGGCTCACCCCGTGCTGGAGTCCTGGCGCGGGGTGGCCCCGGTCATCACCTGGGCGCAGCCGGTGGTGCTGCTGCTGATCGCGGCGGCCCTGGGCGTGACCGCCTGGATCACCCACCGCCAGCTGCAGGTACGCGGCGAGCGCATCGAGGCTCATCAGGCGGTCAACCGGCTGGTGCTCGCCCGCGCCTGCACCCTGGTCGGCGCGCTCCTCGCCGGCGGCTATCTGGGCTACGCGGTGAGCTGGCTGGGCTACGACGCCAACACCGCGGCAGGGGAGCGGCTGGTCCGTTCGGCCCTCGCGGCCGTGGCCGGGACCGCGATCCTCGTCGCCGCTCGACTCCTCGAACACGCGTGCCGGGTCCGCAAACGCGATGAAAACTAGCCGTACCGTGGAAGCATGCCTTCCCCATCCGCAACTTCAGTCACACGCAGGCGTCAGCGCAGCACACGCCTGACGGTTGCTGTAGGCCTGCTGGCGCTGGCCGCCATCACGATCACCGCCGCGGTGGCCTCCGGGTCCTGGCTGGTCGTCGTGCTCGCAGCCGTTCTCGGGCTCGCCTGTGGCGCTGCCGCAACCAAGATCACCCACTCCGAGCTTCTCCAGACCCGCCGCGACTGGGCGCGTGACCGGGCCGAGCAGGCCCAGGCCTACCGCGTCGAGTCCGAGAAGCGGGCCGAGGAGAACGCCGAGTTCCGCGAGCACATGGATGCCAAGCTCGCCGAACGAGTCCAGGCCGTCGAGGAGCTCGAGGCCGCTCTGGCCGCCGCGCACCAGCGTGCCGCCGAGGCCGTCCGTCGCCGTGGCGAGGAGGCCCGCCGGGCAGCTCAGGCCGAGATGCGCGGCGAGCAGCTCGAGGCGATGCTCCAGGCCGTCGAAGCCGACGCCGCCGAGGCGGCCATCCGGGTCGCCGAGCTGGAGTCCGAGCTGGACGCCGTACGTGCCGAGCTCGAGGCCGAGCGTACGAGCTGGACCGGGGCTCAGTCCGCCTGACCAGCGAACGACGCACAGATGTATGGATGGTGACGAGGCGCCAACAGCGTCATGGCACTTTGCGTCGGCGCGCGTGAAAACGCGCCGCGACGCTCAAATCGATACTCGGGTGGGTAACTGTCGGCGGTCTGGCTCGTTATGATTTTTCCGAACGGGTAACGCGCCTACCGCGTCCCTGCGATCTGTGACGACGCTGCGACGAGGGTCGTTGGAAAGGGGAAGCCGGTGACGTTGATCGCCGAACGGGCAGTCACGATCACTGAAGGCTTCGCCTACCTACGCGACCTGATGACCACGTACGCCAGAAGGGCGCCGGTGAGGTCGGTCGCCGTGCTCGGGAATGCGCCGCTGGGGCCCAGCGACGACCGGGCGCAGGCCATCGACGACTCGGATCTGGTGATCCGGGTCAACAGCTTCGTGCTGGACGTCCCGGGTGGGCCGCGCGCCCAGGGATCGCGGGCCGACGTGGTGATCTGGAACCGGATCACCCGCCCGACCCGGTTCACCTTCGACCGCTACCGCGAGCGCCTCTACCTCCTGGCCGAGCCGATGCGCTTCCACGGCCGCCTCGAGGTGTGGCCGATGTCGTGGCCGCCCGATCTGGGCTTCGTACCCATCCCGAACGGGGAGCTGCTCACCGGCACCGGGAACGACCTCGACATCCCCTGGCGCACCGAGAAGCTGGCGCCGACCACGGGCTTCACCGCCGCATGGCTGGGGGTCAACCTGTTCCCGGAGTCCGACATCCTGCTGTCCGGGTTCTCGTTCGTCGACAACCCCGGGCAGACGGAGTGGACCTATCAAGCCGGCGGCTCCTCGCCCGTGGCGCCGGAGCATCGGATCGAGGCGGAGGCACGCGTCATGACCGGCTGGCTCGAGGAGGAGCGCGTTTCCCTATGGCGATGAACCGACTGCGCGGCAAGGTCAACAGATTGGCCGGCTCCGCGGCCGACCTGGACGAGGCTCGAGCCACCATCGAGGAGCTGCGCGCGATCACGGACCGGCAACGCGTCCGGATCGGTGACCTCGAGCGCGAGCTCGCTCGGGTCAGCCCGCAGGTCGCGGCACTCGAGGCGCGTCTGGAGACCCTGCGTGACACCGTCGAGCGCGGCAACCTCGCGGCCGGAGCGCCGTCGGAGGGCCACGTCGACGCCTCCTCGATCTGGGCCGAGATCCAGCGTCAGCAGGAGCAGGTGCGCGCTCGGATCACCGCGGCCACGCGTTTCGAGGAGCGGTTGCGAAGGCTCGAGGACGGAGCGACTTAAGGTGAGAATGTGCCGCATCCCGCTCTGAGCATCGTCATCCCGTTCCACAACGTGGAGCCCTTCCTGCAGACGTGCCTGGAGTCGCTTCGCGCCCAGACCTTCTCGGATTTCGAGGTCGTCATGGTCGACGACGCGTCCACCGACGGGTCCGCGACGGTCGCCGACCGGTTCGCGTCCAGCGACGCGCGATTCCGGGTGGTCTCCTCGGAGAAGGTCGGTGTCGGGGTGGCCCGAAACATCGGGATCGAGGCGAGCAGGGGTGACCTGCTCGCGTTCGTCGACGCCGACGACTACGTCCCGGAGTACGCGTACCAGCTCATGACGGACACGTTGGCGCGCTCGGGGTCCGACTTCGTGGCCGGCAACGCCCGCCGTTTCGACTCGGTGTCGGTCTGGCAGTCGTGGTCCCACCGGCGCCCGTTCGTCACCACCCGCATCGCCACGCACTGCAGCCGGACCCACATCCTGGGCATCGATCGCTACATCTGGAACAAGGTCTACCGGCGCGACTTCTGGGACTCCGCCGGCCTCGGCTACCCGGACATGCTCTACGAGGACTACCCGGTCGCCCTCGCGGCCCACATCCGCGCCCGCCAGGTCGACATTCTCGCCGAGCCGATCTACTACTGGCGGCACCGCGACGGTGGCGAGGCCTCGATCACGCAGAGCCACTGGAATCTCGACAACCTCAGCGACCGCGTACGTTCGGCCGAGATGCTCTTCGACATGGTCGAGGAGCAGGCTCCCTACCTGTCCGACCTGGTCAAGTCCCACCTCGCGGCGACGGACGTCCAGGTGCTCGCCCGGTCGATCGAGGACCATCCGGCCGACGAGTCCGGGCGCATCTTCGACCTGGCGGAGCGCTACCTGGCGCGCGTCGACGACGCGATCCTCAACCGTCAGGGACCGTTCGAGCGCCTCGTGTTCGACCTGCTGAAGCGCCGGCAGCGTGACGCGCTCACGACGCTGACCCGCTATCGGGCCGAGTACGGGACCCAGGCGCCGCTGGCCCGCCGGCGGGATGGCTGGTACGCCAAGCTGCCGTCCTTCGAGGACGCCGCGGTCGGCGTCCCCGACTCGGTGTTCCGCCTGGCTCCGGCGTACATGAAGGCCAAGGCGGTGGCGACCGAGGCCTGGTGGGACGGATCCCGGGTTGCGGTCCGGATCAACATCGGCATCAACACCCTCGCGCTCGCGCCACGGACCCGCTTCAAGGTGTGGCTGGAGAGCCCCGCCGGCCGCCGGGTGCCGGTGGATCACGTCGCTCGGCCGCGGGCGATCCCGTTCGGCCAGGTGGACAGGTCCACGCTCGAGCTGAGCCTCGACCCGTCGCAGCTGGCGGGCGATCGCCAGTGGCGCCTCATGATCGGCATCCGCAACCGCGACGTGCGCGACGTGATCCAGGTGACGACGTCGGGAGACGGACGTGAGCGGTGGCAGGGCTGGCGCCGCATCGGCAACCGCTGGTGCCGCCCGGGTCGTCTCCCGGGTGGCTTCGGGGTCACCGTTCGGGACCTTCCGGACGCCTGGGTGGATCACACCACCGACCTCGGCGACGAGATCGAGATCCGGGGCGCGTTCCGGGGCGCTGCTCCCGAGCATGCGGAGCTGACCCTCACCGACCGCAGCGGTTCGGTGGTGACCCATCCGTTGACGATCGGCGAGCGGGGCGAGCGAGGCATCACCCCGTGGCGGCTGACGGTACCGGTCGAGGCTGTCCTGGAGAAGTCCGGACTGGACATGCCCATGGAGGAGATCGTGCCGACGCGGGTGAAGCTGTCCCGGAAGGGACGTACGTCTCCGCTGCCGGTGCACCCGGACTTCCTCGGGTCTAGGTCGCTGATGAAGGGGCGCGCGGTGAACGCCACCCGCGACCCGAACGGTTCCTTCGTCATCACCGCGACGCCCGACCGTCCCGTCGTCCACGACGCCTGGTGGCAGGGTGAGGACCTGATCCTGCGTGGTCCGGACGGTCCGCGGCTGGAGTCCACGGGAGCGGTGCTTCGGACCTGGCCGACCCCGGAGAAGCCCCTCGACGTCGCCCTCGACGTGACCGACCGTGACGGGGTCTTCCTGATCACCGTTCCCGTGGGCGCGTTGCGCAGCACCGTGGTCGAGCACGGGGCCGGTGAGAAGTCGCAGTGGTCGTTGCTCGACGGCCGCGAGCACAAGCCGATCGTCGTGGCTCGTGAGCTCTCCGAACGGGTTCCTCAGCCGACCGCCGCCGAGGCGGCGAAGCTCGAGTTCGGCTGGTCCGACGAGATCCACCTGCGGCTCGCGCCGGTCCCGCCCGCCGACGCGTGACCGGCTGAAGCCGCTAGCGCCTGGCCACGCGTCGCATCGCGCGGAGAGCCCTTCTGAGCAGGCGGGCCGCGCGCCGGGCCCCGGGCACGCGTCCGAAGCCGGACCGCGCCTTCCCGGGGACGGATGATGCGCGCTTGGCGACCCGGTTGACGGTCGGGGCCTGCCGAGCGCTCAGCTGGTCCTCCAGCTCCTTGATGCGATCGTTCAGTGCCGCGACGTCGCGCCGGGCCGCCGTGCGTACCTCGTGGGTCATCGTCTGACGCTGACGCATCTGCTGCTTGAACCAGGTCACCTGGCCGCGCAACGCCTCGTTCTCGTCCGCCAGCTTCCGGAGCTCGCTCGGATCGGCCTCCTGCGGCGCCTGCCGTCCGGCGACCACGGGTGTCATGCCGGTCGCGGAGAGCGCGGCCTCTCGCCGTCGGCGTACCTGGTGGACGTCCGCCGGAGTGACCGCGACATCGATGGTGGCCGCGAGCAGGATGGTGAGCTCCTCCCTGCCGCGGCCTGCGGGCCAGGGGTGGCGCCACCCCGTCGCGCAGAGGTACGCCGCGAGCTCGTCCAGCAGCCCCAGGAGGATCTCGTCGGCGGACTCGCCGAGCTTCACCGTCGACTCGTGGACCGGGACGACGTGGCCGGCGTCGAGGCCGATCTCGTCGACCTGAAGACCGCACCAGCGCTCGGGAGCGGCGGCGACCGCGTCGCGCAGCCGGCGCACGTGCTGGCGAAGCCCCGAAGCGTCGCGGCGTGCCGAGTCGTGCAGGGCTTCGATCAGCCAGGACCGCTCGGCAGCGGTCCAGGACGTCTCGTCACCGGTCCGATCGACACCGACGACCGACGAGATCGGGGCGAGGCCGCGGGTGACCAGCCAACCGCCGGCGGCTCCCGCGGCGCCCAACGTGTCCAGCGCCTGGCCCAGCGCCGGCTGGACCTCGCGCAGCGTGGGGGTCTCGGAGGGACGGCCGTGAGCGACCGCGAGCGCCACCGAACAGGCTTCGGGAGCCGCGGCCAGGGTCGGCGCGGCGACGTCGGGCCACAGCGTGTGACCGCGACCGCGGAACCGCGCCCTCGCGTCCGCGAGGCTTCGCGGGTTCGCACGATCATGGACGGGGAAGGACCAGTCAGCGTTCTCGTTGGATGCCTCCGGGTTGACGGCCCGGAGCTGTGCGAGCGGGGATCCCGGGTTGGGAACGACCAGCGCCAGCCGCGAATCGCCTGTCGCGAGGACGGCGAGGTGCTCGGCGATCGCGTGCCAGTCCGCCGGGTCGGCGTCGATCGATGCGACCCGTCCGAACCCGTCCAGCGCGAGCACGGCGTCGGCCGGCTGGTCGGGGGTCCAGGCACGCAGGTCGCCGCAGACGACGTCGACAGCCTGGTGGGCGTACCGCTCGGAGACGAGCTCCGCGTCGGTGTGGGTGCGGAGGACGACGGTCGTGGTCGCGGCCACGTCGACGACCGCGTCGAGCAGGTCGAGGTCGTGCGGGCCGACGACGAGCAGGTGGGAGGCGCCGGTCGCCGTCGCAACGGCGAACCGGGTCAGGACCGGTCCGCGCGGGAGCGTCCGGGCGCCGGCCATGTCGGACCAGTCGTACATGTCTCCCGAGACGACGCGGTAGGCGGCGACCGTCGAAGCCGTGTCGATGTCGTTCATCCTGTGATCTCCCATCCGAAGAGCGCGCGCAGCTCAGCGGGCGACGCCATGGCATCCAGCCCGAGCTCGCGCACGGTCGTGGCGCGTACTTCCTCTGCGTCGGTCTCGACCCCGTGGAACTCGGGGAACAACCGTTTGGCCTGCTCGTTTCCGTCTCTCACGCTGGCGTCCCTGACGTCGGCGAAGGTCATCGGGTCGCCGTAGACAGCGACCTCGGCGCCGACCGAGGCGCCGTAGAAGATCGCCGTGGTCAGACGGTTCGAGGCGACCCGACGGTGGCGGATCTGCTCCGCGTACTGCTTGTGGAGGAAGCGGATGTCGGTGCCCTGACGCAGCGTGCCGCGCTTGCCGTGACAGATGACCCGGAAGCCGGCGTCCTCATAGCGGCGACGGATCTCCGGCATGTCGTACTCGATCCAGTAGAGGCAGACGGTCACCGGACCCTCCTCGGTGTCCCGGATCTCCGCGATCAACCGGTCGTGATCGCCGCTGACCTCACCGTGGTCCCAGGTGTGGAACGGGTAGAAGATCGTTCCCTCGCGCTCGTCGGCCGGGGGTATGGGCTCGACGTCCTTCTTGAGGTCGAGCAGGTAGTTCCACGGAGCGCCGATCACGGCATAGTCGCGCCAGCCGACGGCCTGGCCGCGGCGCAGGTTCGCGTGGGACCAGACGAACTTGGGGAAGCCGTACGGCGGCTCGTGGCCCGGGCCGAACCCGTGAAGGAGGTTCCAGCCGTGCTGGAGCACGCCCCAGATCGGGCGCGGCTGCTCGAACGGGAGTCCGCAGTACTCCGAGAGGATGTGGGCGTGTCCGTACCAGTGATTGCTCGTGTCCACGTCTTCAGTCTCCTTCGACCTTGACCGCGGCGACCAGCACCGAGGACCCGAACGGCAGATCGAGTCTGGGCAGCAGCCGCTGGTCGATGCGGGTGGCGCCGAGCAGGACCTTCTCGATCGCGGGCGAGACCTCGGGGAGCGGTGCGACGCCGCCGTCGGCGAGCTGCTGGGCGCTGGCCGGGCCGCGCTCCTTGACCCGGGTGACCAGGCGTTGAGCGGCGAACATCGGAAACGTGCCGGTGAAGCCGTACGTCGCTCGCACCGGCGAGAGCCCGGCTGCCCTGACCGCCGCCACCGCCCGCCGCAGGGTGTAGCGCCGATAGTGATGGTTGTGGTCGTCGTGGCGGGTCCAGGCCCAGTTGTACGCCGGGACCGACATCAGGAAGCGACCGCCGGGGGCGAGGACGCGCTCGATCTCGGCGAGGGCGGTGGCTTCGGGGTCGCAGTGCTCGATGACGTCGAAGGCGGCGACCACGTCGAAGGAACCGTCGGCGAACGGGAGCCGGATCGCGGAGCCGCAGACGCCGCCGTCGGCGAGGCCACGCGGGTCGACGTCCAGCGAGACGTGATGCTCGGCGGTGCCCTCGAGCCAGGTGACGCTCGGCCCGTCGGCGCTGCCGACGTCGAGGAGGCGGCGGGGGGTCCCGACGTACGGCTTCATGACGGTCTCGAGGATCTGGGTGCGCGCTCGGTACCACCAGTAGTCGCTCTGGGCGATCGAGGGAGAGCCTCCCGTCGTGGTGCCCAGCAGCATGTCCGTTTCGGTCATCGGATCGAGATCTCGCTCACGTGCGTCGGAAGTGCGGAGGTACCAGCAGCGTAGGCCAGTGCGATCTCATCGGCGATGCGACGCACGCCGACCGAGAAGGGTGTTTGGGTCCGTTTGTCGAGCTCCGGCCAGACGACGCTGCGGACCCGCAGATCGCGTGCCTGGCCGGGCGTGCCGGCACCCGGGATGCGCAGTCTCGACCGCCGCCGGAAGACCCGGTTGGTCTCGCCGATGACGGCCGAGAGGGTCGCTCCGGTGCCGGTGGCCAGGATCTTGACGACGGCGTTCGATCCGGCACCGCGGACGTGCTCGTGGAGCCCGTCGAGGGCGTCGACGATCATCTCGGCGCAGTCGCCGACGTAGAGATAGTCCCGGATGGTGTCGAAGGAGACCCAGACCGGCAGCGGCGTGCCGCGCAGCTGGGCCAGGCACAGCTGAGAGACGAGGCCCTGGGGCTTGGAGAGCTTCTGGCCGGGTCCGTAGAGGTTGGTGATCCGGCCGAGCAGCGCCACCGATCCGGTCTCGGCGCAGAACGCGGTCAGGGCTTCCTCCATGGCCAGCTTGGCCCTGCCGTACGCCACCAGCGGGCGAGGTTCGGAGAGCTCGGTGAACGGGGGATCGGCCGAACCGGCGTAGACGCCACCGACGGAGGAGGCGAAGAAGAACGCGAGCCGGGTGGTGGGGCGCAGGGCTGCACGCAGGTCATCGAGTACGTCGCGGAAGAGCGACACCTCGGTCTCGAGCTCGTCCGACGGGGTGGACACCACGCCCGCGCCGGCGCACCAGGCGATGTTGACGCGGCCGTCCGGCGAGGAGTCGACGAAGGCGGCGAGCTCGGATCTCAGGGCGGCGCGGGCCGCGACCGGGTCGTGCCAGGGCACGCTCGTCGTCCGCACGGACGCACCGGAGCGCTCGAGGGTGCTGCGTACGTGGCGGCCGAGCAGACCGCCGCTGCCGACGACGAGCGTGGGCGGTCGGGACGGGCGCTGAGCGCCGGTCACTCGCGGTGACCCGGCTGGGCTGACTCGCGAAGCGGGCCGTTCGCGGGGTCGCTGACGATGACGTAGAGCGGCTTGCCCATCGCCATGTTGACGGAGACGCCGAGGTATTCGGCGATCACTCCGAGGGTGAGCATGATGGCGCCGGAGCAGACCAGCACGGCCGCCATCAACGAGGTCCAGCCCTGCACCGGGACCCCGCCGGCGAGACGGGCGACGACCAGCACGACCGCGAGAACGACGCCGGAAGCGGCGAGCAGGGCTCCGCAGATGCTGACCGCCCGCAGCAGGCGGGTGCCGCCGGTGAGCACCATCCGCCAGAAGTGCGACATCAAGGAGCGGTAGTTGTAGCCGGAGGGCCGCTCACCCTCCTCGCGCAGCTCCACCGGGCACGTGGCCACGTCCGAGATCACCCAGCTCAGCGCGACGTCGAGGTAGACGCCGTTGGCGGCGTAGGCGGACACGCTCCGGCCGTACTCGCCCAGGATCAGCCGGAAGCTGTTGAACTGCCGGGCGCTGCCACCGGGCATGAGGCGGTCGATGACCACCTTCGAGCCGCGCGAGGTCAGGTTGCGCAGCGGACCGTGGGGCGCCGCGTTGGTCGGGCGGGCATAGACGAGGGCGGCACGCTCCCTGAGGGCCGTGTCGAGCATCGGCCCGATGTAGGCCGGGTCGTGCTGGCCGTCCTCGTCCATCGTGACGATCCAGTCGGATCCGGACGAGGCCAGGCCGGCGAGGGTCGCGGCGTGCTGGCCGAAGTTACGGCTCAGCCAGATCGGGCGAACGATGTCGTACTTCTCGGCGAGCTGTCGCATGGCGAGGTCAGAGGTGTCCGGGCCATGGTCGTGGACCAGGAGGATCTCGGTGACACGTCCCTGGTGCCCGTTCGGGGTGACGAACGGTTCGGCGAGGTCGACGACCTCGCTCACCACGTCCGGAAGCGTCTCGGCACCGCGGTAGACCGGGATGACGACGGAGACGGTGTGGGTGGGGGACATTGCAAGGAAAATAGCGCATTCGGAGGGGGTTCGGTGTACTCCGTGTAGGCGTTTTGTTGGCATGATCTCCCGGGTGACTGCAGACCAGGCAACCGTGGGCGCCGCGCCCGACGCGAAGCCTTCCTCGGACCGCATGTTCTCGATCTCCGGCGGGTCCTGGTCGGGACTCCTCCCGGGCGCGCTGGTCGTGGGCGTGACCCTCGTTCTCGCGGTGCGTGTCGCCGGGGTCGGACTCGGTGACGCGCTGCTCTTCACCGGGTACGTCCTGGCGTTCCTCACCTTCCCGGGGACCGTGGTGTGGCGGGCGGTCGCGAAACCGGGACCGACGATCGGCAACGACCTGGTGCTCGGCACCATCCTCGGGCTCGTCCTCGAGCTGCCGCTCTATCTCCTGCTGCGTCTGTTCGATCTCACCCAGCTGATCTACGCCTACCCCGTCGCGGTGCTCGTGGCTGTGGCGGTCGTCGTCTGGCGCCGCCGGCGGATCGCGCCCGTGGTGATCGGTCGGGCGAGCCTGTGGTCGTGGGCCGGCGCGGCGGTGGTGTGCGTACAGCTCCTGCTGGTCGCGAAGCGGGTGTGGTCTCACCGGCCGATCGACGCGTTGCGGTCGCCCTACGTCGACGAGCCGTTCCACCTCGCGATCGCCGGCGACCTGCTGCACCACTTTCCGGCCCAGATGCCGTGGGTGGACGGCACCCCGCTCTTCTACCACTGGCTGGTCTACGTCCACCTCGCCTCGGCGGCGACGGTCACCCACCTCGAGCTCGTCGTGCTCCTGCGCAGCCTGTCGATGGTGCTGCTGGTCGTGCTCGCGGTCGCCGGAGCGTACGCAGCGGCCACCCGTCTCACCGGACGGGCATGGCCCGGCTTCGTCGCCGCTCTCGTCCTCATCACGGGAGCGACCCCCGACTTCTTCGGCTGGACGAGCCTGGTCAGTCCCGCGCAGCTGGCCTTCGACTCCGTCGTCCGTATGTTCAACAGCCCGACGCACGCCTTCGTGATGCCGCTCCAGATGGTCCTGATGGTGCTGATCGTCGAGGTGATCCGGGGCGAGCAGCGGCGATGGCCGGTGTGGCCGCTGATGATCCTCGTCATGATCGCTGTGGCCGGGGCGAAGTCGTCTGCCCTGCCGACGATCATCGCGGGCCTGCTCCTGGCACTCGTGATCTCGGCCGTGCTGCGCCGCAAGCAGACGGTTCTCACCCTGGGCGCTCTGCTCGGCTCGGCTGTCGTCGTCTTCCTGGTCGCGCAGCAGGTGTTCTACGGCGGCGGCACCCGGGCGACGACGATCGATCTCAACGGAAGCACCGTCCAGCGACTGGGCATCCTGATGCTGCCGGAGGGGGAGACCCTCCCCGGGTCCGCGCCGGTGTCGATCTGGATCTCCTTCACCGTCGGCTTCGTCCTCGTCACGGTGCCGCTGATCGTCGGCCTGGTGCGTGGCGGCTGGCGACGGCCCGAGTTCGTGTTCCTGGTCGGTCCCTGGGCCGCTGCTGCCGGCGCGTTCATGGTCCTGAGCCATCCGGCGCTGAGCCAGGCCTACTTCCTGCTGGGAGCCAGCGGGTTCTTCGCCGTCGCGACGGCTGTCGCGCTGTCGGACATCAACCCCGGCCGCCTGTCGCGTCGCGATGGCGTCTGGATCGTCGGCTGCGCCGCGCTCGGCTGGCTCGCGCTCGTGGCGGCGAGACTGTTGGTGGGCGATGAGATGCCGGCGAACGGCTCGGTCTTCACCTCGACCTTGCTGACCCAGCTCGTCGTCGGGCTGCTGGTACTCGCCGTCGCCGTCGTCATCGTGCTCCTCTACGCTCGGCGCTCGGCGCTCGCGGCGCTCCCGGCCGTCGCGGCGTTGATGCTGGGCGTCGTGGTCGCCGGCGCTCCGCAGACCGTCGCTCTCGCGGGAGCCGGCCCCTCGATTCCCCGAGGTGCTCCCACGGACATCATCGGCCCGGGCGGAATCGCCGCCGCACGGTTCGTCCGCGCGCACTCACAGCCGGACGAGCTGATCGCGACCAACGCCCACTGCATCGGGCTGCCCGTGCCCGACTGCGACCGCAGGAACTTCTGGATCGCGGCGTACGCCGAACGTCGGGTGCTGGTGGAAGGGTGGGCCTACATCGACCCGCTGGTGGTCGGGCTGCCGTCCACGGATCTCAACAACTCGGCCTACCTGCCGTTCTGGGACCCCGAGCTGCTCGAGGCCAACGACGCCGCCATCACGCGTCCGTCACCGGAGACGATCAGCACGTTGCGTGACGAGTTCGACGTCGACTGGCTTGTCGTCGACCGCCGCTATCGCGCTGACCTCCCCGGCATCCGCCGCGAGCTCGGTCAGCCGCGCTTCAAGCGCGGGCTGTACTCCGTGTTCGATCTGCGCTGACCGATCACACCTCGGTCAGCGGCGCAGGAGGCGCCGGAGCCGGCCCCGCTGCGAGGCCTCCGCTTCCCGTCGACGGGCGCGGGCGTCCTCGACCTCCTGCTGGATCTCCTCCGGGATCGTGTGCAGGCCCTGCATGACCAGCTTCACGACCGCCATCACCTCGTCGCCGGGGATCTCGGAGTAGTCGCCGATGTTGTAGTCGGGGAAGCTGCTCTGCTCGATCATGTCGGTGAACGAGAAGCCGCCGAGCTTGCCGATGAGGAGGTTGTCGTCGCGGTAGTCCTCGAGCAGCTCCTGCCGGAACTCGGAGGTCATGTAGACCGCGCTGGTGTCGTTCCAGCCGAGCTGGGTGGCCTTGGTGACGAACTCGCCACGAAGGATCTGGATCCACTTCAGACGCGTGGCCTTCCAGGAGTCGGCGCCTCGGAGCCGGCCACGCATCGGTGCGGCGGCCACGATCGGAGCCAGGTGCCGCGCGGTCTCGACCGTCCGCCAGCCGGATCCGACGTTGGTCGACCCCGCCCCCTCGCCCTGGATCGGGAGCTCGCACGTGCTGAGGAAGTCCGCGACCGCGTTCCCATGACGCAGCTCCTTGCGGATGAAGGGGCGAAGCCGCAGGTCGACGTCCGGGATGGCAGTGGTGATGGTGTCCGCGAACTCTCCGTAGCGCAGGAAGCTCATGTCGAGCGGCGACCACTCGCGGAACTCCTCGAAGGGGAGATCGACGAGCTCGGCGTGCTCCGGCCTCATCACCATCAGCCGCTCGACGTAGAAGGCGTTGTAGAACGTGGCCTGATCGCGGACGTAGTGGACCCAACGCACCTTCGCGCCCGCCTGGCGCGCGTACTCGCCGATCGCGCTGATGTGCTCGGGCTTGAGTAGCGAGAACGACTCGCACGAGATCACCGTGGTCTCCGCGGTGCCCGAGGCGATCGACTCGACGAGCTGCTCCCAGGTGCCGAGGGCGGGCGTGAAGAGCACCTCGCCGAGGAGCTGGGAGTAGAGGTTCTGGTGCTGGACGCTGTGCGTGCCTCGGCCGATCGTGGGATAGGCGATCTCCGGAGGGAGCTTCCCCTCGCGGCTGGCGCGGGCAAGGAAGGTCTGGATCGCCGTGCTCCCGGTCTTGAAAGTGCCGGAATGGACGATCAGAGTCTTCTGCATGCAACGCTCCAAGTGTCGCTGCTGGAATGGGGTGCGGCGCGACGTCCCGCGTGGCACGGATCTTACCGGCCGGGGCTTATTGACCGAGCTTCTTCTGCTCGATCTGGGCGTTGATCTCGACCAGCTCGGGATGGGCCTCCAGGAGGGAGACGAGGCCTTGGGTGTCGAGACCGTGCGCGTCGTGGTCCTCGATGAGGATCTGCAGGAGCCGCAGGTCCTCGGGGGTGTCGAGAGTGATCCGGTACGCCGAGGCATCCCGCTCCCACGGCAGGTTGCGCTTGGGCCGGGTGTCGTCGGTGTAGAGCCACGGGGTGACGTGCTCGCGGTGGGGCGTCTCGGTCGCGAGCCGGTCGGCCTCCAGCAGCGCCGCCGCGGAGAAGACCTCGAAGTCGAGCCCTCGCGGGTAGGTGCGCTCCAGGGCGTTGCTGGCATAGAGCGCGGGATCGTCGGCGGCGACCCACGCGTCGATGCCGCGGCGTACGACCTCGCCGTCGATCAGGGGGCAGTCGCTGGTCACCCGGACGACGACGTCGGGCTCGAACTCCCGCACCGCCAGCGCGAAGCGCGACAGCACGTCGGGCTCGCTGCCGCGGACGACGCCGACGCCGAGCTTGTCGGCCAGGACGGCGACCGGGTCGTCGTCGAAGTTGGTGGTCGTCGCGACGATCACCGGGAGACCGGCCGCGGTGAGCCGGGTGAGGTGGTGCTCGAGCATGGTGATGCCCGCCGCCTCCCGAAGCACCTTGCCGGGGAGGCGGGTGCTGGTCATGCGTGCCTGGGTGATGACCGCGGTCTTCACAGGGTCCCGATCAGCGTCTCGACGACCTGGTCGACCTGGTCGTCGGTCAGGTCGGGGTACAGCGGCAGCGAGAGCTCCTCGGCGTAGAACGCCTCCGCGTTGGGGCACATCCCGCGCTGGTAGCCCAGGTCCGCGTAGACCGGGTGCCAGTAGACCGGGATGTAGTTGACCTGTACGCCGATGCCGGCCGCCCGCATCTTCTCGAACACCTCGCGCCGACGGTCCTCGAGGATGCGCACCGGATAGAGGTGCCAGGCCGGGTCGACGCCCTCGCGCTGGACCGGCAGGCGCAGCCCGTCGACGTCGGCGAGCGCGGCGTTGTAGCGCGCGGTGATCTCCGCGCGGCGCTGCTTGAACCCGGCCAGTCTGTTGAGCTGGGAGAGCCCGAAGGCGCACTGCAGGTCGGTGAGCCGGTAGTTGAGCCCGAACTCGTGGACCTCCTGGTGCCACGGTCCCTCGTCCTTGATCCGGAACCGGTCGGCGTCACGCATCAGCCCCACGAAATGGAACTCGTGGGCCCGCTGCGCGATGGCGGCGTCCTTGGCGACGACAGCGCCACCCTCGGCGGTGGTGAGGTTCTTGGTCGGGAAGAACGAGAGTGTGGTCAGGTCGGCCAGGTCGCCGACCGGGCGCCCGCCGGAGGAGCCACCGATCGAATGGGCGGCGTCCCCGAGGGTCAGCGCGCCGACCCGGTCGGCGATCGGCTGCAGCGCGGCGTAGTCGGCCGGGTGGCCGGCGTAGTCGACGGCGGCGATCACCTTGGTGCGGTCGGTGACGAGGGCGTCGACGGCGGCCGGGTCGAGGAGGGCGGTGTCCTCCTCGACGTCGGCGAAGACGACCTTCGCGCCGAGCAGCGAGGCCCCCGATGCGGTCGCGACGAACGTCATCGGCGTGGTGACGACCTCGTCACCGGCACCCACCCCGGCAGCGGCGTAGGCGATGTGGAGGGCAGCGGTGCCGGAGGTGCACGAGACCGCCCGGTGGCCACCGACCAGGTCGGAGAGCGCCTGCTCGAACGCGGCGACCGTCGGCCCGGTGGTGAGCCAGTCGCCACGCAGGATCGCCGTGACTGCCTCGATGTCCTCCTCGGAGACCGACTGGCGGCCGTAGGGCAGCATGCTCAGATCCCCGACTCCAGAACCTTGCGGAGGTCCTCGGCGTCGTACCAGATGTCGTTCTTGTCCGAGGCGCAGTGGAAGCCGTCGGGGACCGGCACGGCGTCCATGATCGGCTTGTAGCCCCACTGCGGGTTCTCGGGCTCGATCACGTAGTACTTCCCGTCGCGGATGCTCACCGCGCGGCGGCCCTCCTCCGGGCTGATCATCTCCTCGTGGAGCTTCTCGCCGGGGCGGAGCCCGATGTCGACGAGCTTCGCTCCCGGCGCGACCGCCTCCGCCAGGTCGACGACCTTGTGGGAGGGGATGTGGGGGACGAGCAGCTCGCCGCCCTGCATGATCTCGAAGGTGTCGAGCACCATCTGCACCGCCTGCGGCAGCGTGATCAGGAACCGGGTGCACCGCATGTCGGTGATGCCGAGCGCCTCGCCGCGCTCGGCCATCGCCTTCCACTTCGGGATGATCGAGCCGCGCGAGCCGGTCACGTTGCCGTAGCGCACCACGGAGAACCGGGTCTCGTAGGAGGAGGCGTAGTTGTTGCCGAGGATGAAGATCTTGTCGGCCGTCAGCTTGGTCGCGCCGTAGAGGTTGATCGGCGAGGAGGCCTTGTCCGTCGAGAGGGCGACGACCTTCTTGACGCCCGCGTCGATCGAGGCCTCGACGACGTTCTGCGAGCCCAGGACGTTGGTCTTGATGAACTCGAACGGGTTGTACTCCCCGGTGTCGACCTGCTTGAGCGCAGCGGCGTGGACGACGTAGTCGACGCCGTGGAGCGCCCGGTGCAGGCGGTCGCGGTCACGGATGTCTCCGATGAACCAGCGGAGCCTCGGGTCGTTGCCGAACAGCTGGCGGCACTCGTACTGCTTCAGCTCATCGCGCGAGAAGACGATCACGCGCCGCGGGTTGAAGGTGTCCAGGAGGTGGCGGATGAACGCCTTCCCGAACGAGCCGGTCCCGCCGGTGACCAGGATGCTGGCGCCATCGAGAGGATGGTTGATCGGGGCGTCGGACTCTTGAACGTCCGAATTGGGCACGGTCACAGGGATGCTCTCTACTCTGGGCCTCACTGGTGCGCCAACGACACGGCGCGCAAAAGGTGACACATGCCGTGCCGTCCGTCGAAACGGACGAATCCGAGAGGTTGCGCATACATGTCCGTGGGATCGGTCGAGGCCGAAGGTCTGTGCGTGGCCATGGTGTGCGATGCCGGTCCCGATGTCGGGATCGGGCACGTCATGCGCTGCCTGGCTCTCGGGGAGGAGCTCGTCGCCCGAGGCGTACGTGTCGTGATGGTCGCGGAGCTGGACCGGGTGCCGTGGGCAGCGGAGCAGGTGCGGCGCCGGGGGATCGAGATCGCGTCGCCGGGACCGGGCGACGTCCGCGACGTTCTCACCCGCCTCGAGCCGTCGTCGGTGGTCGTGGACTCCTATCTCCTCCCGGCCGCGGTCTACACCGACATCCGGGATCGCTGGCCGCTGCTCGCGCTCACCGACGGTGATCCGCGCGGGCGGGTCGCCGACCTCTACCTGGACCAGAACCTCGGCGCGGAGGCCTCCACCTGGGCGCTCCCCGAGGGGTCCAGGCATCTCGGTGGGCTCGGCTACGCCCAGCAGCGACGTGAGATCGTCCGGCGGCGTCCGAGCGCGCCCAAGGCCGCCGCCGACGAGCACACGCCGCTGCGTGTGCTGGCCTTCTTCGGCGGAACGGACGCCTTCGGGGTCGCGCCACGCGTCGTGCGCCTGGTCGCGCGAGCGGGGATCGCCGTGGAGCTGACCGCCATCGCCGCCACCCCGGAGCTGGCCGCGGAGCTCGCCGGCATCGAGCTCGCGCCGGGCCAGGCCGTGCACGTGATCGGGCCGACCGACACCCTGGCCGAGCTCGTCGCCGACGCTGACGTGGTGCTCAGCGCCGCCGGCACCTCGGCCTGGGAGCTCTTCTGCCTCGGAGCGGCAGTCGGGTTCGTCTGCGTCGCCGACAACCAGAAGGACGCGTACGTCCGGATGGACCAGGAGCAACTGGCCGTCGGGATCGCCACCATGGCCGAGCTCGACGGCGACTCCGCGGACGCGGTGGCCCGGATGCGCGACCTGCTGGGCGACGTACGTCTGCGGGAGAGGCTTCGCGCCGCCTGCTGGGCCATGGTCGACGGCCGAGGGGCGGAGCGCGTCGCCGACGCGTTCCTCGCCCTCGACCGCGATCGGGTCCAGACCGCGTTCGGCTCTAGACGAGGTCCCAGCTGAGCGGTGTTCCAGCCGGGGCGTCCTGGGTGAAGGTGCGGCCGAAGACGATGTCGACGTCGGCCGGCGGTAGCCCGTCGGCGGGGCGGACGGAGCGTACGTTGTCCGGCCCGACCTTCTCCCCGGCACGCACGTCGCGGGTGACGAAGAGCGAGCGGCGGAAGCGCAGGCCCTCGCGCTCGGCCGACTTCGGCCCGATCCGGGCCTCGCCGAGCGCCTGCCAGGCGATCTTGGTCTCGCGGACGAGCGAGGCGAACTCGTCCGGCTCGAGGGAGAAGTCGGAGTCGACGGCGCCGTCCTCACGCGAGAGCGTGATGTGCTTCTCGATCACGCAGGCGCCGAGGGCGACGGCGGCGACCGAGGCGCCGATGCCGAGCGTGTGGTCGGAGAGGCCGACGGCGACGTCGAGCCCGTCACGAAGCACCGGGATCCCGCGGAGGTTGGAGGCCTCCGGAGGAGCCGGGTAGGACGCGGTGCACGCCAGCACGACGAGGTCGTCGTTGCCGGTCGCCCGTGCCGTACGCACCGCCGCGTCGATCTCGGCGAGCGTCGCGGTGCCGGTGGAGATGATCATCGGCAGCCCGGTCTCGGCGATCGCGCGGACCAGCGGCAGGTCGGTGATCTCGGAGGAGGCCGACTTCAGCATCGGGACGCCGAGCCCGACCAGGAAGTCGACCGCGGTCGGGTCGAACGCGGCGCTGAACGGCACCATCCCGAGCTCGCCGGCCAGCGAGAAGATCGGCTCGTGCCACTCCCACGGCGTGTGCGCCTCCTCGTAGAGCTCGTGCAGGCGACGGTTGGGCCACAGCGGGTGGTCGGCCGAGAGCCGGAAGGCGGGGGTGTCGACGTCCAGGGTGATCGTGTCGGCGGTGTAGGTCTGGATCTTGAGCGCGTGCGCGCCGGCCTCGCCCGCGGCGCGCACGATGTCGAGCGCCCGCTCCAGGTCGCCACCGTGGTTGCCGGACATCTCCGCGATCACGAACGGCTCGTGGCCGGGACCGATCGCGCGGTCCCCGACGGTGATCTCGTGGTCGGTCATCACTGCTCCTTGCCGGAACGTCGGGTCGGTCGGTCGTCGCGGTGCAGGCTGACCGGGATGGTGGTCACCACGCCGTTGTCGGTGGTCTGCTCGTAGGGCTCGCCCTCGGTGAAGCCGAGCCGGCGGTTCATGGCGCGTACGGATTCGTTGTGCGGGAGGACCTCGCCTTCGAGGAGGTCGATGTCGAGCCCGTCGGGCTCAGGGGCGAAGGCGTACGCCACGGCCTCGCGCATCACCTTGGTCCACGCCAACAGCGCGGTGCCGTCGGCGGTGGTGCCGTCGTGGTCGAGAAAGAAGCCCCAGGAGGCCGACCTGGCGGCGGGATCGTGGTCGAAGAAGGTCACCACGCCGAGGGGGCGGTCGGCGTACTCGAACATCAGCACCCGCCGGGTCGGATCCTGGGCGACCCGGGACCACCAGGCGGCGTGCTCCTCGGCGGTGATCAGATGCTGGTTGATGCTCACCGACCGGTTCGCCTCCTGGTTGCGCCATGCCAGCATGCTCGGCAGGTCGGCGTCGGTCGCCGGTCGTAACATCGGTCTCCTCGGACGTCATGGGATGCGCCCTCACGTTATATGGTCCGAGGCCATGGAGACTCTTGACCGACCGGCGGTCCGCAAGCTCATGGGCGAGGTGCTGGCCGTGCAGGGAAAGACCCTGCCCGCTGACGACACCGCGAAGCTGGCCGACATCGGCTTCCGCTCCCTCGACTTCTCCGAGCTCGCGCTCCGGGTCGAGGACGAGATCGGCGACGAGCTCAACTTCGAGGCGGCCGGACTTCGCTCGATCGAGACGATCGGTGACGTGCTGGACCTGCTCGTGGAGATCCAGGGGCAGTGATCGCCGACAACCTCGTCGTCGATGCCCGGACGGGGAAGCGAGCGACCTGGGGTGAGCTCGCCCAGCAGCAGGCCGCGCCACGGTCGGTGCCGACGGCCCGCGTGGTGGAGCACAGCGTCGATGCGCTGCCGGCGGTCGCCGGTCTGAAGGACGGCGGCGAGCTGCTCGTCGTCGCCGCCGGACGGCTCGACGACGCCCTCGCTGCGGAGCTGCGCGGGGCCGGGTTCGACCTCGTCGCCGGCGACGGCGTGCAGGACGCGACCGATCCCCGTGCCGCCGAGGACGGCCGGGTCTGGTTGCTCACCTCCGGGTCGACCGGCCGGCCCAAGCGGGTCGGTCACACCCTGGAGTCGCTCTCGACGGTGACCGGCGAGCTGGCTCCGCGCACCTGGCTGTGCCCCTACTCGCCTGGCACCTACGCGTGGTGGCAGGTGGTCACCCTCGGCCTGGGCGTGCCCGGTCAGGACCTGGTGCTCGTCGACCCCGCCGACCTGGACGACTGGGTGGCGCCCGCGCTCGAGCACGGCGTCACCGCCGTCTCCGGGACCCCGACGTTCTGGCGACGCACCTTGATGCGCCACGGTGCCGAGCTGCAGAAGCTGCCGCTCGAGCAGATCACGCTCGGTGGCGAACCGGTCGACCAGGCGGTGCTGACGCAGCTCGGCGAGGCCTTCCCGGACGCGCGCGTCTCCTGGATCTACGCCTCTTCCGAGGTCGGCGCCTCGATCGTCGTCCACGACGGCCGGGCCGGGTTCCCGGTGGAGTGGCTGGACCGCGACGTCCCCGGTCGCCCGCGGCTGTCGGTGGTCGACGGCGAGCTGGTGATCACCTCGCCGCACCACGGCACCGACGCCTCGGGCGCGGAGCTGGCCGGGGCCGTACGCACCGGCGATGCCGCCCGCATCGAGGACGGCCGAGTCCTGGTCACCGGTCGCCTGGACCGCGACGAGCTCAACGTCGGCGGCTCCAAGGTGTCGGCCGGTGCCGTACGCGACCTGCTGCAGTCCCACCCCGCGATCGCCTGGGCGGCCGTACGCGGCCGGAAGGCACCGCTGGTCGGCACCATGGTCGTCGCCGACGTGGTCGCCGACCACGACTCGGGCGTGACCGCCGACGACCTGACCCGTTGGGCCGCCGAGCGGCTGCCCGAGTACGCCGTGCCGCGGCGCATCAAGATGCTTGCCGAGATCCCGGCCAAGGAGACCCTGAAGAGCGATGTCTGATTCTCGACCTGTCCCGCCCGCCTCCGTGGTGCTGGTCTCCGGTGCCTCCCGCGGCCTCGGCCTCGCGATCGTCGCCGACCTGCTCGATCGCGGCGTGAAGGTCGCGGCCTTCGCACGCACGGTGACGCCCGAGCTCGAGGCGCTCGCCGCGAAACACCCCGACGCCACCCACTTCGGCTCGGTCGACGTGACCGACGAGAAGGCGGCCCAGACGTTCGTCAAGGAGGTCGAGGCCAGGCTCGGCGTCATCGACGGCCTGGTCAACAACGCCGCGATCGGCCAGGACTCGCTGCACGTGCACACCTCGTCGGACCGGATCGCGCAGATCGTCGAGACCAACCTGACCGCGCCCCTGGTGCTGACCCGGTTCGTGCTGCGGCGCCTGATCGGCAAGGGCCTGAAGGGCCGGGTCGTCAACGTGACCTCCATCTGTGGCCAGCGCGGCTACCAGGGCCTGGTGGCCTACTCGGCCACCAAGGGAGGACTCGACGCGGCGACCCGTTCGCTGGCCCGTGAGCTCGGTGGCCGGGTGCTGGTCAACTCGGTCGCCCCCGGGTTCTTCGCCTCCGAGATGTCCGCGGTGCTCGGTGCGAACCAGCTCGAGTCGATCGCGCGGCGTACGCCGTCGGGTGCGATGACCACACCCGAGGACGTCGTGCCGACCGTACGGATGCTGCTGCTCGAGCAGACCAACATCAACGGTCAGGCGATCGTCATCGACGGGGGCGGCTCGATCTGATGTCCCGGCTTCGCGTCGGCAGCGATGCCGAGCTCGCCGGCTATCGCGCCCGCAGCCACCTCCACGACGGGCGGGTGGTCGCCTGGGCGGGCTCCTACGACGTCCCGGTGGCGGTCGACGCCGAGGTGGAGCGTACGGTCCCGGCGGCGCTCGCGAGGCGGTTCGGCACCGACGGGTTCTGGGAGCGATGGACCCGGGCGGAGTGCGTCGTGAAGCTCACCGGTCGCGGCGTCGCCGATATCGTGGACCTGATGGCAGCCGACCCCGACCGGGGCGGCAGACCCGGTGCGGCGGTGTCCCTGAGCACCGTACGTCTGCCGGGCGCCATCGTGGTGTCGATCGGCACACTCCACCGCGAAGGTTCCCCGAGGGGTATCGGCCGGAGTGCGGGAGACTGTTCGTTCGCCTGTAACCTCTGAGTTCGATCAGATTCGCGGGCGCGTCATCCGGGACGCCCTCGGACCGAGAGGGAATGTGCATGGGTCAGGGAATCGTCGACGTCTTGCGTCGCGCCGAACGAAGGATGCCTCAGGGTGTCCGTCGACTGGCTCGTGACGCCGGGCATCGCGTTCTCGGCCACGAGCGCGGCCCGCTCGTCTCGGTCGTGGTCACGGTGACCGACCAGGACAAGCAGTATCTGGCCGAGTCGCTGCTCTCCGTGCGCGAGCAGACCCACACGACCCTCGAGATCCTCATCGCGCCCTACGGCGAGGCCAGCGTGGTGAGCGACCAGATCCTCGCCGACCTCCCCGACGACTACCGCCTGCGGCTGCTGGACAGCTCCGCGACCCAGGCAGAGGCCCGCGACCGTGGTGGTCGTGCCGCGCGCGGATCCTACGTCTGCTTCCTGCTCGCCGCCGACCTCCTCACCCAGAACGCGATGCGTACGCTGGTGACCTCCCTGGAGGAGAGCGGCTCCGACCTCGCGGTCGGTCGCATCGAGAGCCGCCAGCGGCTCTCCCCGCCGGTGGTGCCGGCCTACGACCTCGTGCACGCCGAGAACCGCTCCGGCCTCACCCTCGACGAGTTCCCGCTGGCACTGAGCGATGTCGGAGTGAGCAACCGGCTCTTCCGCACCTCGTTCTGGCGCCGGAACGGCTTCAGCTTCGGCGGCCGCGGCGGCGCCGACGCGGTCGGTTTCGACGGCTACCTGAAGGCCAACCGCTTCGACGTGGTCACGGCGCCGGTGTGCGTCGACATGGACCGCGCCGATGGCACCCCGGTCGAGCAGCTCCACGACCAGACCCTTGGGATGGAGGAGTGGATCGCGCAGACCCGCTCCACCTGGATCGCGATCGGCGAGCTGGCCTCCGACCTGCGCGACCACTGGGCGCTCGGCGGGCTCGCCGGCCGCGCCAACACCATCCTCGGCGACGTCGAGCGGATGAGCGCCGAGCAGTGGACCGCCCTGCGTGACCTCGTCGTCGAGATCGAGCGGGACGTCTCTCCGGAGGTGTGGCTCAAGCTCCCGGTCGAGGTGCGGGCTCGGCTGACCTACCTCATCGCCGACCGGCGCGTGGAGCTGACCGCGTTCGTCGCGTCGCGCTGGTTCGAGCGCGGCAACCTGCGCACCCGGGTCGTCGGCGGCCAGGTGCGCGGGATCTTTCCCGACACGGACCTGCCCGAGGCCGTGACCACGCTCAACGAGCACGAGACGCCGGCGCGGGTGCTGGTGCGGGACGTACGCCCTCTCGACTCCGACCGGGTCGTGGTCGACCTGGTGGCGCGGATCGAGCTCGTCGACCTCGCCGAGACGACCCCGTTCTTCACCGCCCGCCTGGTGCCGGACTTCGTCAGCACCGCCGACGAGGACGGCGTCGCGAGCGATCCTGACACGGCGCTGCCGGACCCGATCGACCTGACCGTCACGCCGCGGCGCGACCCGCAGGCCAACATGACCATCGGTCACAAGTACCAGGACTACCGCCCCGGCGGCTGCCGCACCGAGATCGACCTGACCCGGCTCACCGCCGGGCGCTGGCACCTCGAGGTCACCGTCGCCGTCGACGGCGTCGTCCGCACCACCAGCGAGGTCCAGATCGACACCCGCGGCCCGGCGGGCAACCTGGCGACGCGCTACCGGCCGCGGGTCCACACCTCCGCCGGCCTGTCGGTGGCCTGCGACCGCTACCTCGATCAGCTCAGCTTCCGCGCGGTCCCGACGACGGCGACCTCCCTGGAGAAGGCGGAGGTCGACGGCCGCACCGTCTCCCTGACCCTCGCCGGCGAGCTGCCGCAGGCCGTGCGGGCGATCGGTGGCGGCGTACGCATCGAGGCGCCCGTCAAGGACGGCAAGGTCACCCTCAGCCTCCCCGCCCACGGTGCCGTCGAGCCCGGGGCGCCCGCCGCCTGGCGGCTGGACACCCTCCAGGACGGGACCTCGGGCCGGATCGTCTGGACCGACCCGATCGGCTCGCCGTGGACCGGCGAACGCGGAGGCAGCGTGCTGGCCTCGCGAGACGGCCGTGGCTACGCCCAGATCATCGAGGTGGCCGACACCGTCGCGATCGACCGCGTCGAGCTCGGCGACGGCCAGATCACGGTGCGGGGCGAGTGGCTCAGCTCGATCCCGAAGCACGCCCGGCTGACCCTCGCCGGATCGCGCCACAGCGAGACCGTCAAGATCGACACCGCTGCCGCCGAGTTCGAGGTCGTCTTCACGCTGCACTGGGACGAGTGGGGCCTGGGCGAGTCCGTCCTGCCCAGCGGCGTCTACCAGTTCCAGCTCACCTGCGGGGCCAAGCGCCGCGGCAACGTACGTCACACGACCGCGTTCCTCGAGCACCAGGCCGAGTTCCAGACCAGTGACGAGGTCCGGCTGCGTCCGGTCAACGGCAACGGCCCGGGAGTCACCCTGCAGCCCCCGATCCCGGTCGACCACGCCGGCAGCTACGCCCACAACCTCGCCCGCGAGCGCGTGCTGGCGGCCGAGGAGCCGCTCGACGAGTCCGCGGTCTATCTCTCGACCTACGCCGGCTCGACCGCTACCGACTCCCAGCTCGCGATCCACGAGCACCTGCGTCGCACCCGGCCCGACCTCACCCTCTACTGGGGCGTTGCCGACCACGCCTCCCGGGTCCCCGAGGGCGGCATCCCGGTCGTGCTGCAGAGCCCGGAGTGGTACCGGGTCATCGGCACCGCGAAGTACCTCGTCCAGAACATCGACTTCGACCGCTGGTGGCGCAAGCGGGAGGGGCAGCGGTTCCTGCAGACCTTCCACGGCTACCCCGCCAAGTCGATGGGCCTGCGGATGTGGCGCGCGAAGATGTTCTCGCCGCTGCGCTGTGACGCCGAGCTCGACCGCACGACCGCCGGGTGGGACCTGATCCTGACCCCGACGCCGGAGATGGACCGCTACTACCGCGAGGAGTACGCCTACGACGGCCCGATCCACAGCGAGGGCTACCCGCGCGACGACGCGCTGGTGCTCCCGTCGGCGGCGGAGGACCGCGAGCGTACGCGCAACCTGCTCGGCATCGGCTCCCACCAGAAGGTCGTCCTCTACGCCCCGACCTGGCGCGACCACCTGGCGCTCAACTACCGCTCGGCGAAGATGGTCGAGCACCTCGACGTGGTCGCGGCCAGCGAGGCGTTGGGCGACGAGTACGTCATCCTGCTGCGCGGTCACCGGTTCAACTCCAAGGGCAGCGAGCGCAGCGAGCGCACCGCCCGGATCATCGACGTCACCGACTACCCGGAGATCAACGACCTGATCCTGGCCTCCGACGCGGCGGTGCTCGACTACTCCAGCCTGCGCTTCGACTTCGCCCTCACCGGCCGGCCGATGGTGTTCCTGGTGCCCGACCTGTCCGACTACACCGGCGGCATCCGCGGCTTCCTCTACGACTACGCCGACACCGCCCCCGGGCCGATGCTCGACACCGCCGAGGAGGTCGTCGCGGCCCTGTCCGACCTGGACCGGCTCGAGGCCGAGCACCACGACCGGATCGCCGAGTTCAACGCCAAGTACCAGTACACCCAGGACGGCAAGGCGACCGAGCGGGTCGTCGAGGCCTTCTTCGACAAGCCCAGCTTCGACAAGCCCTGACGGTCACCAAAGCAGCGATGGCGCGTCCCCTTGCGGGGGCGCGCCATCGCTGCTTGCTACAGCCTCAGGCCAGGATCACGGCAGCCGGGCGAGAGCCGGCTTGGCCACCGAGGTCTTGCCGGGGATCGCGTTCCAGCGCTCCGGCAGGACCGCGCGGTGCGGGCCGACCTCGAGGAGGACCACGTTGCGGTAGGTCATTCCGTACGTCTCGACGTAGGGCGCCAGCGAGGTGAGCAGGTCCTTCGCGCGCCACTGAGCGGCGTCGAGGACGAGCACGTCGATGTCGAAGGCGTCGAAGTCGAAGGCGTGCCGCTGGTGGCCGTCCCGACGCAGCTCGGCCGCCTCGGTGGTGCGCTCGGCCTGCTTGTTGGCGGCGGCGTGGATCTGCTGGAAGCCGCTGACCGCGCGGGTGCCGACGACGTCGGAGGCAGCCAGCAGGTTGCCCTTCAGGTCGGTGTCGGCGAGGCCGGCGATGTCCTCGGTCAGCACGGCCGAGACCGGGAGGATGACGAGCTTGTCGACGTCGGGGAGCAGGTCGGCGACCACGAGCCGCTCGACCTGGCCGATCGGGAGCGTGCTGCCGTCGGGCTGCTTGATGCCGTCGAAGCCGGAGACGTCCAGCGCGCTGAGCGTGATCCCCGGCCGGGCGAGCTCGTCGAGCCGCAGGTCGGTGCCACCGGTCTGGACCCACAGGTGGACCGGACGGGACGAGTAGGCGGCGATGGACTTGATCAGCCGGCGCAGCTTCGGGCGCTGCTTCGGACGGGCCGAGACGGCGACGTGGATCGCGTCGGCCGGGACCTGCTCCGGGGTGCTGACCGTGTTGCTGCGTACGTCGTCAGCGATCGAGCTGACCAGGTCGCCCACCTTGCGGGCGCCGGCCCGGCGCTGACGGGCGATCTCGACGTCGGCGGCGTTCATCTCGCGCCACTGCGTGTAGACCTCCTCGACGCTGGCGCCGGAGAAGATCTTGGTGAGGATCGTCTCGAGCCGGTCGTTCATGCTCTCCCGGATGCCGTCGAACTCGGCAGGGGTGAGCGGGTTGAGGCCGGCGAAGCGCGGGTCGGAGAGGTTCTTCGGGCGGAAGTCGATGTCGATGCCGATGCTGCGACCGGGCAGGTAGCAGTGCAGGCGGCTGGTGACCAGCTTGCGGTGGTCGCGACGGTAGCCCTCGAGCATCGTGATCGCGTCGTCGATGTTCTGCACGAACGGCCGGAAGCGGACCTCGTCGAGGCCGCCCTGGGCGTAGGTCGGGGCGCCCTCGGGGATGCTGCCGTCGAAGACGTCGACGTAGCCGACGGGCGCGTCGGGACCGGGCAGCTCGTCCGCGTCGGGGAAGACGGTCGAGACCGTGGTGGTGAGACAGCCCGAGAAGAAGGCGGGCACGCCGACGGAGAGCAGGATGTCGACGGTCGTCCAGTCGCGGCAGCCGATCGGGGCGTACTTCTTGAGGTACTCGATCGTCTCGTCGGTCATCATGGCGCGGGTGCTGCAGTGGAACGAGACGAAGATCGGGCGCAGGTTCTTGTGGAACGGCATCCCATAGCGCATCTCGAAGATCGGGTGCATGTACCACCCGAAACCGAGCATCCAGGTGTCCTTCGGGACGGGCTGGTACATCGACGCGTCGCGCTGGAGGGTCATCAGCTGGACCTTGGCGGACAGGCCCTCGCGGACGCGCTCGGGGCGGACCCGCTCGCGCAGCCGGTTGGCCAGGTCGTCGAGCTCGGACTCGCCGGTGAACTCCAGGTCCTTGTGGCGCACCACGTGACCGAGCGAGGCGACCGTCTGGACGTGGTCGCCGATGTTGGCCGACGCGCGGGAGCGTCCGGGGTGGCCGTAGTCGACGACGGCGTAGGAGACGGTGCCCTCCGGCGCGGCCGGGGCGTCGGGCTCGTCGTTGTCGGCGGCGACCCACGGGCGCAGCCAGTCACGGCTCTCGACGACCCACTTGGTGTCGCCGTTGGTGCCGTCGCCGACGGCCTCGTCCAGCCGGGCGTAGAGGCTGCGGGCCAGCTCCTGGTCGCCGAAGCCGAAGACACGGCTGGTCATCGCGAGCCATGCGCGGCCCGAGACGTACGACGCACCGGACTCGGCGAGCTCGCGCAGGGTCGCACGGGTCGCGTCGGGGTCTACGTGGAGGCCGGACATGACGTACTCGTCGGCGGCCTTGGCGGCCCACTCCTCGACCGGGATGCCCTGGAAGAGGGCCCAGGCGCGCTCGTAGAAGCCGCCGCCGGCTGCGTTGACCGCACCGTCGAGATCAGCGGCGACGACGAGCGGCTCGACCTCGATGGAGATCGGCGCCGGCTTAGAGTCCTGTGGCGCACCCTCCGAGATGGACGGGACGCGAGCGGTCAGGCTCTGACGCAGGCGCTCGGGAAGCAGCTGGCGAGCGAGTCGTCGAGCTGGGCTGGCCATGGGACTCCTTCATTGATGGTTCGACGCAGTGTCGTCGGGCGGAGCCGCGATGTTCGCGGTCCGTTCACACGTTTCCCCCTATGATCCAGGCCGGATATCCTGCCCGAAGAATCGGCAATCCCCAAAGACGCCGACTAATCTCTGCGCATGCCGATCCCCAACCCCCACGAGCAGGTCGCGTTCCCCGAGGGCCGCTACCTCACGATGTGCAACGAGATCGCGACCAAGTTCGGCGGTCAGACGCGGGCGATGATCATGCGCAACCGCCTGATCACGCAGCACACCGGGATCCCGACCACGCTCCTGACGACCGAGTCGAAGCCCGTCTACGACGAGGTGCGCGAGGTGCTGCGCGACTCGGGCCAGCTGGTCGAGGGCATGGACCTCCTCAACCTCTACGAGTGGTACCGGCTGAACACCCCCACCGACGCGCCGGACGAGTCCGTGGCCGCGCTCGGTGGCCGGCTGGGCGAGGTCGCCGGCACGACCACCTCGGACGTACTCCACCCCGACGGCACCGTCTACTACACCGCCCACTCGCAGTCGGGGAAGGACCTGGCGCGTGACTACCGTCGCGCCGACGGGTCGATCTACCTGCGGGCGCCGGGTCCGGGTGCCCCGGCCGCGTCCCGGGTGCCCTTCATCCTCACCGACGCCGAGGGGCGTCCGATCCGGTCGTGGGAGACCATCGGCGGCTGGCTGTGGCACTGGCTCGAGCTGCTCGCCGGCGACGCCGAGCGGGTCTTCTTCGTGACCGACTCCCGGTTCGCGCTGCGTGACGTCATGCCCCGCCAGGACGACCGCTTCTACTTCCTCCACCTCATGCACAACAACCATGTCGTGAAGGAGCGTCGCTGGAACTCCCAGCTCTCGGGCAAGTACGCCCCGCTGCTCGACAACATCCACGAGTACGACGCGCTGGTGAACCTGACCCACCGTCAGTCCGAGCACATCGCGATGCGCTACGGCTCGACCTCGCACCGGTTCGTGGTGCCCAACCCGGTCGAGCTGCCGGAGCTGCCCGAGACGATGCCCCAGCGGGAGCCGGCGACGTTCGTCACCGTCGCCCGGCTCGAGCCGCAGAAGCGCCTCGAGCACGCCATCAAGGCCTTCGCGAAGGTGATCGAGAAGCGGCCGGAGGCCAAGTTCCAGATCTACGGTGACGGCAAGCTCTACAAGCCGCTCGCCGACCTGATCGAGACGCTCGACGTCGGCAAGAACGTCCAGCTCATGGGTCACGACCCGCGAGCCAAGGAAGCGCTGCTGCACGCCACCGGTTTCATCATGACCAGCGTCAACGAGGGCTACCCGCTGGCGACCCTCGAGTCGCTCTCCTTCGGCTGCCCGGTGATCAGCTACGACATCAACTACGGTCCGCGTGAGCAGATCACCGACGGTGTCGACGGCTTCATCGTGGAGGCCGAGGACATGGACGCGGTCGCCGAGCGCTGCATCCAGATGATCGACGCCCCCGAGAAGGTGGCCGAGATGTCCCGCAAGGCGCTGGAGAAGGCGAGCAAGCACGACTGGCGCGCCTTCCTCGACGACTGGCGCGTCGCCTTCGAGGGCGCCGTCGCCCAGCGGCCGGGCCGGATCGAGAAGGCACGCGCCCGGCTCGACGTCCACGCCCTCGGCTGGGCGCGGCCGATGCCCGAGGGCGTCGCGACCCGGCTGCCGGGTCCGGCCAGCCGGCTGGGTCGCACCCAGGCCAGCTCCGCCGCGTTCCGTGACTCTCGTACGCTCCGCTTCGACGCCATGCTCACCGTGATGGGCGAGTGGCCGAAGGGCGTGATGGCGGACCGCATCGTCACCCTCGACGCCGTCTGCAACGAGACCGGCGAGGTGGCCTCGCTGCCGCTCGAGGTCTCGCCCGAGGGCCGAGGTGAGTTCCGGCTCGCCTCCAGGTTCGACCTCGCGGAGGTCTTCGAGGAGTTCTCGGACAAGGCCCGCAACCTCGACCTACGGCTCCGGTTCACGGTCCACAACTGGAACTGGGAGACCAAGCTCGGCCGGCCCCGCGAGGTGCGCCCGAACTTCGAGGTGTCGTTCGGTCCGAACGACGTCCTTCACCTGCAGCGACGCTGACCGTCCGAGCTGACGGGATACCCGGTTAACCGGGTATCCCGTCACTTCTCAGGCAATGCAATGCCAGAGAAGTGCAGGTTTCACCGGTTAACCGGGTATTCCTACACGTACGACATGCAGCTTCGTACGCCGCTCCAGCCGGAAGCCGGGACGGTCCTGGAAGTACTCGTCGACCGCGTCGCGGCACCCGCTGTAGTGGAAGTAGTCGTCGAGCACGATCCGTCCCCCCACGACCAGGTGGGGGGCGATCCGCTCCAAGCACGTCATCGTCGACTCGTACCAGTCGCCGTCGAGGTGGGCGAAGGCGACCGGCTCGTCGACCTTCAGCGTGTCCTGGAACAGGCCCTGCACCAGCTCGACGTTGTGCTCGGCCGGCTCGATCCCGTGCCTGGTGAATGAGTCGCTCACCTCGTCGTAGAGGTTGTCGCGATAGCCGTAGTAGGTCTCTCCGCCGATGCCCTTGGACGTGCCGCTGACGATCTTCTGGTAGCGCTTGTGCACGTCGTCGCCGTCGCGCTCGGACGGCTCCGGGATCATCCCGAAGACGTCGTAGACCCGCATCGGCCGCTTCGGGTCCTTCGCCGCGGCCATCACGATCGCGGAGCCACCGAGCGCCGCCCCGGTCTCGATGATCAGGCCGGGCCGGTCCTGGATGTCGGCGTCCAGCACCTGGCGGGCGAGCACCTGCAGGTTCTCGGGCTTGAGGTAGGTCAGGTGCTCGGCACGGACACCGTCGAGGACGGTGCGGACCTCGGCCGGAAGCGCGAGATCGACCAGCGGGTCGCGCAGGGACTCCCGGGTGCGTACGGTCTCCATCCTCAGTCTCTCGACCTCGGCCTGGAGCTCCGCCATGGTCGGGGCGGGCTTCGTCCCGGTCTTGGTCCCGGTCTTCGTCTCGGCCTCGGGCTGCTTCGATGCCGGTGACGTCCCGTCGGCGGGCTTGCTCGCGACCACGACGTAGTTCTTCGGCATCCCGCGCTCGAAGCGGCGACCGGAGACCTCCAGCCGCGCATAGAGGCGGCTGAGTCGGACCGCGAGCTTCCGGTTGAGGAGCACGATCGGGGCGACGTAGGCGAGCTTCCAGCGCAGACCGCGCCCGCGGAGCTCACCGACGCTCGCGGGGAGGTTCTTCGCCATCATCTGGTAGCTGTAGGCGACCGTCCCGAAGTAGCCCTCGAGCCAGTTCATCCTGGCGATCTCGAAGCCGGCCTCCTCGAACATCTTCCGCAGCGAGAACTGGGTGTAGCGGAAGAAGTCGTAGGGCTTCTGGTGCTCGGCGAAGAAGAGGGGGGCGGAGAGGAAGATCCGGCCGCCCGGCTTGAGCACGCGGAAGAGCTCGGCGATGGCCTTCTCCGGCTCGGGCACGTGCTCGAGGACCTGGTTGCAGATCACCCGGTCGAAGCTGCCGTCGTCGACCGGGATGTCGGTGATGTCGCAGACGTAGTCCAGCGGCGCGTACGCCGAGCTCAGCTGAGCGAAGTCAGCGGCCTCGTACTGGGCGTGCTTGAACAGCTTCCGGTAGGGCGAACGGCCCGCCCCGGCGTCCAGGACACGCATGCCACGCTTGGTGCCTTTGGCGAAGCGTGCCATCTCCTGACGGAGACGAACGCGGGAGGGATTGATGTGTCGGGGCTGAACCGCAGCGCCGCGATTCTGCCGGCCTCGAGTCAGCATGGAGAGACATTAGCGCTGTTGGAGCGGAGTCTCCCGTAAACCACGCAAGACGGCGTCGCGGACCGGGTCGTGGAGCCGGCGCTCGATGAGGTAGTGGAGCGCGATGGCGAGCACGAGGGCGGTCGAGACGGCAGCGGCCAGGACGACGTACTCGTCGTAGCGGCCGTGGAACTCGTCGATGATCCAGAACGCGAACTGCGCGTGGATCAGGTAGAGCGGGTAGGTCAGCGCCCCGAGCGTGGTCAGGAAGCGCGCCTCGACCCGGCCGAGCGGGCCGGCCGAGACCAGCCAGACGAGCGCCGCGAACCCTACGATCGCCCACCCGGTGATCACCGGCGAGACGGTGGCGCCGACCAGCTCCGTGGCCCGGTCGGCGTACTCCGTCGCCTGGCGGATGCCCAGGATCACGTTGTAGGCCACCGCGAGCCAGGCGATGAACGAGTTGCCGAACCGGTAGATGAGGAACAGCGCCATGCCCATCGCGAAGAACGGGGCGTACTCGGCGAACAGGAGCGAGTTGAGCATGCCGGAGTCGGTCGCGCGGGCGATCTGGGCCAGCAGCGGCCACAGGAACACGACAGCGATCACCCGCTGCTTGGTGATCCCGACGAGCAGGAAGACGCCGATCAGCAGGTAGAACTTGAGTTCGATCCAGAGCGTCCAGAAGGCGCCCTGGGCACTGAGTACGTCCCAGGCGTCCTGCGTCATCGTCATGTTGATCAGGCCGCCGACGAACCCCTGGTCGCGGCCGCCCTTCCAGTACGCCTGGAGGATCAGCGTGATGATGACGGCGACCCAGTAGGCCGGGAACAGCCGGGCGACGCGGGAGGAGACGAAGCGGGGCAGGTCACGACCCCACGCGGTCATCAGGATCACGAAGCCGCTGATGATGAAGAAGAGCTCCACGCCGAGGTAGCCGTAACGGGTGACGTGGTTGAGGGTCGGGAAGACCTCGCGGGGGTCGACGCCCCAGTAGGGGGTCGCGATGCCGGTCAGGTGGTAGCCGACGACGACGGCCGCCGCGATGAAGCGGAGCGCGTCGAGCGCGCCGAGCCGGGAGCGGCGTACGGCCTTCTTCGGCTCGGGGGCGGGCGCGGGGGCGGGGGCGGTGTCCTCGGGGACGGTCGGGGCGCTGGTCATCGGGTCAGTTCCCCGCCGCAGCGTCCAGGGCCTCCTGGATCGGGTCGATGCGGCGCAGGTCGATGACGTGGCCGGTGCTCGAGGCGATCAGGGTGTCGAGCGACGCCCGCGCGACCGCCTTCGACTCCAGCAGCGTGTGGGAGGGCTCCTGGCCGAACGCCTTCGTGCGCATCGGGGTGCCGGTGCGCTCGGGGTTGATCGCGTTGACGCGTACGCCCTGGTCGGCCCACTCGTCGGCGAGGGCCTGGGTCAGGTTGACCGTGGCCGCCTTCGCGGAGGAGTAGAGCGCGTAGCCGCGGCGACCGCGGGTGTAGGAGCTCGAGGTGAAGAAGAGCAGCGAGCCCTTCGCCCGGGCGAGGTAGGGGAAGAACTCCTGAGCGATCAGGACCGGCGCGATGTAGTTGATCTCGGTCGCGCTGTAGATCGTCTCCTCCGAGACCGTGGCGAGCTCGCCGCGCGGCAGCACACCAGCGGTGTTGACCACGAAGTCGATCGAGCCGAAGCGCTTGCCGGCGTCGGCCGCCGCGGCGACGATGTCGGCCCGCTTGGCGACGTCGGTGTTGGTGGCCGAGCGGCTGTAGGAGGCGACGTTGGCACCGTAGGACTCGGCCAGCTCCGCGATGTCGGCACCGATGCCGTAGCTGCCGCCGAAGACCACCATGTTCTTGCCCTCGAGGGCGGCCCGGTAGTCGGCCTCCGCCTTCTGCGGGAACTGCTGGTGAGCGGTGAGCTGGAAGAGCTTGTCGGCGATGTAGACGTCGATCGGCTCGGTGACCTTCATGTTCTGCTCGTGACCGTCGACCACCCAGATCTTGGTGTCGGGCAGGTACTTCAGCACGACGCTGCAGTCGTCGGTCGCCTTGAACTTCGGGTCCTGGTCGGCGATCTCGTAGGCCCGCTTCAGCGTCGAGGCGAGGAAGGCCTGTGGGGTCTGGCCGCGGCGCAGCCGCGAGCGGTCCGGGATCTGCGAGATGGTGTTGTCGTCGTTGAGCTCGATGATCGTGTCCGCGGACGGGATGGCCACGTCGACGGCCTGGTAGGTCACCAGCGCCTTGAAGCAGTCGGTGATCACGTCCTCGCTGAGCAGCGGGCGCACGGCGTCGTGGAGGAGTACGTTGCAGTCCTCGCCCTCGGGGAGGGCGGCCAGGGCGAGCTTGGTCGTCTCGTTGCGGGTGTCGGCGCCCTCGAGGATCTTGGAGACCTTCGGGTAGCGGCCGTCGCGGGTCATCGCGTGCACGGCGTCGAGGTGGCCGGGGGCCATCAGGATGATGATCTCGTCGATCTGCGGGTGGCGGTCGAGCACGCCGAGGGTGTGCTCCATGATCGGCATCCCAGCGATCTTGATGAGCTGCTTCGGGATGTCGAGACCCACGCGGGAGCCCACACCGCCGGCAAGCAGCACGGCAACGTTACGAAGCACTGAACACAAACCCTTAGGTAGATGACGAGGAGGGGTGGATTCTTCCATGTCGCGCGCTGCGGACTCCAATGCTGGGGGTGAGGCGATACCGAGCCGTTGGTTCGGCGTGGGGTCGATGGCCGCCGGGGCTCGTGTGATCGCAGTCACGTCTTCGTGATGTTTCGGAAGAGTGACCGGCGGCGTACCTTTGTTTCGTCTCGGTCACCGTGGCCGAGCTCGCAGGCACAACGTCTGGTACCCATCCCGGCTCCGCTCACAAGGGGGAGTGGTCGGAGGGACTGGAACGAAAGGTCTACCACCATGAACCCACTCAGGGTGGGCGTCGTCGGCGCGGGTCGCGTCGGGGCCGTCCTTGCAGCAGCACTGCGTTCCGCGGGCCACTCGATCGTCGCCGTCGCAGGCGAGTCGGACGCCTCTCGCGGGCGGATCGCCGACCTTCTCCCGGGTGTCCCGGTCGAGAAGCCGACCGCTGTCGCTCGCGCGTGCGACCTCCTTCTTCTCACCGTCCCCGACGACATGCTCGGCAACGTCGTCAAGACGATGACGGACGCCGGTGCCATCCGGCCCGGGATGTACGTCGCCCACACCTCCGGCCGCCACGGTCTGGCGATCCTCGAGCCGGCCGCCGCGATCGGCGCCCACGTGATGGCCGTCCACCCGGCGATGACCTTCTCCGGCACCTCGGTCGACCTCGCCCGGCTCGCCGGCTGTGTCTTCGGTCTGACCGCCGCCACTCCCGCCGACCGGGCCTTCGCCGAGGCGCTGGTCCAGGACCTCGGCGGCAAGCCGATGTGGGTGCCCGAAGAGATGCGGACGCTCTACCACGCCGGCCTCGCCCACGGCGCGAACCACCTGGTCACTCTGGTCACCGAGGCGATGGAGATCCTCGCCGCCGCTGGTGCCACCGACCCCGCGGGCACGCTGCGGCCGCTGCTGACGGCGGCCCTCGACAACGCGCTGGACCACGGTGACGCCGCGCTGACCGGCCCGATCGTCCGCGGCGACGCCGGCACGGTGGCAGCCCACCTCGACGACATCCGCACCAACGCGCCGCAGACCCTGGCGTCGTACGTCTCCATGGCGCGGGCCACGCTCGACCGGGCCGTCTCCGACGGGCGGCTGCTGCCCATCCGGGCGCTCAAGATCAAGAACCTGCTCGACGAGGCGGATCGCGCTGCCGTGCAGCCCCTCCCGCGTCCGATCCACACCTGGAACCAGTGATGACCGTTCTCGCTTCCACGCGCGAGGAGCTCTCCAAGCTTCTCGACCCCGCCCGCCGCGACGGCGTCTCCGTCGGCTTCGTGCCGACGATGGGAGCGCTGCACGAGGGGCATGCGTCGCTGATGCGCGTCGCCCGCGAGCGGGTCGGCGACGGTCCCGTCGTCGTGTCGATCTTCGTCAACCCGCTGCAGTTCGGTGCGGGGGAGGACCTCGACCGCTACCCGCGCACGCTCGATGCCGACCTCGAGGTCTGCGAGCGTGAGGGCGTCGACGTCGTCTTCGCGCCGTCGGTCGACGAGGTCTACCCGGGTGGCGACCCGCAGGTCACCGTGGCCCCCGGGCCGCTCGGCGACGTGCTCGAGGGCAAGACCCGGCCGGGCCACTTCGGCGGCGTGCTCACCGTTGTCGCGAAGCTGTTCGGGCTGGTCAAGCCCGATGTCGCCGTCTTCGGTCAGAAGGACTACCAGCAGCTCGCGCTGATCCGCCGGATGTCGGCCGACCTGTGCCTCGGCGTCGACGTCGTCGGCGCGCCGACCCAGCGTGAGGCCGACGGTCTGGCGCTCTCCTCGCGCAACCGCTACCTCTCGCCCGAGCAGCGGGAGGAGGCGACGACGCTGTCGCGGGCGCTCTACGCCGCACAGCACGAGGCCACCCACGGAGTCGAGGCCGCGCTCCACGCCGCCCGTGCCGAGCTGCGCCGGGCGAAGGGGGTCGACCTCGACTACCTCGTGGTCACCGACCCCGCGCTCGCCGAGCTGCCCGCCCACCCGGAACCAGGCACCGAAGCCCGGATCCTCGTCGCCGCCCGCGTCGGCACCACCCGACTCATCGACAACATGAGCCTCACGATCGGAGCATCCCGATGACCCGTCTGCGCACCATGATGACCGGCAAGATCCACCGCGCCACCGTCACCCAGGCAGACCTCCACTACGTCGGCTCGGTCACCGTCGACGCCGACCTCCTCGACGCCGCGGACATCCTCCCCGGCGAGCTGGTCTCCATCGTCGACATCACCAACGGTGCCCGCCTGGAGACCTACGCGATCGCGGGCGAGCGCGGCAGCGGCGTACTCGGCATCAACGGCGCCGCCGCCCATCTGGTCCACCCCGGCGACCTGGTCATCCTGATCGCGTACGCGCAGATGACCACCGAGGAGGCGAAGGCTTTCGAGCCGCACGTCGTCCATGTCGACGAGGCCAACCACATCGTCGCGCTCGGCTCCGACAGGAGCGAGCCGGTTCCAGGGACCGACCAGATGCGTGGGCCGCTCGTTCTCACGCAGTAGCGTGCGGGCATGAACATGCAGCTGCTCTCCGCTCGCGATCCGGGCTGGACCGAGTGGGCGGACGTGATCGTGGTGGGCTCGGGGATCGCCGGGCTGACCGCGGCGCTGCGGCTGAAGGACCAGGTCGAGCGGGTCGCCGTCGTCACCAAGGACGAGCTCAAGGCCGGCTCGACGCAGTGGGCCCAGGGCGGCATCGCGGCGGCTCTCGGCGAGGGCGACACCCCTGCTCAGCACGAGGTGGACACGCTCGTGGCCGGTGCCGGGGCGTGCGACCTGGAGGCCGTACGCGTCCTGGTCGGTGAGGGCGCCGAGGCGGTCCGCGAGCTGATCGAGTGGGGCGCCGAGTTCGACAAGGACCCCGCCGGCAACCTCTCGCTCACCCGCGAGGGTGGACATCGGCGGGACCGGATCGCGCACGCCGACGGCGACGCGACCGGCGCCGAGATCCAGCGCGCGCTGATGGAGGCCGTACGCCGCGCCCCCGAGATCCTGGTCTTCGAGCACGCGATGGTCGTCGACCTGCTGACGGCCGCCGACGGCGGCGTGGCCGGGCTGACCATCCACGTGATGGGCGAGGGCGACGCCGACGGCGTCGGGATCGTGCGTACCCGTGCCGTCGTGCTCGCCTCCGGCGGCCTCGGCCAGGTCTTCTCGCAGACCACCAACCCCGCCGTCGCCACCGCCGACGGGATGGCGATCGCGCTGCGGGCCGGTGCGACCCTGCGCGACCTCGAGTTCGTCCAGTTCCACCCCACGGTGATGTATCTGGGCGAGGACTCCCGCGGTCAGCAGCCGCTGATCTCCGAGGCCGTACGCGGCGAGGGGGCCTTCCTGGTCGACTGGGACGGCAACCGGCTGATGGAGGGTGTGCACGAGCTCGGCGACCTGGCTCCGCGCGACATCGTCTCCAAGGCGATCATGAAGCGGATGCTCGAGACCGGACACCCCAACATGTGGCTCGACGCCCGTCACCTCGGTCGGGAGTTCTGGGAGAAGCGGTTCCCCAACATCCTCGCCTCGTGCGAGCAGCACGGCGTCGACCCGTCCGTCGATCTGATCCCGGTCGCTCCGGCGTGCCACTACGCCTCGGGCGGCGTACGCACCGACCTGTGGGGGCGTTCGGACGTACCCGGGCTCTACGCCACCGGCGAGGTCGCCTGCAGCGGCGTCCACGGCGCCAACCGGCTCGCCTCCAACTCGCTGCTCGAGGGGCTGGTCTTCTCGCGCCGGATCGCCGAGGTCCTGCCCGGCGAGCTGCGGCAGCTGGAGGACCCGGCCCCGGGTCTCGGCGCCGGGCGCGCGCTGGTCCCAGGCACCGCGCTCAAGCAGCTGCAGGAGACGATGACGACCAAGGTCGGAGTCCTCCGCAACGCGACCGGCCTCGCCGAGGCGATCGACGAGCTCGAGCAGCTCGGGAGCACCCCGGCGACCGAGATCGACCCGGCCGCCTGGGAGACGACCAACCTGCTGACCGTCTCGCTCGCGCTGGCGACGTCCGCGCTGCTGCGGGAGGAGACCCGTGGGTCCCACTGGCGCGAGGACTTTCCCGAGCGTGACGACGCCGGGTTCGCCGGCCACTTCGACCTGAGACTCCGGGACGGCGAGACTGTCGCCATCTTCACCCCGGCCCCAGCGACCGACCCGACCCAGAAAAATTCAACGCAGTCCACCATGGCAGGAGCCTGATGACCATCCGACGCGTGCCCTTCGACGAGATCCCGCAGCCGCTGCGCGACGAGCTGACCAACGCCGGCCTGGACGCCGGCGAGGTCTACGACGCCGTCGAGCTCGCTCTCGACGAGGACCTGCCCACGTCCGCTCCCGGTGAGATGCCCAGCGAGGACGTCACCTCGGTGGCCACCATCGCCCCCGACTCGACGGGGATCGGCGTCTTCGCCGCTCGGGAGGACGGCGTCGTGGCCGGCCTCGGCGTGGCCGAGCTCGTCTTCGCGTACGTCATGGGTGACTCGGTCACGGTCACCGACCGCGTCAAGGACGGCTCGAAGGTGAAGGCCGGGGACGTCATCATGCGGATCGCCGGGCCGACCCGCGGGCTGCTGACCGCGGAGCGTACGGCACTCAACTACGCCTCCCACCTCTCCGGCGTCGCCACCGGTGTCGCGGCCTGGACCGAGGCGCTGGAAGGGACCGGCGCGCAGGTCCTCGACACCCGCAAGACGCTGCCCGGCTTCCGGGCGCTCGAGAAGTACGCCGTACGTTGCGGCGGCGGCGCCAACCACCGGATGTCGCTCTCCGACATGGCGCTGGTCAAGGACAACCACATCGTCGCCGCGGGTGGCGCGGTGCAGGCGTACGAGGCCGTGAAGTTCGCCTACCCGGACGTGCCGATCGAGGTCGAGGTGACCACGCTCGAGGAGCTCACGGCGCTTCTCGACGCGGGCTGCGGCCGGATCATGCTCGACAACATGTCGACCGTGATGATGAAGGAGGCCGTCGAGATCACCGCCGGGCGTGCGGTGCTCGAGGCCTCCGGCGGACTGACCCTGGACCGGGCCCGCGAGGTCGCCGAGACCGGAGTCGACTATCTCTCCGTCGGTGCGCTGACCCACTCGGTGAAGGTCTTCGACATCGGCTTCGACCTGTCCGAGGGCTGAGGCGGCCCGCCATGTCCCTGCTCGCTGTCAACATCGGCAACAGCCATACGGTTCTCGGGCTGATCGCCGACGGCGTCGTGTCCGCGGACTGGCGGGTCTCCACGCTCGAGCATCGCACCGCCGACGAGTGGTGGGCGCTGCTGCGGGGGATTCTCGGCGACGCGTTGGTGGCGAGCGTGGACGGTGTGGTCGTGTGTGCGACGGTGCCGTCGGTCCTGCACGAGTGGCGCGAGATGATGGCCCGCCATCTCGGCTCGGTCGAGAGCGTGGTGGTCGAGCCCGGCGTACGCTCCGGCATCCCGATCCTGATGGACAACCCGCGCGAGGTCGGCACCGACCGGATCGCCAACGCGGTCGCGGCGGTGGCTCTTCACGGCGGCCCCGCGATCGTGGTCGACTTCCGCGGCACGGCGACGACCTTCGACGTGGTCAACGCCGCGGGGCAGTACGTCGGTGGCGCGATCCTGCCCGGGATCGAGCTGTCGCTGGAGGCGCTGGGTCGGCGCGGTGCGCAGCTGCGCAAGGTCGAGCTCGCCCGCCCGCGGTCGGTGATCGCCAAGAACACGGTCGAGGCGCTGCAGTCCGGAATGGTCTTCGGAGTCGCCGCGCAGGTCGAAGGTCTGGTCGCTCGGATCATCGCCGAGCTGGGTGCCTCCGCCGAGGAAGTGACCGTGATTGCGACCGGCTATCTGGCGGAGTTCGTTCTCGACGAGAGTAAATGCTTCTCGTTGCATTCTCCGTGGCTGACGATGCAAGGACTGGAACTCATATTCCAGCGAAATGCCGTTCGTTAGTCTTTTCAGTATGGCGACCTGTTGATTCATCCGGATCGTATGTAATGCTATGGGCATCTCGCTTAACGGCGATGGCTATATTCGGCCCGTTTCCGGGTGAAGAAGAGCAGTGAAGGTAGGAACATGGCTAAGAAGGTTCAGATCATCCTCGAGGATGACATCGATGGCTCGGAAGCTGCTGAGACGGTGTCTTTTGCCCTGGACGGCACGTCCTACGAGATTGATCTCAGCGATGCCAATGCGGCAAAGCTTCGTGATTCTCTCGCGCTCTTCATCGGTCACGCCCAGAAGGTGAGCGGCCGTCGCGGCGGCGCCAAGAAGGCGCCCGCCGCCGGTGGCTCGACCCCGAAGGTCATGCGCGAGTGGGGGAAGGCCAACGGTTACACCGTTCCCGACCGTGGCCGCATTCCGGCCGACGTCCGAGCGGCTTTCGAAGCGGCTCACTGACAACTGGTCTCACCGCACCGAACGTCCGGCTGTCGCGCCCTCCGGGGCGCGGCAGCCGCCTTTGTGTGAGGTCGGCTGTGACCAGGCGTCTGTCCGGCGTACGGAACGCGTGTTCGCTCTCAGCGCACGGATCGCGTTGTGTTGTCGGGAACGCGTAGGCTGTCTGCGGGGTTGAATCTTGGTGACGCCCCAGAATTCTTAGGAGAGATGCGTACATGTTCGAGCGGTTCACTGACCGAGCCCGCCGGGTGGTCGTGCTGGCCCAGGAAGAGGCCCGCATGCTCTCCCACAACTACATCGGGACCGAGCACATCCTGCTCGGCCTGATCCACGAGGGAGAAGGCGTCGCTGCCAAGGCCCTCGAGTCCCTCGACATCTCGCTCGAGGCGGTGCGCAACCAGGTCGAGGAGATCATCGGCCAGGGCCAGCAGGCACCGTCCGGGCACATCCCGTTCACGCCGCGTGCCAAGAAGGTGCTCGAGCTGTCCCTGCGCGAGGCGCTGCAGCTCGGCCACTCCTACATCGGCACCGAGCACATCCTGCTCGGCCTCATCCGTGAGGGCGAGGGCGTCGCCGCCCAGGTGCTGCAGAAGCTCGGCGCCGACCTCAACCGGGTCCGTCAGCAGGTCATCCAGCTGCTCTCGGGCTTCCAGGGCAAGGAGGGCCAGGCCGGCACCTCCGGCGCGACCGCGTCGACCGGCACGACCTCGACCGAGGCGCCGTCCTCCAGCCTCGTGCTCGACCAGTTCGGCCGCAACCTGACCCAGGACGCCCGCGAGGGCAAGCTCGACCCGATCATCGGTCGCGAAGGCCAGATCGAGCGCGTGATGCAGGTGCTGTCGCGGCGTACGAAGAACAACCCGGTCCTCATCGGCGAGCCCGGCGTCGGCAAGACGTCGATCGTCGAGGGCCTGGCCCAGGACATCGTCAAGGGCAACGTTCCCGAGACGCTCAAGGACAAGCAGATCTACACGCTCGACCTGGGCGCGCTCGTGGCCGGTTCGCGTTACCGCGGTGACTTCGAGGAGCGCCTCAAGAAGGTGCTCAAGGAGATCAAGACCCGCGGCGACATCGTGCTGTTCATCGACGAGATCCACACCCTCGTCGGTGCCGGTGCGGCCGAGGGCGCGATCGACGCGGCGAGCATCCTGAAGCCGATGCTGGCTCGTGGTGAGCTGCAGACCATCGGTGCGACGACGCTGGACGAATACCGGAAGTACCTCGAGAAGGACGCCGCTCTCGAGCGTCGTTTCCAGCCGATCCAGGTGCCGGAGCCGACGATCGCGGTCGCGATCGAGATGCTCAAGGGCATCCGCGACCGCTACGAGGCCCACCACCGGGTCACGATCACCGACGAGGCCCTGGTCGCCGCGGTCACGATGGCCGACCGCTACATCTCCGACCGGTTCCTGCCGGACAAGGCGATCGACCTGATCGACGAGGCCGGCTCGCGCCTGCGCATCCGCCGGATGACGGCCCCCGCCGACCTGCGGGAGTACGACGACAAGATCGCCGACGTGCGCCAGCGCAAGGAGGCCGCGATCGACGGCCAGGACTTCGAGGCCGCGGCCCGTCTGCGCGATGAGGAGAAGCAGCTCATCGCGAAGAAGGCCGAGCGTGAGAAGGCTTGGCGTGCCGGCGACATGGACGAGGTCGCCGAGGTGGATGAGGAGCTCATCGCCGAGGTTCTCGCTGTCGCGACCGGTATTCCGATCGTGCAGGTCAACGAGGAGGAGTCCCAGCGCCTGCTGCGCATGGAGGACGAGCTCCACAAGCGCGTCATCGGCCAGGACCAGGCGGTCAAGGCCCTGTCGCGTGCGATCCGGCGTACGCGTGCCGGCCTGAAGGACCCGAAGCGCCCCGGCGGTTCGTTCATCTTCGCCGGTCCGTCCGGTGTCGGTAAGACCTGGCTGTCCAAGACGCTCGCCGAGTTCCTCTTCGGCGACGAGGACGCGCTGATCCAGCTCGACATGTCGGAGTTCGGCGAGAAGCACACCGTCTCGCGACTCTTCGGTTCGCCTCCGGGCTACGTGGGCTACGAGGAGGGCGGCCAGCTCACCGAGAAGGTGCGGCGCAAGCCGTTCTCCGTGGTCCTCTTCGACGAGGTCGAGAAGGCTCACCCGGACATCTTCAACTCGCTGCTGCAGATCCTGGAGGAAGGTCGCCTGACCGACTCCCAGGGCCGCGTGGTCGACTTCAAGAACACCGTCATCATCATGACCACCAACCTCGGCACGAGGGACATCGCGAAGTCGGTCAACCTGGGCTTCTCCCAGGCCAGCGACGTCGCGGGCTCCTACGAGAAGATGAAGTCGAAGGTCTCCGACGAGCTCAAGCAGCACTTCCGTCCTGAGTTCCTCAACCGTGTCGACGAGGTCATCGTGTTCCCGCCGCTGTCGCAGGAGCAGATCATCGCGATGGTCGACAACATGATCGCTTCCGTCGAGACCCGTCTCAAGGACCGCGACATGGGCATCGAGCTCACCACGGCTGCGAAGAAGGTGCTCGCCGAGCGCGGCTTCGACCCGGTCCTGGGCGCTCGACCGCTGCGCCGCACGGTCCAGCGCGAGCTCGAGGACGTGCTCGCCGAGAAGATGCTCTACGGCGACATCGGCCCGGGCGAGATCGTGCTGGTCGACGTCGACGGTGAGGGTCCTGCCGCGCAGTTCACCTTCACCGGCCAGAAGCGCTCGGTCGTCCCGGACGTACCGCCGCTGGAGGGCGCGACCGTCTCCGATATCGAGCTCCCCGACCAGGACGAGCCGACGAACATCGAGAAGCCCAAGCCGGACTCCGAGTAGTCCGACAAAAGCAACGCCCCGGCCGCTACGGCCGGGGCGTTGCTTTTCTTTTCCTCGAGTAGTGGGAAATGGCGGCCGAGTCGTTAGTTGTGGCGGACGAAAGTAGAGTTTCGTCCGCCATTTCTGCGGTTTCGGCGGTTGGTTAGGGGAGGGCGAAGAAGTCTGGTTCCACCTCGGTGGCCAGATTGTCTTTCAGGAGGCCTTCCAGAGCCCGTCGTCGTTGGGTGTCGTCGGACCAGACGACATCGAGAAGGCTGCGGTGGACGGGGGAGTCGGCGTCGCGGAGAACGGCCATCAGGCGGCCGCGGCACTGGCGGTCGGTGCCGGCCCAGGTCTGGACCTTGCGAGGCGGTCCGTCGTACGCCGGGTGGCCGGCCGCGCGCCAGGCGCACTGGTCCGCCACCGGGCATCGGGTGCAGGACGGGTTGGCGGCGGTGCAGACGAGGGCGCCGAGCTCCATGACCGCGACCGACCACGTGGCGGCGGTCGGCTCGTCCTGGGGGAGTACGCCGGCGGCGAGCTCGCGCTCGGCCTTGTTCACCGACTGCGCGGGGAACTCGACGCCGCTCAGGGTCCGGGCGAAGACGCGGCGTACGTTCGTGTCGAGGACCACGTGGCGCTTGCCGTAGGCGAAGGTCGCGATCGCTGCCGCGGTGTAGTCGCCGACGCCGGGGAGCGCGATCAGCTCGTCGTACGTGGCCGGCACCTCGCCATCGTGCTGCTCGACGATCGCGGTGGCGGCCGCGTGCAGCCGCAACGCCCGACGGGGGTAGCCGAGGCGGCCCCAGGCGCGTACGGCCTCGCCGGTCGGCTCCGCGGCCAGGTCGGCCGGGGTCGGCCAGCGCTCCATCCAGGCCTCGTGGACCGGGAGCACGCGGGAGACCGGCGTCTGCTGGAGCATGAACTCGCTGACCATCACCGACCACGGTGTCGCGGTCGCGGAGCGCCACGGGAGGTCGCGGGCGTTGGCGTCGTACCAGTCCAGGACGGCGTCGTGGAGAACTGTCACACCCAGATTGTGCCGTGCGACAGGTATTGCCACGGAGTGGCACCCCGAAACCTGGGCACGGGATCATTACGGTGTCGCCTATGGCCCGCTCGAGAAGGACTGGAGGACGGCTGCCGGCCTCGGTCTACTGGCGCCGGCGGCTCGCGGTGCTCGGCATCGTCCTGCTCCTGATCGTCGGGATCTCGCGGTTCTTCCTCAGCGGTTCCGACGGCGCGGACGACACCGCGACCCCCGTGGCCGACGAGCCCACGGCGACCGTGACGGTCACGCCGACGCCCAGCGCGAAGCCGTCGAAGGAGGCGGGCAGCGCGGGCGGCAACAACAAGCCCAAGAAGCCGAAGAGCAGCGCACCGCCGGAGCCGACCGGCGAGTGCTCGCCCTCCGACATCGTCGTCGAGCCTGCGGTCACCGACGCCTACTCCTACGACAACGTGACCATCCCGCTGCAGCTGCGCACCGTGAAGGCGTCCGCGTGCACCTGGAAGCTGTCCGCGGACGCGCTCCAGGTGCGGATCTCGCAGAAGGGCGGCGACCTGGTCTGGTCGACGGTCGACTGCGCCAAGGCGGTGCCGACCAAGGAGATCGTCGTACGTCGCGACGTCGTCACCACGCTGCCCCTGACCTGGAGCGGCCGCCGCGTCGTCGCCGGCGAGTGCACCGGCCACGGCCCGTGGGTCAAGCCGAACTTCTTCGTGATCGTCGCCGCCGCCCTCGGTGGCGAACCGTCATCGGCCACCTTCGGCCTCTACAAGCCGGGCACCGCCCTGTCGCGTACGGAACCGGACACCCCGGCCCACTGACCCGAGGCGTCGCTCCCGTCGGCCGAGATGGCACCGGCGTGCCGACTCGGCCGACCTAGCTGACGCCTCGGCAGAGGTCAGACGTAGCGCTCGAGGATGGTGGACTCCGCGAGGCGGGAGAGGCCCTCGCGTACGGAGCGGGCGCGGAGCTCGCCGACGCCCTCGACGGCCTGGAGGTCGTCGACGCTGGCGGAGAGGAGCTTCTGCAGGGTGCCGAAGTGGTCGACCAGGCGGTCGACCACGGCGGGTGGGAGGCGGGGGACCTTCGCCAGGAGGCGGTAGCCGCGCGGGGCGACGGCGCCGTCGAGAGCGTCGGAGGTGGTGAGGCCCAGGACCCGGGCGGTGGCGGCGGGGTCGACGAGCTCGGCGGAGTTGAGCGCCTCGAGCTCGGCCAGCAGCTCCTCGGGGCTGCGGGCGCGGCGGCCGCGGGGAAGGTAGTCGCGGATGACCATCTCGCGCTCAGCGTCGACGCCGGTGATGAGCTCCTCCAGCTGGAGGGACAGCAGCCGGCCGTCGGTGCCGAGCTCGAGCACGTAGTCCTCGATCTCGCGGGCGATGCGGGTGACCATCTCCAGGCGCTGGGCCACGACGGCCACGTCGCGCACGGTCACCAGGTCCTCGATCTCGAGCGCGGACAGGGTGGAGGCCACCTCGTCGAGGCGCAGCTTGTAGCGCTCCAGGGTCGCCAGCGCCTGGTTGGCGCGGGAGAGGATCTGGCCGGAGTCCTCCAGGACGTGGCGGGTCTCCCCGACGTACGCAGCGATGATCTGCATCGACTGGGAGACCGAGATCACCGGGTGACCGGTCTGCTTCGCGACCCGGTCGGCGGTGCGGTGCCGGGTGCCGGTCTCGGTCGAGGGGATGGTGTGGTCGGGCATCAGGTGGACTGCGGCCTGCACGATGCGACTCAGCGAGTCGTCGACGATGATCGCCCCGTCCATCTTGGCGAGCTCACGCAGGCCGGTGGAGGTGAACGGAACGTCGAGCGTGAAGCCACCGGTCGATATCCCATCGACCATCTTGTCGTAGCCGAGCACGATCAGTGCGCCGGTGCGGCCGCGGAGGATGCGCTCGAGCCCGTCACGCAGCGGTGTCCCGGGCGCGATCAGAGCAAGCGTCTCGCGCAGTCGGATGGAGTCCGCGGTGCGGTCGGCGGGCACGAGATTCCTTTCGGAGTGGGATGGGGTGATTCTAACCGTGGATCCAACCGTAATGCCGAGAACGTTCGGCCACGAGTCACCAAGCCGATCACACCAAGCGGAGGAATTCCAGCGCAGCACTGATGCTGTGCACCTCAAAGACACGCATCCCGTCGACTTCGCGCTCATTGGGACGGTTGGGCACAGGGGCTCCCGGATCGGCCGGGACGACGGCCACGGTGAACCCGAGTCGTGCCGCTTCGGAGAGCCGCTGGTCGAGATCGCGCACCCGGCGCAGCTCGCCCGCGAGGCCGATCTCGCCGAGCGCGACCACCCCGCGCGGCGTCGGCGTGCCGGTATGGCTCGAGGCGACCGCGAGCGCCATCGCCAGGTCGGCGGCCGGGTCACTGATCCGGGCCCCACCCACGGTCGAGGCGAACACGTCGCGACCGGAGAGACCGACCCTCGCGTGGCGCTGCAGCACGGCGAGGATCATCGCGAGCCGAGAGCCGTCCAACCCCGAGGTCGTACGCTTCGCCCGCTCCTCCGCGCCCAGCACGGTCAGCGCCTGGATCTCGGCGAGCAGCGGTCGGCGACCCTCCATCGTCACGGTGACGCACGTGCCGGGCACCGAGACGTGATGGGTCTCCACGAAGAGCCCCGACGGGTCGGTGACCGCGACGATGCCCTCCGAGGACAGGTCGAAGCAGCCCACCTCGTCGACCGGGCCGAAGCGGTTCTTCATCGCCCGCACCATCCGGAACCGTGAGTCGCGCGCGCCCTCGAAGTGGAGGACGACGTCGACCAGGTGCTCCAGCACCCGCGGCCCGGCGATCGCCCCGTCCTTGGTCACGTGGCCGACCACGACGGTCGTGATGTTGCGGGTCTTGGCCACCCGGATCAGCGCCGCCGCCACCTCGCGCACCTGGGTCACTCCGCCCGGTACGCCCTCGACGCCGGAAGCGCCGATGGTCTGCACCGAGTCGACCACGATCAGCTCGGGCCGGCTCTCCTCGATGTGGGTCAGCACGGCGCCGAGATCGGTCTCGGCGGCGAGGTAGAGCTCGTCCTGGATCGCGTTGGTCCGGTCGGCCCGCAGCCGCACCTGCGACGCGGACTCCTCACCCGTCACGTACAGCGCCCGGCGTCCGTAGCGCGCCGTCTGCGCCGCCACCTCGAGCAGCAACGTCGACTTCCCGACGCCCGGCTCGCCGGCCAGCAGGATCGCGGCGCCCGGCACCAGCCCGCCACCGAGGACCCGGTCGAGCTCCGGCACTCCCGACGTACGCCGCTCCGACTCGGTCACCGACACGGTCCCGATCGGCACCGCCGCGGTGGAGACCGGGGCTGCCTGCGTACGTCCGATCGGGGCCGCCGCCTCGGCGACCGACCCCCACGCCTGGCACTCGCCGCAGCGGCCGACCCACTTCGCGGTCTCCCAGCCGCACTCGGAGCAGCGGTAGGTGGCGCGTTTGGACGAGCGAGCGGTAGCCATGCCCAGCAACTTAGAGCACGGCACCGACATTCGAGCCTGCGTCGCCGCGAGGCACGAGCGGCGGCGCAACGCGAGAAGGTCGAGCGAGCGCAGGGGGTGAGCTCGCGAACCCGCGAAGCGGGTCGAGACCGACATAGGGGTGAACGCATCATGCGGGGTCAGGCTTCGTTACCATGGCTTGGAACGATCCAGAGTTCCACATCGGCATCAAGGGAGGCAGAGCGTGGCGGTGCCGCGTTCCGGCGGTCATATCTCGGCCGCTCCGCCGACCCTGGCGGACGTCGCGGAGCTGGCCGGCGTGTCCCGGCAGACGGTCTCGAACGCGGTCAACAACCCCGATCTGTTGCGTGCCGACACGCTGGCCAGGGTGCAGGACGCGATCGACAAGCTCGGCTACCAGCCCAACCGCGCCGCGCGCAGCCTCCGGACCAGAGCCAGCCATCTGATCGGACTCAGGATGCCCGCCCTCCAAGAGGGCACGGCCAACGCGATGATGGACCGGTTCGTGCACAGCTTCGTCGAGGCCGCGGCCGAGACCGGCTACCACGTGCTCCTCTTCTACGGTGACCCCGCCGACCCGCTCGACGGCTACGACGAGCTGCTCAGGTCGACCGCGGTCGACGCGTTCGTCGTGACCGACACCCACCTCGGCGGGCAGCAGACGACCTGGCTGCAGTCGCGGCGGGCGCGGTTCGTCTCCTTCGGGCGGCCGTGGACCCAGCCCGACGCGAAGCATCCCTGGGTCGACGTCGACCTCGCCTACGGTGCCGAGATCGCCACCGAGCACCTGATCGAGCGCGGCCACTCCAAGATCGCCTGGATCGGCTGGCACAAGGACTCCCTCCTCGGTGAGGAGCGGAGGAGCGGCTGGATCCACGCGATGCACACCCACGGCCTCTCGACCACCGGCCTGGCCTCGCGCACCGAGGACTCGATCAGCTCGGGCAAGGCCGCCGCCGACGCGATCCTCGACGAGACCGAGCCGACCGCGCTCGTCTGCGCCTCCGACACGCTCGCCATGGGCGTGCTCCACTCCCTCTTCGAGAGGCGTCTCCGCCTCGGTGAGGACATCGCGGTCGTGGGCTTCGACGACTCCCAGGTCGCGCAGACGGTGCCGCCCGGAATCACCTCCGTACGTCCTCCGCTGGAGGAGGCCGCGCGCGAGCTGGTCAAGGCACTCGAGGAGCTGCTCGCCACCCCGTCCTACGCCGCGCCCGGCGTGATGCTGAAACCCGCCCTGACGGTGCGAGGGTCTTCATAGAAGCCGAGATCCGCGCGACGATGGCGTCATGGGAACTGAGGAGATCGTCGTCATCGGTGCTGGTCTCGCAGCGGTCAGCGCCATCGAAACCCTTCGTGACGAGGGGTACGCCGGCCGCCTGACCCTGGTCGGGAAGGAACCGGAGCTGCCCTACGAGCGACCGCAGCTCTCCAAGGACTTCCTGGCCGGCGCCAAGGAGTTCAAGCTCTCCCACGACGAGGCGTGGTACGCCGAGAAGGACGTCACCGTCCTCACCGGCACCACCGCGACCGCCCTGGACCTGGACAACGGGACCGTCACGCTCGACAACGGCGAGCGGCTGCCCTTCGGCACATTGCTGCTGGCCACCGGCGCCGAGCCGAAGACGCCGCCGATCCCCGGCATCGAGCACGCGACGACCCTCCGCACCGTCGAGGACGCCCGCCGCCTCAAGGATGCGATCGCACCCGGCACCCGGGTCGTCACGGTCGGTGGCGGCTGGATCGGGCTCGAGGTCGCCGCGTCGGTGACCGCGCTCGGGGGAGAGGCGATCGTGCTCGAGGCGGCCGCACAGCCGCTCCTCAACGTCCTCGGCCCGGTGCTCGCCGAGCACGTCGCCGTTCTCCACACCCGCCACGGCGTCGAGATCCACACCGGGACGACCGTCGAGGCGATCGAGCCGGGAGCCGTACGCACCAGCGACGGCGAGATCCCCGCCGACATCGTCCTGGTCGCCGTCGGTGCGGCACCGGCCACGGAGCTGGCCGCTGACGCCGGCCTCGAGGTCGGTAACGGCATCGTGGTCGACGAGGGGCTGCGTACGTCTGATCCTCGGGTCTTCGCCGCGGGCGACGCCGCGCTCGCGACGCACACCGTGCTCGGCCCGCTGCGCGTCGAGCACTGGGACAACGCGATCAAGCAGGGCCGGCTGGCGGCGCGGTCGATGCTGGGCAAGGGCGGCGCCTACGATTGGCAGCCCTACTTCTTCACCGACCAGTTCGAGTTCTCGATGGAATACGTCGGCCACTCCGCGCCCCAGGACGAGGTGCTCCTCCGCGGCGACACCGACGGTGACGAGTTCATCGCCTACTGGCGGCGTGGTGCGACCGTGACCGCCGGGATGAACGTGGGCATCTGGGACGTCAACGACAAGCTCCGCGAGCTGGTCGGGACCGACGCCGATCCCGACCAGCTCACCGACATGTCCTGAGGACTCAGCCGAGCGCCCTCACCAGCGCATCGGTCGTGGTGCGGACCACGCCTCCTCTGCGGGTGCCGGCGTACAGCCATCTGCCGTCCTGGCTGACCGCGAGATCACGGATGTCCAGCGCGGTGAGACCGCCCGATGCAGGCTGCCAGGTCTTGCCCGCATCGGTGCTGACGAAGGCCCCAGCGCCTGAGGCGAGCACTCCGTCGCGGACGAGATCGGTGCTCCCGGCGACGAGCACGCGACCGGCCTTGCCCGGCCTGCCGGAGGAGTCGGCTGCGACCTGGACCGAGACCGAGGCGACCGCGCCGACCGCCGCGCGCAGGTTCGGGATCACCGACCTGCGGAAGCTCCTCCCGCCGTCCGTGCTGACCAGCACGCCGCCATCGGTGCCTGCGATCACGACGTCCTTCTCGACGGACAAGGAGCGGACGGGACCGTCGCCCACCTTCACGAGCGTCGCACCGAGGTCGTCCGATCGGTACAGGCCCTCGCTGGCGGCGATCCACAGCCGCTCGGGCCGGGACGCGTCGAACTCCACCGTGCGGACCGCTAGGTCGTACGGGTGTGTGGTCCACGTGGCGAACCCGTCGGTCGAGACGAGGATGCCCGTCTCGGGCTCTGCGCCGTACGTCATCGCGACGGTGCCCTCCCGCACCGGTGACACCGCGACGTCTCCGACCTCGACGTGGGGGCCGACACGCGTGTCGGTGCCATCGAGCGTGCGGCGGATCAGCTGCGTGCCGAGGAAGCCGTCCTGCCGGACCCACCACACGTTGCGTGCGCCGACGGGCGACTGCTCGACGTCCAGGGCCGACAGGCCGATCCAGCCCTCGTCGCCCGTCAGGCCCCAGTCGAGTGCCGGGCCGGTGCCGAGATCTCCCTGCCGGCGCTCCTTGATCCCTTCGGCGTCGCCGGCGCGCAGCACGGGCTCCTTCGCGGCATCGGCGCCGACCGCCAGGCTCCACGAGTTGCCGCCCGCCAGCGGGTACCTCGTCCAGGTGTCGCGGTCGCCACCCCAGACGCCGGCGCTCGTGGTCACCACCAGCCCGTCCCCGCCCTGCCAGACGTCGACGTCGCGTACGTCGCGCGTCCCCTCGGGCAGCGCGACCGGCTTCGCGGTCGCGCCGTGGTCGGTGCTGGCGTACACACGGCCGAAGAAGCGCAGGTACGTGGTGTCGCCCGCCACCGACAGGCCGAGGGAGTAGGCGCCGGGCACCGGCTGCGACGACTTCCAGGTGGCTCCGGCATCAGACGACCGCAGCACGGTCGCATCCTCGGCGTTCCATACGGTCGCGATCACCGTGTCTCCCGCGACCGCCACGTCGGAGAGCGAGCTGATGCTGCTGTCCGGCGTGACGACCTGCGTGACCGTCCCGGGCGTCTGACCGGTCAGATCGACCCGCCACAGCCCGTCGAACGTCTGCACGTACACCCGTCCGTCAGCCACCGCCAGGTGATCGACCGATCCTGACCAGCCGGTCGGCACGAGGTCCCAGGTCCGGCCGTGGTCGCGGCTGAACCGCAGCCCTGCGGCGGTCGCGACGGCGACCGTGGAGCGATCGGCGCCCAACGCCTGGATGTTCTCGTCCGGCAGCGACTGCACGTCCCAGCTCTTCCCGCCGTCCGCGCTGTGCAGCAGGCGGCCCTGGTACGTGGCGTCGAGCACGTCGCGCCCGGCCATGCCGTTGACGGCGAGCCAGAAGCCGCCGGGTACGGCCGGGTCAGCCGCGGGCAGGCCTACGCCGGCAGCGACGGGCATCGAGCGCACGCGCGTCCAGGTCTTGCCGCCGTCGCTCGTCCAGAACGGGCTGATGCCGTCTTGGACGACATGGATCGCCGTGCCGGCACGATCCGGTGAGGTCACCGTGAGCCCGCCTGTGAAGATCGGGCCCACCTGCTCCCAGTCGCCGCGCCGGTCGGCCCCCAGCGACACGAGGGACCCGGTCCCGCCGAGTCGCCGTCCTTCGGCAGTGGTGCCGGTCGCATCGATCCGGTGGACCCCTGCCTCCCGCACCTCGAGGTCAGCGGCGTACCAACCGGGGCGCCCGTCCTGGGGCGACAGCTGCACGGTCGTGCGCCGGCCCGAAGGGGCCACGACGTCGGCGGACGGACGCTCGAGCGCCGCGGGCGCCTGCACGACGACGCGCGTCGCGCCGTCGGCGACATCCGGTGTGGCGCGTACGACGAGCGGGCGCACCAGCAGTGCGTACGGCACGCGCACGCGCGCGGCGTCCTTGCCGGTGCCGGTGGCGACGAGCACACCCGACACCTCGCCGGGCCGGTCGCGGTGAGCGGGGGTGAGGGTGATCGTCACCTCGGCCCGGCCACCCGGTTTGAGGGTGGCCGACCTGGCCGACAGATCGATGCGGCCGTCGCTGACCTTCGACCCCTCGACGTGCAGCTTCAGCTTCTGCGTCGTCCTGCCCGAGTTGGTCAGCGTGACGGTGGCAGTGCGCGAGCGGGCGTCGCCCACCGTGTCGGCAAGGCCCAACGAGAGTGCGTCGGGCGAAGCGGTGACGTCTTGAGCCACTGCTCGGTCGACCGCGAGCGCCCCGGCGCCCTGCGTGAACGGGCTGACGCCGGCATCGGTGCTATCGAGCTCCCGCGCCGAGCCGATCAGCCGGGCGCGGACCTTCAGGGCCGTCTCGTCGGGGTGAGCCTGACGTACCAGTGCCGCGGCACCTGCGACGTGCGGTGCCGCCATCGACGTTCCGGACAGCCGGTACGCGTTGCCCTCGATCCCCTGCCAGGCGGGGATGTCCGAGCGGATCTCGACGCCGGGGGCGACGATCTCGGGCTTGACCGTCGTACCGGCCGGGCCCCGGGAGCTGAACGAGGCGATCAGGTCGGTCGCGTCCTCGCCCGTGATCGTCGCGGTGACCTTGCCGTCGAGCACGGCCCGACGGATGTTGCCGTAGTCGCCGGCGTAGAGCGACATCATCACGAGCCTCGCTCGGCGCTGGTCCCAGCCCGCCTGGGCCGCGAGCTCGCCGCCGTCGCTGGCGTGGGTCTCGAAGCCGCCCATCGGGGTGTCGCTCGGCCCGTCGCCGACCCCGGGGTCGGCGTTGGTGGGCTGGTAGACGAGTGCTCCGACCGCGCCGTTCTGCTCGGCGAGCTCGGAGAGGTACATGTCGTAGCCCGTGACGGCCTGGGCCGTCGGGCTCTGGTACACGACGATCGCACCCGTCACATCACCGACGCGCTCGTAGTCCTCGGGGGTGCCGGAGCCCACGTCGATGACGCGCGCGGTGACGGCCTTCGGGCCGGGATTCGCGGAGAGCGAGTAACGGCGCATCGACCCGGCCGGCAACGTGGCACCGCGGAGGGTGATCGACGGCGTACGGATGCCGGTGGTCGAGGCGCCGACCGCGATCACGTCGGGCGCGATCGCGGGGGAGCCGACGGTCTCGTCACCCGGACCGGCGTTGCCCGCGGCGGCGACCACCACGGTGCCCGCCTCGACCGCGGCCGTCGCGGCGCGCGCGAGGGGGTCGTTGTCCTCCACCGGGCCGCCCAGGCTCATGTTCACGACGTCGGCGGGGTGGGAGCCTGTCGGGTCGACCGCGGCCTCGAAACCGGCGAGGACGTCGGACATCATGCCCGAACCGTCGGCGTCGAGAACTCGCCACGCGGTGATCGAGGCGTCGGGTGCCACGCCGGTGGTCGTCTCGGCTCCTGTTCCGGCGACGATGCCGGCGACATGGGTGCCGTGGTAGTGCTCGTCCATCGGGTCGTCGTCGTCGGAGACGAAGTCGTAGCCACCGACGACCTTGTGCCCCTCGCCGAAATCGCCGCCCAGGTCGGCGATCCCGTAGTCGACGCCCGTGTCGATCACGGCCACGGTCATGCCCTTACCGCGCAGCGGGGTGCCGTCGGCATCCTTCTTCTCCCAGACAGCAGGTGCGCCGGTGGACGGGACGGAGTCGACGGTCAGCGCGCGCATCCGCACGTCGCGGGTCACATGCGCGACACCGTCCGCCGCGGCGAGCTCGTCGAGGCTGCGCTCGGGCACCTCCGCCATGACCGCGTTGATCAGGCCCGCGACGCTCCCGGTCTCGTCGACCGGGATGCCATCCGCCCGAAGACGGTCGACAGTCGCCTCCTGCTCGGTGGCGATGTCGTCCGCGATCGCACGGTAGGTGGCTGACAGATCGTTCTGGGTGCCGACGTCGCCGTCCGCGGATCGCGACTCGGCGATCCGGTCGGCGCCGACGCGCTGCACAGCACCGGGGCTGTCGAGCTCGATGATGACGGCGACGGACTCGCCGGGGTCGGCCGCGGCGCTCAGGGGTACGAGGGCCGAGCCGGCGAGCACGGCGGGCACCGCCAGCGCGACGGTGACGCCGCGACGGGAAATGGGGGACATGGGTGACCTTCCGGTGAACTTTCTGAGATCCGCGCAAGACGGCTCAGTGCTCATGAAAGCGCCCAGATGTTTCGACCGCACGTGTGCGAGAGTCCGGCAGCGGCCAACTGGCCGCAGGCGGCCATCTCGAGGTTGCGCGCCGTCCTTGAGACCCCGTCGGCCGAGGTCAGACCCAACCGCGACGCGCTGCCTGCACCCCTGCCTGGAACCGGTTCGCGGCGCCGAGTCGCCGTAGGAGCAGCTGGCTGCGCCGACGTACCGTCCGGGTCGAGACGTGCAGCTCGCGCGCTATCACCTCGTCCTTCGCTCCGGACGCGAAGAACGCGAGCAGCGCCCGCTCCTCGGCTGTCGGGCCGCGTCGCTCGACCGGGACGGGGCCGCGCTGCGCGGGCTCGTCGCGCGGCACGTCGGCGGCCTGCTCCCAATGCGCCTCGAACACCTCGCACAGCAGCGCGACGAGCGGTTGGGAATCGGTGAGGATCGCCTCGGGCCGCAGGCCGTCGAGACGTGTCGACACGAGCGCGGCCCGCCGGTCGGCGATCGCGAGCTTGACCGGCAGATCGCTCGTGAGCCGCGCCTGCTCACCCGCCTCGACGGCGCGGCGCACCTCGTCCCACGCGCCGGGGCGATCCAGCGCCGCGGCCGCGTAGACAGCTCGCCAGCGCACACCGCGCGCGATGACCACGGGCTCGAGCGGGTTCAGCGGCGCGAGCACGTACGGCGGCCGGTCGAACGCCATGAACTCCTCGACGGCTTGATGCTCCAGCCTGTTGTACGCCGCGCCCACGGCGTCGGGCCCCACCAGCACGCCGACGCTCGAGCCTGGTCGCTCCGCCGCACCACGGTTCTCGTAGACCTCGGCCAGCAGCGGGATGGCGGCACGGAGCCGGGCGAGACCGTCCTCCGCGCGTTCCGCGACCGCGCGCAGCGCGACCCGCGGATCGACGGCGGCGAACCGCCCGTCGCCCGCCGCCCGGTTGACCAGCCCGGCCGCGCGGAGCTCGTCCAGCGTGCGCGCGGCCGCCTCCGTGCTGATCCCGAGGGTGCGGGCGACCTCGGCGTCCTCGATCGCTCCGGCGGCGAGGACCGCCCCGTAGACCGCCTCGGCCTCCGCGTCCAGGCCGGCTACGGCGAGCCCTCCGTGGGGGCCCAGCGTGGCTGCCCGTGACGTGGGGAGGGGAGGTTCGAGGTTCACGGCACAACGATGCCATGCGGTGAGCTCGTCGGACCGATCCCGATCCCGACCACCTCACCGACGCCCCGAGGGCCGAGTCGGCTCGTTCCGACCAAGAACCGCGCCGAGTCGGCTCGTCATGACGAGCCGACTCGGCGGAGTTTTCTGTCAGTTTGAGCCGACTCGGCGACTCAGAAGCACTGCGAGGCGCTGTGGAAGACGCTCGACTGGATGCCGAGGTGGATGTGGTCGCTGTGGTCGGGGTAGCCCGGCCCGAGCACCTGCGGGAACGACTGGCGTGAGGCACGCGCGATGCCGCACATGGTCGTCGCGCTGCTGCCGGGCACCAGATCCATGGCCCGGCCGTAGAGGTGGTTGCTGTTGGCGGCACCGCCGACGGCGTCGTTGCACGCCTTGGAACGGTAGGCCGAGGTCACCCGCAGCGGGTTGTCGCCGAGCCGGTGCCGGATCGCCTCGGCTCGCCACATCGCCTGCATCAGGTTGGCCTTGACCTGTGCGACCGTCACTCCGGAGATCGGCGTCGGCCAGCCGCCGTAGCAGACGTCGTCGACCTCGCTCCACGCGAAGTGGACCGGGGTGCAGTCGTCGTCCTGGAGCGCGTAGATCTTGTTGAACGTGTTCGCGCCGGCGACGCCGTCGGCGGCGAGCCCGTAGGCGGCCTGGAAGTTGCGTACGGCGGTCGTCGTCGCCGGGCCGTAGGACCCGTCGATCGAGAAGACCGTGCCGGAGGCCGCCCATCCGGCGACCCGGATCTGCAGCTGGGTGACCGCGCTGCCCGAGGAGCCCTGCTGCAGGGTGCCGCTCCAGGTGTAGCAGGCGTCGGCGTGAGCCGGCGCGGCAGTGACGCTGACCGCGGCGAGGGAGGCCGCGACCGTGAGAAGGAGGGTGCCGATGACCGTGCCGAGCCGACGCCCGAGACGTGGGAAATGGTGCATGGTGAAACTCCTTTCCTTGGGGGGAGCCTCAATGGTCACGCTTTTTCCGCGGCCGCGTGCGGTGATTCAGAAACGCTTCCACCAGAGGTTCACCGCGTAGTCGACATACGTCCCCTGGTGTTCTTCGAGGATCGCCGCCGCGGTGGTGGGGTCGAACTCGATGCGTACGACCGCCTCCAGGTCCGCACGTGATCCGAACGACCAGTCCATGTCGACGGGGACGCGCGTCCAGCCGTGCCTCGACCAGAACCGCTCCTGCTCCTCGGGCGGTGGAACCTTCGGGTATCCGCGGCGGAACCATGCGCCGAAGCTCGACCGGGAGCCGTCGTTGTCGATCACCATCGCCACGCCGCCGCGGCGCATCACCCGGTCGAGCTCGCCGAGCCCCGGCTCCGAGCCCGGGCCGAAGAAGTAGGCCCAGCGGGCGTGCATGACATCGACCGATGCCGGCGGCAGCGGGAGTCGCTGGGCGATGCCGTTGTGGACGGTGACGTTCGAGAGCCGCTTCGTACGCCGTCGGGCCAGCGTCACGAGGTCCGGATGGGGCTCGATGCCGGTGACGGTGCGGGCATCCTCGGCGAAGCGCGGCAGGTAGAACCCGGTCCCGCAGCCCAGGTCGAGGACGTCGCGTCCGGCCCAGGGCCCGGTCTCGGACATGGCTGCCCAGAGTCGCCCGTGCGGGTCGAGCGCACGGTTCTCGATCTCGTACGTCGCGGTGTGGTTCCAGATGTTGGGGGACGGGATCGCGCCCGTCGCCCCCGGCAGGTCGAGCCTGGTCAGATCCGGACCTCGCCGCGCGGGGTGACGAACTGCGCGGCCAGGAGACCGGGGGTGCCGTGCTCGGCGACCCAGTCGATGTGGACGTTCTCGGCGGGCTTGCCGGTCCACGGGTCGACCCGCTCCTTCAGCTCGTCGCCGAGGTAGTCCTTGACCCGCTCGGGGTCGCCGGAGATCTCCAGGCAGGTGAGGGTGATGTCGGAGCCGGCGTTGCCGGGGTGGAGATCAGGGGTCTCCCACTTGATGAAGTAGGGCAGTTGCGGGTCGGCGATCAGGCCGTTGATCCCGATCTGCTGCCAGTGGAGCTCGCGGCCGTCGGGGAGGTGACGGTTGCCGGGGACCGCCTTGCGGCCGAGCCGCTCCTCGATCGGGGTCATGTCGTCGACGCCGATCACGAAGCCGATCCAGCCGCCACCGAGAGCGGAGCGGGCCTTGACCGCCTGCCCGAACGGGGCCTTGTCGCTGGCCGGGTGCTCGAGTGCCTCGACGACCTCGAGGTAGAGGCCGCCGCGCATCGGAAGGATGTAGTTGCGGGTGCCGAAGCGGGGGTGGACGCCGCCGTCGACGAACTCCTGGCCGAGCAGCTCACCGAGCTGCTTGGCGGTCTGTACCAAGCCATCGGGTCCTGCAGCGTACGAAACATGGTCCAGGCGCATGTAACGATTCTGAACTCTCGCTGAGAGAGAGACCAATCCAGGGTCACTATCTCTTGATGTCGAGATACACCCCGGGGTTCAGCGCGGGCTGGCGGGATGGAGCGCCAGGGCGGACCGCGACCGGACGTGCGCCTCGCAGTGGCGGACGAGCTCGGCGTACGCCGCCTTGCCCATCAGCTCGGTCAGCTCGGCCTGGTTGGTGAGGTAGACGGGCTCGACGGCGACGTGGGCCTCGGTGTTGCCGGAGCAGTACCAGTCCAGGTCGTGGCCGCCCGGACCCCAGCCGCGCCGGTCGTACTCGGTGATCGTCACCTCGGTGTAGGTCGTCCCGTCGGTCAGCTCGACATCGCGGAACGTACGCCGGATCGGCAGCTGCCAGCACACGTCCGGCTTCGTCTCGAAGTGCTCCCGGCCTTCGGCCGCGGCCAGGATGTGGAGCGCGCACCCCGATCCGCCGGCGAAGTCCGGCCGGTTGGCCAGGACGCACGACTCCTGGCCGCGAAACTCCGTGACCCGGGTCTTCCGCTCGCCCTCGTCGTCGAGCTCGACCCAGTCGTCGGTCTCCACCTCGCGCCCCGGGTGCTGCTCCCACAGATCCGGGGTCAGCTGCCGTACGAACTCAGCCGTCCGGGCCTCGTCCTCCTCGTCGGCGAAGTGCGCCCCCAGCGTGCAGCACCCCACGTCCGGCGAGCTCTTGAACATCCCCGGGCAGCCGTTGCCGAAGATGCAGGAGTACGCCGACGTCAACCAGGTCAGGTCGCAGCGCATCCGCTCGTCCGGGTCGTCGGGGTTCACGAACTCCACCCATGCACGCGGGAAATCCAGGGGTACCTCAGGCACCTGCCAAGCCTACGTCGCCGAGAGCACACAGCCAGCATGACTGCGCTCCGAGCACGCGACGCCGGCAACGTTGGTCTGCGCATCCTCAGGCGTACCGGACGTAGATTGGGCGCGGAGTCCGCATGTGAGGCGGCGTAAGGAGTCCTCGTGAGTCGAGTGGTCGCATTGTCGTGGGCAGACGTTGACCACCTGAGGTGGGGAGAAGTCGCGGCATTCAACGTCCGTAAGGCCGATCTGACGGCCGCCGGGCTCACGTTCGAGCTCGTGGATTTCGATGGTCTTCAGGTCGAAGTCGCTGCCTTTCAAGTGGCGGCAGGTGAGGTCGCCATGATCGGTAGCGGGGACAACTCACCCAGCCTTCTCAGCCTCGCCGTCGCCGCCGAAGCAGTCTCGGCGCCAGAGGACTTCATGGTTGCTCTCGGCGTCGAGTTCGAATGGTCGGAGTGGCAGCCCTTGCGTTGACTCCGCTACTGAAGTGCCCCGGCGACTGCTGAGCCTGAGGTGCGGATGGCTAGGGCAGAGGGTCCAACTTTGTGAAACTTTCACAAGGGTGGCGTCGATGGGTGCTCTACTACGAAAGGCGATCAGTCTCACGATCGCCGACTGGTTGCAAGCCGAGAGAAGGGATGTCGTGATGGGCGTCGAGTCCGCCGTCTATCAGGTTGTTCCTGCCGCCGGAACCTCTGATGCGTACGTCTCAGCTCTGCTGGACATCGGTGCTGAGAGGCGAGGAGAGCATTACCTGGTGCTGCGAGGGCGGTGTCATTGGATCGACCTGGAGGTCGACATGCCTGCCCCCTCGGTTGGGATACGAGTGTCGTTCACCAACCCGGCTGATGTTGTCTCCGAGATTAGTCAACTGTTCGACACCTTCGCCCGTGTGGGCACGGCGAAGATCTTCGACCCCACGGGGAAGAGGCGCTTCAGCATCGAAGACGGCACGTTGGTTGAGGAGTTGCTCGCGGACTTCGTTCGCCGGCGCGAGGTGTTTCAGCGGTACTTCGGGCCATTCGAGGCTGCCGTCAGTGCCCAAGACGTCTTCAGACTGATGCGCGAACGCTCGGCTGACTCCTGACGTAATTAGGCCCACGGACCGAGCTTCTCGGGGTTGCGTACGGCCCAGATGCGGGTGATGCGACCGTCGGCGATATCGAAGGCGTAGACGGAGACGGTGGCGCCGTCGAGCTCTCCGACCAGGCCGGGTTGGCCGTTGACCACGCATTCCCGCAGCGTCACCTCAGGGGCGAGGGTGGCGATATCGATCCAGGCGCGGGCGATCTGGTCGGCGCCGCTGATCGGTTCGAGGAAGGCCAGGGCCAGGCCGCCACCGTCAGCGGTCGCGACCGCCGACGGGTCGAGGAGGCCGACGAGGGCCTCGATGTCGCGGGACTCCCAGGCCTGCTTGAAGCCCCGGACCAGGTCGGCGCGCTCGGTGGTCGACGGGTCCTGTGAGGTGTCGATGCGGCGGCGTGCGCTGGAGGCGAGCTGGCGGCAGGCAGCGGGGGTGCGGCCGACGACGTCGGCGATCTCGGCGAAGGTGTAGCGGAAGATGTCGTGCAGGACGAAGGAGACCCGCTCGGCGGGGGTCATGGAGTCCAGCACCACCAGGAAGGCCATGCTGATCGACTCGTCGAGGGTGACCCGGTCTGCGGGGTCGGCCGGAGCGGAGCCGTCGAGCCAGCCCCCGGGCACCGGCTCCGGGATCCAGTCGCCCACGTAGTGCTCCCGCCGGGCCCGTGCGGAGCCGAGCAGATCCAGACAGATCCGGCTGGCGACCGTCGTCATCCAGGCGCCGGGATTTTCGATCTTCTCCCGCTGCTTCTCGGGCAGGGCGTACCAGCGGGTGTAGGTCTCCTGCGCGACGTCCTCGGCCTCGGCGAGCGAGCCGAGCAGGCGGTAGGCGAGGTTGATCAGCTGGCGGCGCTCGCTGATCACCTCGGCGAGGTGCGGGTCGGGCATGGCGGCTCCTTCGGTCTTCATGTCTACCGGTCCGACGAAACAGCGACCCGATCTGTGAGACCGCCTGACATTCCGTACGCCTGCGTCGTCGGAGGGGCAGCAGACCGACCTCAGCTTCAAAGGAGTCCGGAACATGATCAGCATCGGCATCATCCTCGGCAGCACCCGCCCCAACCGTGTTGGCCCACAGGTCGCCGGGTGGGTCCACGACCAGGCCTCGCGCCGCGAGGACGCGACCTTCGAGCTCGTCGATCTGCGCGATCACCCGCTCCCGCACCTGGACGAGCCGGTGCCTCCGATGTTCGGGCCCTCGGCCAACCAGCACACCCGCGACTGGGCTGAGCGAATCGCGCCGTTCGACGGCTTCGTGATCGTGACGCCGGAGTACAACGGCGGCATGCCCGGAGTCCTGAAGAACGCCATCGACCACGCCTGCGCGGAGTGGACGAACAAGGCGGTCGGCTTCGTCTCGTACGGCGTCAGCGGCGGCGCCCGGGCGGTCGCCCAGCTGCGTACGGTCTGCGGGGCGCTGGGCATGGCCGACGTGAGCCGGCCGGTGGAGCTCTCGCTCTTCACCGACTTCGAGAACCACGCCACGTTCGTCCCCGGGGAGCGGCACGAGGCTGCGTTGGCCGCAACCCTGGACCAGGTCATCTCCTGGAGCACCGCGCTCGCGCCGCTGCGCGAGGGCAGCCTCGTCGGGGCCGAGGGAGGCGCGTCATGAGCGCTGCGGAGGAGACCGCGATCCGCGGCCAGATCGAGAAGGTCATCGACGGACTGCGGGCCAAGGACCTCGAGGCCCTGCGAGAGCCGTACGCCTCCGATGTCGTGTCCTTCGACGTCGAGCCGCCGCTCCAGCACGTCGGGATCGAGGCCAAGCTCGCCAACTGGGAGCGGGTCTTCCAGGTCTTCGAGTCCGTCGACTACGAGCTCCGGGACCTGACCCTCACCATCGGTGACGACGTCGCGTTCGGGCATGCCTTCGGCCGGCTCAGCGGGACGATGAAGAACGGCGTCGCCACCGCCGGCATGTGGGTGCGGGTCACCTACGGGCTGCGCAGGATCGACGGCACCTGGAGGATCGCGCACGACCAGGTGTCGGTGCCGTTGGACATCCTCAGTGGCAACGGGATGGTCGATCTCGAGCCCTGACCGGCGCCCACCTCGGCGATTCGGGTGGCCGGGGTGAGCGGCGTATTCTTGTAGGTACGGAGCCACCGCTCCGTATCCATTGTGTGTATCACCTCGCGCTGGCCCCGCCGGCGGACCAAGGCGGCACAGAGCCGCGGTTCGCAGCGGGAGGTTCGAAAGAGATGTCAGTGCAGAGCGAGCAGAGTCTGGTGCGCTCGGTCGGAGGGACGTACTTCCCACTCGCGCTGGTCGCGCGGATGCCGTACGCGATGATGGTCGTCGGTGTGCTGACACTGGTCGTCGCGGGCCGTGACTCGCTGGCGCTGGGCGGTCTGAACTCGGCGATGGTGGGGATCGGAGCCGCGTCGTGCGGCCCGCTCCTCGGCGCCGCGGTCGACCGGTTCGGCCAGCGGCGCGTGCTGCTGGTGGTCGGCGCCGCGAGCAGCGCGATGCTGGCCGCGATGGCCTGGGTCGTCTACAGCCCGCTGCCCGACGCGGCCGTGCTGGCGGTGGCGTTCCTGGTCGGTGCGACCGCCCCGCAGATCGCGCCGTTGTCGCGGTCGCGGCTGATGGCGATCATCTCCGCGTGCATCGCCCCGGGACGTCGCGTGCGGGTGATCAACTCGACCATGGCCTACGAGTCGGCGGCCGACGAGATCGTCTTCATCGTCGGTCCTGTCGTGGCAGGCGTCCTCGCCGTCACGATCGACCCCTGGGCGCCGGTCGTCGCCGCCGCGGTGCTCACCCTGATCTTCGTCTCCGCCTTCGCCCTCCACCCGAGCGCCGCGACCGCACAGGCCTCGTCCGGCCGTACGCCCGCTGCCGGCTCCGTGCGCGAGCTCGCTCGTCCGCGCGTGGTCGTCATCGTGGTCGGCATCCTCGGTGTCGGGCTCTTCTTCGGCTCGATGCTCACCTCGCTGACCGCGTTCATGGCCGACCACGGGCGTCCCGAGGAGGCCGGCCTGGTCTACGCCGCGATGGGCGTCGGATCGGCCGCGCTGGCGCTGGGCGTCGCCGCCTTCCCGGTCGGCTTCACCTCGGCCGCGCGCTGGCTCGTCTTCGGCGGGCTGATGCTCGCGGGCGCCCTCGCGCTGCCGGCGGTGTCGTCGGTGACTGGGATGGTCGTCGCGCTGCTCGTCATCGGTCTCGGGATCGGCCCGACGCTGGTCACCCAGTACGGCCTCGGTGCCCGCCGCAGCCCGGTCGGCCGGTCGGCCACCGTGATGACCATGCTCGGCTCCGCGGTGATCCTCGGCCAGTCCCTGGCCTCCGCGGTCACCGGCGGCATCGCCGAGCGCTGGGGCACCGACGCGGCACTCCTGCTGCCCGCCGCTGCCGCGCTCGTGGTCGTGGTCGCCGGTGCGGTCAACGCCCGGATCGGGGAACCGTCCGTCACCGTCGTCGCCAGTCCGGATCGCGAGGCGGCTACCGCCGGCCGCTGAGCACCTCGGCGACGCGGCGCCGCAGCTCGGGCAGGACGTCGGACACGAACCAGGGGTTGCGTGACTGCCACCGGAAGTTCAGCGGTGAGGGGTGGACGAGCGGGAACCGCTCCGGGAGATAGTCGCGGAAGCTGCGTACCCGCTCGGTCAGCGAGCTCTTCCCGCCGAGGTAGTGGCGCTGCGCGTAGTCGCCGACGACCAGCGTGAGGCTGATCTGCGGCATCAGCTCGAGCAGAGGAGGGTGCCACCTCGGCGCGAAGTCGGCCCGCGGCGGCAGGTCGCCGGTCGTGGCCTTGCCGGGGTAGTAGAAGTCCATCGGCAGGATCGCGAACGCCGTCGGATCGCGGAAGGTCGCCTCGTCGACGCCGAGCCACTCGATGAGGCGTCGCCCGCTCGCGTCGTTCCACGGTATGCCGCTCTGCTGAGCCTTGATGCCCGGGGCCTGGCCGATGATCAGGCACCGAGCATCCGGATGAGCCACGTAGACAGGCTCGAACCCTGCCGCGACGGCCCAGGTGTTGCTCGGGTGAGCCGCGATGTCTCGGCGGATGCTGTCGAGTTCCTTCACGAGGTCATCTTCGTCTTCTTCTCCAGCGGAGTTCCGCTCGGGGAACGGCGAGCCACTAAAGTCGAACCTATGCGTCTGGGCGTACTCGACATCGGATCGAACACGGGACACCTGCTCGTGGTCGACGCCCACGGCGGGGCGGCCCCGTTACCGGCGTACTCCTTCAAGCAGCCGTTGCGGCTGGCCGAGCACCTCGACGAGGCCGGCGATGTGACCGAGGCCGGGATCGAGGCGCTGACCGCCTTCACCCGTGAGTCGGTGGCGGTGGGGGAGGAGAAGGGTGTCTCGGAGATGCTGGCGTTCGCGACCTCGGCGGTGCGCGATGCCGGCAACTCCCAGCAGGTGCTCGACCGCGTACATGCCGAGACCGGGGTCGAGATCGAGGTCCTTCCCGGCGACGACGAGGCGCGGCTGACCTTCTTGGCCGTACGCCGTTGGTTCGGCTGGTCCGCCGGACGGCTCGCCGTCTTCGACATCGGCGGCGGTTCGCTGGAGATCGCGGCCGGACTGGACGAGCAGCCGAACGTCGCCTGGTCGCTGCCGCTGGGCGCCGGCCGGCTCGCGCGCAGCTACTTCGGTGACCGCCCGACGGAGGAGGAGCTGCGTGAGCTGCGCCGGTCGATCCGCGCTGCGATCGCCGAGGACGCGGGCAAGATCCTGCGCGACGGTCAGCCGGACATGGCGGTGGCGACCTCGAAGACGTTCCGCTCGCTGGCACGCATCTGCGGTGCCGCGCCGAGCGGCGAAGGGCTACGGGTGCGCCGCCAGCTGCCGCTGACCGAGCTGCGCGACTGGATCCCGAAGCTGCTGGAGATGTCGCTCGAGGAGCTCTCCGACCTGCCCGGGGTCAGCCCGTCACGGGCCCATCAGATCGTGCCCGGTGCGCTGGTCGCCGAGGCATGCCTCGACATCTTCGACGTGCCCGCCTTCGAGATCTGTCCGTGGGCTCTGCGGGAGGGTCTGATCCTCGACCGTCTCGACCACCTGTCCTTCATCGACAGTTCCGATCTCGGAAGGTCCGACTAGGAGGCCCGCGATGATCTCGTTGTCGACGTCCTCGACGTACCCCGAGTCGACCGCCCGCGGCTTCGCCTATGCGGCCGAGGTGGGATACGACGGGGTCGAGGTGATGGTCGGCATCGACGCGCTCTCCCAGCAGACCCACGCGGTCAAGCAGCTCGCCGAGCACCACGGCATCCCGATCGTCGCGATCCACGCGCCGACGCTGCTGTTCACCCAGCAGGTCTGGGGCTTCGAGCCCTGGGGCAAGCTCGAGCGGTCGGCCGAGATGGCCGCCGAGGTCGGCGCGGGGGTGGTCGTCGTACATCCGCCGTTCCGCTGGCAGCGCGAGTACGCGGCCGGGTTCGTGGAGGGGATCGCCACGCTGGAGCGCTCGACCGGGCTGAAGTTCGCGGTGGAGAACATGTATCCGTGGCGGGCGGCCAAGCGCTCCACGCCGATGTACCTGCCCCACTGGGACCCCTCGACCGAGGACTACGCCAACACCACCATCGATCTCTCCCACGCCGCGATCGCCAACGACGATGTGATCGAGATGGCGAAGCGGCTCGGGCCGCGGCTGCGGCACATCCACCTCACCGACGGCACCGGCTCGGCCAAGGACGAGCATCTCGTGCCCGGGCGGGGCCACATGGGTGCCGACCGCTTCCTACGCCACCTGGCCGCCTCGGGGTTCGACGGCGAGATCGTCCTCGAGATCAACACCCGCCGAGCCCGGTCGCGCGCCGAGCGCGTCGCCGATCTCCGCGAGTCGCTCGAGTTCGCACGGAAGCACTTCCAGGCCTGACGCCACTGCTGGTCGAGCCGCCCCTCAGTCGTGGGCGGCGAGCCAGGACCAGGTGAGCGAGGTCAGGGCGAGGACGAGGACGGCGGTGGCGACGCCCCACCAGCCGGCGACGTACGCATAGCCGAGCAGCCAGCCGAAGAGGCTCGAGCCGCCGTAGTAGAAGAGGTTGTAGAGGGCGCTGGCCTGGGCCTTTCCGACCCGCGCGCGGGCGCCGACCCAGCCCGACGCGACGCCGTGGGCACCGAAGAAGCCGGTGGTGAGGACGAACAGGCCGGTCAGGACCATCGCGAGGTTGTCGGGGAAGGTCATCGCGACGCCGACGATCGTGATGACGACGCAGGTCAGCATGACCTTTCGCCGCCCGTGGGTAGCCGCCAGCCGGCCTGCGACCGACGAGGAGACGGTGCCGCCGAGATAGGCGAAGAAGATCTGGCTCGAGATCGCCACCGGCAGCCCGAAGGGCTCGCGTTCGAGGCGGAACCCCAGATAGTTGTACGTCGCCACGAACCCGCCCATCAGCAGTGCTGCCTGCCCGTAGAGGACGAGCATGCCCGGGTCGCGGAGGTTGGCGAGCACCCCTTCGCGTACGGACGTGGTCGGCCTGCCGACCGGGCGGACCCAGCCCTGGGCGCGCGGGATCAGGGTGATCGCGATGATCGCGGCGATCGCCGAGAGGACGCCGCCGGCGGTGACGCCCAGGCGCCAGCCGCCGAGGTCGGCGAACGGCCCGGTGATGACCCGGCCGAGGAGGCCGCCGACGGTGGTGCCGGAGATGTAGATGGCCGCGGCGAGGCTGACGTGGCGTACGTGGATCTCCTCGGCCAGATAGGCGACCGCGAGCGCGGGTACGCCGCCGAGCGCGAGGCCCTCGAGGCTGCGCAGGACGAGCAGCGTGGTGAAGCCGGGGGCGAGCGGGGTGAGCAGGCCGAGGACGAGGGAGATCGAGAGCGCGATCTTCATCGCCGGTGCCCGGCCGATGCGGTCCGCGACCCACGACCAGCCGAGGACGCTGACTGCGAGGCCGAGGGTCGCGGTGGAGACGGTGAGCGCGGCCGAGGCCTCGTTGACCTCGAGCGCGTGCGCGACGGTGGGGAGGATGCCCTGGGTGGAGTACATCTGCCCGAAGGTCGCGATCCCGGCGGCGAAGAGGCCGATCAGGATCCGGCGGTAGCCGCTGCTGCCGGCATCGTGCCCGACCCAGGGGCGGGTCAGGGAGGCATCGACGGACATCGTTCTCACGGTAAAGCAGGTGTTGTGGGTGGGTGAAGCCGCGGCGTACGTGAGATATCTCTACTCTGGGGGCGATGTCCGCGCTCTCCGATCGACTCTCGACGCGTCTCGTCGGTGTCGACGTGGCGCGATGCCTGGCGTTGCTGGGGATGATGGCGACGCACGTGCTCGACCCGGTCGACGCCTCCGGGGAGCTGACCAGGATCCAGGCCGTCGCCGGTGGCCGGTCCGCGGCGCTCTTCGCCGTGCTCGCCGGGGTCAGCCTGGCGCTGATGACCGGACGTCAGGAGCCGGTGAAGGGGCGGGTGCTCGCGTCCCGGTCGCTGGGACTGGTCGCACGGGCCGTGCTGATTGCCGCGCTCGGGCTGGTGCTCGGTTCGCTCGGCACCAACATCGCGATCATCCTCACCTACTACGGGGTGCTGTTCCTGATCGCAATCCCGTTCCTCGGGCTGCGGGCGCGTTGGCTGTGGCTGCTCGGTGTGCTCTGGGTCGTCATCGGTCCGATGTTGTCGCAGGTCATCCGGCCGATGCTGCCGCCGCGACAGTTCTCCAGCCCGGAGCCGTCGCAGCTGCTGGAGCCGGGCCGGCTGCTCGCCGAGCTGCTCTTCACCGGCTACTACCCGGCCGTCCCGTGGCTTGCCTATGTGCTGATCGGGATGGCCATCGGCCGGGTCGACCTGCGCAACCGGCTCGTGGTCGACATGATCTGGACCAGCGGCATCATCATCTCCGTCTCGGCCACCTGGCTCTCGGGGAGGCTGACCCGGCTGCCGTCGGTGGCTGCGGAGCTGCTGCGCACCTATCCCGAGACCGACATCGACGGGGCGCTGACCGCGATGAGCCACGGTCTCTACGGGCAGACACCGGTCGACGGCGGCTGGCAGTGGCTGCTGGTCGTCGCGCCGCACTCGACCACGCCGTTCGACCTGGCGCAGACGATCGGCACCTCGATGTTCGTCATCGGCGCCTGCCAGATGATCGCGCTGCGGCTGCCGGACCGGTGGCGCGCCGGGATGGCGGTGCTGTTCGGCGCCGGCACGATGACCCTCACCCTCTACACGCTGCACGTGATCATGAAGACCGATGCGGTCTGGCCGCCGGAGACGCCCGACACGTACGTCTTCCATGTGCTCGTCGTGATGGCGATCGGTGCGGTCGTCACCGCATGGGGTCGCCCGGGTCCGCTCGAATGGCTCGTCGGCCGTCCCGCGGCCTGGTTGCGTCGGACGGAGCCTCGCCCCGAGCTGTCGTCGTCGGGTTAGCGTGATCGCATGAGCACGACGGCACCGCGGCGAGGGCGCAGGCCCGGCTCGCCGGACACCCGGGCGGCGATCCTGGCGGCGGCTCGGCAGCGCTTCGCGCAGCAGGGGTACGCCGCGACCTCCGTCCGCGGGATCGCGACCGCCGCCGGGGTCGACTCTGCCCTGGTGCACCACTACTTCGGCACCAAGGAGGACCTCTTCGTCGCCTCGCTGGAGCTGCGGGTCGATCCACGAGACGTCGTTCCCGTGATCGCCGCCGGTGGCCGCGACGGGGTGGGGGAGCGGCTCATCCGCATGCTCCTGAGCATCTGGGACGACGAGGAGTCCCGGCTCCCGTTGATGGCGTTGATGCGCAGCGCTTTCGAGCCGGAGGGGAAGGCGCTGGTGCCGGATGCCTTCGGCCGGCTGATCCTGACGCCGGTCGGCGAGGCGCTCGAGCTCGATGAACCCGAGCGGCGGATCACGTTGGTGGCCTCGCAGCTGGTCGGGCTCGTCGCGCTGCGCTACATCGCCCGGATCGAGCCGCTCGCGTCGGCTCCGGTGGACACGCTGGTGGCGACGTACGCGCCGGTGGTCCAGGGCTATCTGACCGGGCCTTTGCCGTAGTCCTCTTGCGTGCGGCGCCCCGTCGTGCCACATTTCATCATGTGATGAATAACGTGGTGGAGGCGTCCGGTCTCCGAGTCGTGCGCGGGAAGCGTGAGGTCCTCCATGGCCTCGACTTCTCCATCCGGGCAGGTGAGGTCACCGGCCTGCTCGGGCCGTCCGGGTGCGGCAAGACGACGCTGATGCGGGCCCTGGTCGGCGTGCAGGCGAAGGTCACCGGGACCCTCACCGTCCTCGGCCGTCCGGCCGGCTCGGCCGCCCTGCGCGCGCGGATCGGCTACGTCACCCAGGCGGCCAGCGTCTACGACGACCTGACGGTTACCGAGAACCTGAGGTTCTTCACCCGGGTGCTCGGTGCGCCGATGTCGTCGGTCTCCGAGGCCATCGAGACGGTCGACCTCGTCGACCACAAGGACCAGGTCGTACGCGATCTCTCCGGTGGCCAGCGCTCGCGGGTCGGGCTCGCCGCGGCGCTGCTCGGCTCACCGGACCTGCTGGTGCTCGACGAGCCGACCGTCGGGCTCGACCCGGTGCTTCGCGAGCAGCTGTGGGGCACCTTCCGGGACCTGGCCGCCGCGGGGGCGGCGGTCATCGTCTCCAGCCACGTCATGGACGAGGCCGAGCGCTGCGACCGGCTGCTGCTGATGCGCGACGGTGCTTTCCTCGCCGACGGCAGTCCGGCCGAGATCAAGCAGAAGGCTGACGCGGACGACATCGAGCACGCCTTCCTGACGCTGGTGAAGGAGGCAGCGCGATGAGCCTGCGACGAACCCTGGCCGTGACCGGGCGGGTCCTCGCCCAGATCCGGCGCGACCACCGCACCCTGGTGATGCTGGTCGTCCTGCCGACGCTGCTGATGACGCTGCTGTGGTGGATGTACGAGGAGTCGCCCGCGCCGATCTTCGACCGGATCGGTCCGGCCCTGCTGGCGATCTTCCCGTTCATCGTGATGTTCCTGGTCACCTCGGTGACCACGCTGCGCGAACGCTCCTCGGGGACGCTCGAACGACTGCTGGCGATGCCGCTGGGCAAGGGCGACTTCCTGCTCGGCTATGCGCTGGCGTTCGGGCTGCTCGCCGCTGTCCAGTCAGGCGTGGCCGTCGGGGTCAGCGTCGGTCTGCTCGGGCTGGAGATCACCGGATCGGTCGCCCTGCTCGTGGTCGTCGCGATCGTCGACGCCGTCCTCGGCACCGCACTCGGGCTGCTCGTCTCCGCCTTCGCCACCACCGAGTTCCAGGCGGTCCAGTTCATGCCGGCGATCGTGGTCCCGCAGATCCTGCTCTGCGGCCTGCTCGTACCGCGCGAGTCGCTGCCGACCGTCCTGGAGGCCATCTCCAATGTCCTCCCGCTCTCCTACGCCGTCGACGCGATGACCCACCTGGTCACCTCCGCCGACACCGGCGAGGTCTGGACCGATCTGGCCGTCGTCGCCGGGTTCGTCGTCGCCGGTCTCGCCCTCGGGTCGGCGACGCTGCGGCGGCGTACTCCCTGACTGCCGAGTCCGCACTTGTGGGGACCGAGTCTGTAGTTGTGGGCAACGAGACTCCAGTTTCGTCGCCCACAACTACAGACTCGGCTGCCAGAACTACCGACTCGGCGGGATCGGGTTGTGAGGTGGTGAGCGGAAGTTGACGGAAGGGGTACGGAGAGCGGATCGGCGCGAAACCTTGACGCCGGAGAGTAGAGGTCGCCAGTCCCCGACCCGAAACGGTGTGAGTACGCGTGACCGACACCCACTGTCCTTACTGCAGCTTGCAGTGCGGGATGACCCTGTCACGCAAGGGGCCCCGGCTGGAGGTCAGTGCGAGATCGTTCCCGGTGAACGAGGGTGCGCTGTGCCGCAAGGGGTGGACGGCGGCGGGGCTGCGCGGAAGCCGTGAGCGGCTCACCACCCCGATGGTGCGCGACCGGGCGACGGGGGAGTGGAGCGCGGCGACGTGGGACGAGGCGCTCGACCTGGTCGCCTCGAAGCTCTCCGACCTGCGGGACGACCACGGCCCCGACGCGAACGCCGTCTTCGGTGGCGGCGGGCTGACCAACGAGAAGGCGTACCAGCTCGGGAAGTTCGCCCGGGTCGCGCTCGGTACCTCCCAGATCGACTACAACGGCCGCTGGTGCATGTCCTCGGCGGCCTCGGCCGGCAACCAGGCCTTCGGGGTCGACCGCGGTCTGCCGTTCCCGCTGGCCGACATCGAGAAGACCGACGTCTGCGTACTCGTCGGCTCCAACCTCGCCGAGACGATGCCTCCGGCCGCCCGCCACCTCGACCGGCTGCGCGAGAACGGCGGCAAGGTCGTCGTCATCGACCCGCGGCTGACCCCGACCGGCGAGCGCGCCGACCTTTTCCTCCAGCCGGTCCCCGGCACCGACCTGCCGCTCGCGCTCGGCGTCCTGCACCTGCTCGACGCCGCCGGCGCGGTGGACGAGGACTACATCGCCGAGCGGACCACGGGCTTCGAAGACGTACGCCGCTCCGTGGCCGCCTGGTGGCCGGAGATGGTCGAGCGGGTCAGTGGGGTCGAGGCCGCGCAGCTGCGCGAGCTCGCCGACCTCCTCGCCGGCGCGAGAAAGGTGATGGTCCTGACCGCGCGCGGCGCCGAGCAGCACGCCCAGGGCACCGCCACCGTCCTGGCCTGGCTCAACGTGGCGCTCGCGCTCGGCATGCCCGGAAAGGCGTACGCCGGCTACGGCTGCCTGACCGGCCAGGGCAACGGCCAGGGTGGCCGCGAGCACGGCCAGAAGGCCGACCAGCTTCCCGGCTACCGGATGATCGACGACCCCGCCGCCCGGGCGCACGTCGCCGCGGTCTGGGGCATCGACCCCGAGACCATCCCCGGCAAGGGCCGCTCCGCCTACGAGCTCCTCGACGCGCTCGGCACCCCCGAGGGCCCCAAGAGCCTGCTCGTGTTCGGCTCCAACATCGTCGTCTCCGCCCCCAACGCCACCCACATCACGTCGCGACTGGCGGACCTCGATCTCCTGGTCGTCGCCGACATGGTGATGAGCGAGACCGCCGCGCTGGCGGACGTGGTCCTGCCGGTGACCCAGTGGGCCGAGGAGACCGGCACCATGACCAACCTCGAGGGCCGGGTCATCCTGCGCAACCAGGCGATCAGCGCCCCCGACGGGGTCAAGAACGACCTCGACATCATCACCGGACTCGCCACCCGCCTCGGTGCGGCCTCGACCTGGTCGACCGATCCTGAGGAGATCTTCGAGGAGCTCCGCGCCGCTTCGAAGGGCGGCAAGGCCGACTACAGCGGCATCACCTACGACCGCATCCGCGACGAGGACGGCGTCTTCTGGCCCTGCCCCGAAGGCACCGAGGGCACCCCGCGGATGTTCGCCGACTCCTTCTTCCACGCCGACGGCCGGGCCCGCTTCATCGACGTCGCCCACCGTGGACCGGCCGAGCAGCCGACCGCCGACTACCCGCTCCACCTGACCACCGGCCGGGTGCTTGCGCAGTACCAGTCCGGTGCCCAGACGCGACGGATCAAGGACCTCCCCGACGAGGGCGCGTTCGTCGAGCTCCACCCGCTGCTGGCCGACCGGGTCGGGGCCCACGACGGCGACCCGGTCGTCGTACGCACCCCGCGCGGCGAGATGAAGGCGCCCGCGCGCATCGTCACCACGATCCGCCCGGACACGGTCTTCGTACCGTTCCACTGGGTCGGCGCCAACAAGCTCACCAACGACGCCCTCGACCCGTCCAGCCGGATGCCGGAGTTCAAGGTCTGCGCCGCGGCGGTGACGGCATGAGCGAGCCCATGAGCGAGCCCACGAGTGAGAAGCGCATCGTCATCATCGGTGGCGGCATGGCCGCGGCCCGGCTGGTCGAGGGACTGGTCGCGCGCGGCCTCGGCCCGCAGACGACCGTGCTCGCCGAGGAGCAGCACGCTCCGTACAACCGGATCCTTCTCTCCGCCGTGCTCGAGGGCACCCACCGCCCCGGGGCGCTCGCGCTCCGCGAGAAGCAGTGGTACGCCGACAGGGGAGTCGACCTCCGCCTGAACAGCCTCGTCGTCGACATCCACCGTGACCGTCACGAGGTCGAACTCGCCGACCGGACGACGGTTCCCTACGACGCCGTCGTGCTGGCCACCGGGGCCATCCCGACCCTGCCGCCGATCCGCGGCGTGGTGCGGATGGACGGCTCGCTGGACCCGCGCGTGCAGGCGTTCCGCAGCCTCGACGACTGCGCGCGGCTGCTCGACACTCTTCATGACCACCCGCGCAGCGCGGTGATCGTCGGCGGTGGCCTGCTCGGTCTCCAGGTCGCCCGCGCGCTGGCGGTCCGCGGCATCGAGACCGAGATCGTCGAGGGCCGCGACCACCTGCTCAGCAGCCAGGTCGACGCGTCGGCGGGCAAGGTGCTCAAGCGGTCGATGGCCAAGCTCGGCACCCAGGTCTACCTCGGCGCCCGCGCGACCAGGCTGACCGACGAGGGGCTCAAGCTCGACAACGGCTACACCCTCGAGACCGACCTGGTGGTGCTCACCGCCGGCGGCCGGCCGCGCGCCAACCTGGCCCGCCGCGCCGAGCTCACCGTCAACCGGGGCATCGTCGTCGACGACCAGCTACGCAGCGTCGACGACCCGGACGTGTACGCGATCGGCGACTGCGCCGAGCACAACGCGACCGTGACCGGCTTCGTCTCGCCCGCATGGGAGCAGGCCGGCGTCCTCGCCAACGTCCTGGCCGGCGGTCCCGCGACCTATCAGGGACACCGCGTCGTCGCCCGGCTGCGTGCCACCGACCTCGACGTCTGCGTCCTCGGCGAGCCCGAGAACGAGACCGGGGAGGTCGTCGAGATCGCCAACCCGGTCAAGGGCACCCACCGCAAGCTGGTCGTACGCGATGGCCGCATCGTCGCCGGCGCCCTCGTCGGCGACCTGAGCCGGGTCGGCCTGATCACCCAGGCCTTCGACCGGCAGACGGTGCTCGGCGAGCACGAGGCCGGTCAGCTGCTGCTGCCCGAGCCGTCCAACAGTCCGCGTCCGGAGCTCCCCGACGACGCGGAGGTGTGCGCCTGCGCCGGTGTCAGCGCCGGCCGGATCCGGGCGTGCCGGTCCCTCGAGGACGTACGCGACACCACCCGCGCCACCACCGGATGCGGTGGCTGCGCGCCGACCGTACGTCAGCTTCTGGCCACCCGGCCCAGCGGCACCCAGCTCAATGAAACGCAGCTCAGCCTGGAAGGAACTACGTGATGAGCCCTCACCTCCGCAAGAAGGTGGTCGTCGTCGGCCACGGCATGGTCGGTCACCGCTTCGTGACCGCCGCGATCGAGCGCGGACTCACCGAGACCCACGACATCGTGGTCTTCGGTGAGGAGCCGCGCCCGGCGTACGACCGGGTCGCCCTCACCAGCTTCTTCGAGGTCGGCGCCGAGGCACTCTCCTTCCTGCCCTCCGGCGTCTACGAGGACCCGCGGGTCACCCTGCGCACCAGCACGAGCGTCGTCGAGATCGACATCGCCGCCCAGACGGTGATGCTCGCCGACGGCGAGGAGATGGCGTACGACGAGCTGGTCCTCGCCACCGGAGCTGCGCCGTTCGTGCCGCCGGTGCCGGGTTCGGAGCTCGGGAACGTCTTCGTCTACCGGACGATCGAGGACCTCGAGGCGATCCGTGAGGCCGCGAAGACCGCCACGACCGGGGCGGTGATCGGCGGTGGCCTGCTCGGGCTGGAGGCCGCCAACGCGCTGCACCAGCTCGGCGTCAAGACCCACGTGGTCGAGCTCGCGCCGCGGCTGATGGCCGTGCAGGTCGACGACGCCGGCGGCAACACGCTCAAGCGCCACATCGAGAAGCTCGGCCTCACGGTGCACACAGGGGTGATGACGGAATCGATCTCACCGGACTCGGTGGCCGAGATCTCGGTCGTGGACGAGGACGAGAGCGGCGTGCTCGACGGCAAGGTCAGCGCGCTGAAGTTCAAGGACGTCGAGGAGCCGCTGCCGGTCGACATGATCGTCTTCTCGGCCGGTATCCGGCCGCGTGACGCGCTCGCCCGCGCCGCCGGCCTGGACCTGGCCGAGCGCGGCGGCGTGCTGGTCGACGAGCAGTGCCGCTCCTCCGACCCGCACGTGTGGGCGGTCGGCGAGTGCGCGGCGCCCGGCGGGAAGATGTACGGCCTGGTGGCACCCGGCTACGACATGGCCGAGGTCGTCGCCGACGCGCTGCTCGGCGGTGCCGGTACCTTCACCGGCGCCGACATGTCGACCAAGCTCAAGCTGCTCGGTGTCGACGTCGCGAGCTTCGGTGACGCGCACGGCACCACCGACGAGTGCCTCGAGCTGACCTACTCCGACGCCGTCGCCGGTGTCTACAAGAAGCTCGTGATCAGCGAGGACGGCACCCGCCTGCTCGGCGGCGTGCTGGTCGGCGACGCGTCCGCGTACGGGCTGCTCCGCCCGATGGTCGCCTCGGGCATGGTGCTTCCGGAGAACCCGGAGGAGCTGATCCTCCCCCAGTCCAGTGGCGGTGGGGGAGGCATCCAGCTTCCGCCGGAGGCGCAGATCTGCTCCTGCAACAACGTGACCCGCGGTGACATCGAGGCGGCCGTCGACAACGGCTGCGAGAGCGCGGCGGACGTCACCAAGGAGACCAAGGCCGGGTCGACCTGTGGTTCCTGCAAGGTGCAGGTGAAGAAGATCGTCGAGGACTACTTCACCGCCCAGGGCAAGACCGTCGACACGAGCCTGTGCGAGCACTTCAAGATGACCCGCGCCGAGCTCTTCGACGTGGTCCTGATCCACGGCTACAAGACCTTCGACCAGATCATCGAGGCCCACGGCACCGGCCGCGGCTGCGACCTGTGCAAGCCCGCGGTCGCGAGCATCCTGGCGAGCCAGCTCAACGGGCACGTGCTGGCCAAGGAGAACCGCAAGCTCCAGGACACCAACGACGCCTACCTGGCCAACCTCCAGAAGAACGGCTCCTACTCCGTCGTCCCGCGCATCCCCGGTGGTGAGATCACCCCGGAGGGCCTGATCGTGATCGGTGAGGTGGCCAAGGAGTTCGGCCTCTACACCAAGATCACCGGCGGCCAGCGCATCGACATGTTCGGCGCCCGGATGGAGGACCTGCCCGCGATCTGGAAGCGGCTGGTCGACGCCGGGTTCGAGTCCGGCCATGCCTATGGGAAGTCGCTCAGAACCGTGAAGTCCTGCGTCGGCTCGACCTGGTGCCGCTACGGCGTCCAGGACTCCGTCGGCCTCGCGATCATGCTCGAGACCCGCTACCGCGGGCTGCGCTCGCCGCACAAGCTCAAGGGTGGCGTCTCCGGCTGCGCCCGCGAGTGCGCGGAGGCCCGCGGCAAGGACTTCGGCGTCATCGCCACCGAGAAGGGCTGGAACCTGTACGTCGGGGGCAACGGTGGCGCCATCCCGGCCCACGCCCAGCTGCTCGCCGGTGACCTGAGCACCGAGGAGCTGGTCCGCTACCTCGACCGTTTCCTCATGTACTACGTACGCACCGCCGACCGCCTCCAGCGCACCTCGACCTGGATCGACTCCCTCGACGGCGGCCTGGACCGGGTCCGTGAGGTCGTGGTCGACGACGTCCTCGGCCTGGGCACCGAGCTCGAGGCGGCGATGGCGCGGCACACCGAGACGTACTTCGACGAGTGGAAGGCCACGCTCGAGGACCCGGAGAAGCTGCGCCGGTTCGTCTCCTTCGTCAACGCCCCCGACATCCCGGACCCCAACATCTCCTTCGGATCCACGCGCGGCCAGATCGTCCCGGAGGTCGGCGAGGAGCCGGCCGCTGTCGGCCCGGTCTCGCTCGGTGCCTCGATCCCTGTCGGAATGCCCACCATGGAGGAGTCGCGATGACCCAGACCCAGACCGTGACCTACATCGCCGTCTGTCGCCTCGACGACATCGACCCCGAGACGGGCATCGCCGCGCTGGTGCGCGGGGAGGCCGTCGCCGTCTTCCGGACCCTCGACGACCGGGTCTTCGCGCTGTCGAACTTCGACCCGTACGGCCACGCCTCGGTGCTCGCCCGCGGGATCGTCGGGACGCGTGGTGAGGTGCCGTTCGTGGCCTCGCCGCTGCTCAAGCAGCCGTTCTCGCTGGAGAGCGGTCAGTGCCTCGACGACCCATCGGTGTCGGTCGCGACCTACGAGGTCGACGTCGTCGACGGAGAGATCCGGGTCGGCGCTCGGCGATGACGAACGCGGCACAAATGATCCAGGGGACCTACGATTCCGATGTGGACAGTGGCGCGCTGAGCGGCTTCCGCGTCGGCGTGACCGCGGCGCGGAAGGCCGAGGAGCAGATCAATCTGCTCGAGAGGCGGGGAGCACACGTGGTGTGGGCCCCCGCGCTCTCTGTCGACCCCAACCGGGTCGACGCCGGCGCGCTGCGTGCCGTGACCGAGCAGATCATCGGCCAGAAGATCGACATGTTCCTGGCGACGACCGGTATCGGAACCCGCACGTGGTTCGACGCCGCGGAGGAGTGGGGACTGCTCGATCGGCTCCTGGAGACGCTTCGCGGCGCCGAGATCCTGGCCCGCGGACCGAAGTCGGTCGGTGCGATCCGGCGGCGCGGGCTGCGGGAGCTGTGGGCGCCGGAGTCGGAGGAGTTCGACGACGTCCTGGAGCATCTGCGCGGCCGCGACCTGACCGGCAAGCGGATCGTGGTGCAGGAGCACGGGCAGTCGCTGTCGATGGTCGTGCATGCGCTGACCCGGCAGGGTGCCGAGGTCATCAACGTGGTCGTCTACCGGGTCGAGTCGGCCGCCGACCCCGAGCCGATGTTCCGGCTGGTCGAGGCGCTGGCCGACGGCGAGCTGGACGCGGTCACCTTCACCTCCGCTCCCGCCGTGGCCGCGTTCATGCAGGCCGCCGGGTCGGTCGGCCTGCGCGACGAGGTCGTGGCGGCGTTCCAGGCCGATGTGGTCGCGGCCTGCGTCGGTCCGGTGACCGCCGCCGCCTTCGAGATGTGGGGCGTACCCACCATGATCCCCGACCGCTCCCGCACCGCGGCCATGGTCAAGATGCTCGAGACCGAGCTGCCGCTGCGGCGCGAGGGTCTGCTCATCGAGCTCGCCGGCGGTCATCAGCTGCTGCTCCACGGCGACGCGGTGATCCTCGACGGCGCCGAGGTGAAGCTCTCGCCGGCGCCCGCCGCCGTCCTGGGCGCTCTCGTCGCCAACCCCGGCATCGTCGTCTCCCGGCAAGCCCTGCTCGCCATGCTGCCCTCCGGCACCGCCGGCTCCGAGCACGCGGTCGAGATGGCGGTCGCCCGGCTCCGCTCGGCGCTCGGCACCAAGACCATCCAGACCGTCGTGAAGCGCGGCTACCGGCTGGCGGTGGACTCATGAGGCTCGTCGTCGTCGCCCACGGCACCCGGCAGCTGCTCGGCAACGCGGTCGCCTCGATCATCGCCAAGCGCGCCGGCCGCGTGCTGGGGATGGAGTCGAAGGCTGCGTACGTCGAGCTCTGCGAGCCGCTGCTCACCGACGTCCTGGCCGACGGCCAGCCGTCGGTCGTGGTCCCGCTGCTGCTCTCGACCGGCTACCACATCAAGGTCGACCTGCCGCAGGCCGCCGAAGGGCTGCCGGTGGCGATGGGCCGCGCGCTCGGACCGGACCCGCTGCTCGCCTCCGCGCAGGTCTCCCGGCTGGTCGCCGCGGGCGCGGTCCCCGGCCAGTCCGTCGTCCTGGTCGCCGCCGGCTCCAACGACCCGTCCGCCCGAGCCGACATCGCGGCTGCCGGTCAGATGCTGGAGAAGGCCTGGGGCGGTCCGGTCAGGGTCGCCACCGTCTCCGGCTCGGGCGCCCCGCCCATCGACCAGGTCGTACGTCCCGGCGACGCCGTCTCTCCCTACCTGCTCGCTCCCGGCTTCTTCTCCGACCTCGTCCGCTCGCGCTCCTCTGCGGCGGGTGCGGAGACCGTCGCCGACGTCATCGGCCCGCACCCCGACGTGATCGAGCTGGTCGTACACCGCGCCGCGGCGCTCCTCGCCGCCGACGACGGTGACCGGGCCGAGGTCGGCTGACCAGCGGCGGGCGGCTCAGGTGGTGTAGTCGGCGTTGATGCGGATGTAGCCGTCGGTGAGGTCGCAGCCGTAGACAGTGAACTCACCCGAGGCGATGCCGAGGTCGACCCCGATGGAGACTTCATCGCCAGACAGATAAGTCGACAAATCCGCCAATAGATTTGCCGAGACCTGGGCAGGGTAGGTCTCGGTGCCGCCGAAGGCGATGCGTACGTTCTCGGGGGAGATGTCGGTCTCCTCGCGGAGCTTGCCGATGGCCATCGCGACGCGGCCCCAGTTGGGGTCGGCGCCGTGGACGGCGGTCTTGACCAGGGGCGAGTTGACGATGGCCTTGCCGACCCGCTTGGCCTGGGCGTCGTCGCGGGCGCCGCCGACCGAGACCGTGATCAGCTTGGAGGCGCCCTCCCCGTCGGAGGCGATCTTCTTCACCAGCGCGAGCGCGGCGTCGTAGAGCGCTGCCTCGAACTCGCCCAGGTCGACGGCGCCGGCCGTGCCGGAGGCGAAGATCGCGGCGGTGTCGGAGGTCGAGGTGTCGGTGTCGATCGAGACGGCGTTGTAGGTGCGGTCGACGACCCGGCGGAAGGCCGCGTCGAGCTCGGCGGCGGGCACCGCGGCGTCGGTGAAGAAGTAGGTCAGCATCGTGGCCATGTCGGGCTCGAGCATCCCGACGCCCTTCGCGATCCCGGTGATCGTCGCGTCGCCGACGGTCCGGGTCTCGATCTTGGCGATCGTGTCGGTCGTCATGATCGCCGCCGCGGCGGCGTCGAAGTCGGCGTCGCCGGCGGTCCCGGCGAGCTTCTCGAGCGCGGGCGTGAGGACGTCCATCGGGTACTGCACGCCGATCACGCCCGTCGAGGCGACCAGCAGCTCCTCGGGGCGCACGCCGACGACCTCGGCCGCCAGGCGGCGTACCTCCAGGGCGTTGGCCTCGCCCGTCGGCCCGGTCGCGACGTTGGCGTTCTTCGAGATGGTGACCATCCCACGGAGCGCGGAGAGGTCGGAGGCTCGGGAGAGCAGCACCGAGGCGCCGGCGAATCGGGATCGGGTGAAGACCGCGGCGCTCGTGACCGGGCCCGAGGGGGCGGCGACGACGGCGAAGTCGTCAGCGCCCTCCTTGAGTCCGAGGTTGGCGGTGACTCCGACGAATCCGGCTGGTTGAGGCATGCGGACAGCCTAGGCTGTGTTCGATCCTTGGGGTCAGAGCGTCTTGCGCCCTATGTCCGCAACCACGCGAACGCGGCGGCTTCCAGGATCATCCAGGACCGAAGTACGCGGCCCACGAACGTGATCGCGACGAAAAGCATCAGGTTGGCCTTGAGCGTGCCGTAGACCACCGCCAGGATCGCCAGCGGCGGAAGGCCGCTGAGCGCGGCGACCGCGAGCAGCCCGCCGGCGTAGGCGGGCCGGCCCTGCGTACGTCGCTCCCACTTCTCCATCCGCTGCTGCCACTTCTCGCACGCCATCTTCTTGCGGACGAAGGGGAGTGAGGTGGTGCCGTGGCCGGCGTAGTACCAGACGACCTTGGAGCTGGTCTGGCCGATTCCCGCCACCAGCGCGAGCACCAGGGCGGAGAAGGTCAGGTTCGAGGCGGCCACCGCGAGGTAGGTCTCGAAGTTGATGACGGGGAAGAGTCCTCCGGCGAAGGAGGCGGCGAAGGTCCCGAGAATGAGGTCCATCAGGCGACCTCTGGACCGTTCGGGAATTGAAACAATTCAACGTCTGTGTGTTGGGGGATCACCCGCGAAACCTTAGATGTAATTCGTGCCACAGTGCGACATCGGCGTCACATCCACATTACGGACCACTCGCCGAAATGAGGCGATTCTCACTTAAACATGGGGGTCACAGGGGTCTCAGGACCGGCTATCGGAACATCGCCTGCAGTTGGATCGATCAATTGTCCAGGCCCGTGATCGATGACCCACTCTGGTGCACGGTACCCCGGTTGGAGGCCTCTTCAACTGGGGTAACGTGCCTGCAATCGGCGAAACTTTTGAAGGGTGTCGGAATGGTTGACGTGGACAAGGTCCTCGATGAGGCGGGGCTGACGAATCCTCATGTGCGGGAGTATGTCTCCTACTGGGCAGGGGTGACCGGAGCCGAGCAGATCGAGGTTGTCAGCGCAGCCGACGACGAGCGGCTCCTCCAGGAGTCCCTGGCAGCGGGCGAGCTTCTCCCGGTGACGGGCGGCCGCTACTACAGCCGTTCCTACAGCAAGGACACCGCGCGGTCCGAGGAGCGCACCGTGGTCGCCACCTCCAACCCGGAGGACAAGGGCGTCTACAACAACTGGAAGCCGGCCGACGAGACCGTCAAGACGCTCACCGAGCGGATGACCGGCGCCTCGGCGGGCAAGACGATGTACGTCATCCCCTACCTGATGGCTCCGGCCGGCTCGCCGCTCGAGGCGTACGCCGCGGGTGTCGAGCTCACCGACAGCCGTCCGGTCGTGCAGCAGATGATCCGGATGGCCCGCGTCGGCATCGACTACATCAACAACCTCGCCGACCCGAACTCCTTCGTCCGTGCCGTGCACGTGACCGGCGACCTGCCCAACCTCGGGCAGGGGACCGACAAGGACCAGCGGCTCTTCGCGACGGTCGCCGACCAGCGTACGATCCTCCACTTCGGCTCCTCCTACGGTGGCAACGCGCTGCTGGGCAAGATCGCCCACGGCCTGCGCCAGGCCTGCTACGACGGCCGCGCCTCCGGCAAGTTCCTGGCCGAGCAGTTCCTGCTGCTGGGCATCAAGGACAAGGAGACCGGCGAGGAGTTCCACGTCGTCGGTGGGTTCCCGTCCGCCTCCGGCAAGACCAACCTCTCGATGACGCTCTCGCCCGACGCCCTCGGTGAGCGTTACGAGGTCACCTTCTACGGCGACGACATCGCCTGGATCTGGGTCGGCGAGGACGGCAAGCTCTACGCCTTCAACCCGGAGAATGGTGTCTTCGGCGTCGCCAAGGACACCAACGAGAAGACCAACCCGGGCGCCATCCAGGCGATCCTGCCGGGCTCGGGTGCGATCTTCACCAACGTCGCCTACAACGAGAAGACCCAGGAGGTCTGGTGGGAGGGGCTCACCAAGCACCACCCGGACGACCTCGACGGCTGGATCGACTGGAAGGGCGAGCGCATCGCCGACCGGATCGACGACGAGCTGGGCGACCCCTGGGCCCACCCCAACTCCCGCTTCACGACGCCGATCTCGCAGGTCCCGAACGCGGCCCCCGACTTCGACAGCCCGGCCGGCGTGCCGGTCGACGCGATCATCTTCGGTGGCCGCACCCGTGACCGCGAGCCGCTGATCCGCGCGATCACCGACGTGGCCGAGGGCGTCTACGACGGCCTCACCCTCGGTGCCGAGGCGACCGCCGCGGCCGACGGCCTCGAGGGCGTGCTGCGCTACGACCCGATGTCGATGCGTCCGTTCCTCGCCTACGAGGAGGGCGACTACGCCCGCCACTGGCTGAAGATCATCGGCGAGGCCACCGACAAGCCGGTCTTCGCCCACGTCAACTGGTTCCAGCGTGACTCCGAGGACGGACACTTCCTGTGGCCCGGCTACCGCGAGAACGTGCGCGCGCTGCTGTGGCTGCTGCAGTTCAAGAAGGGTGAGGTCAAGGGCCAGCAGAGCCCCGTCGGCGTCATCCCGACCGAGGACGAGCTCGACCTGCGCGGCCTCGACCTGCCGCAGAGGGACCTCGACCGGATCCTCTCCCTCGACCTGAACCGCTGGAAGCAGGAGATGGGCTTCCGCGAGGAGCACCTCAAGCAGTTCAAGCTGCCCGAGGAGATCTGGGAGGCGCACAAGCGCGTCGCTGCTGCCATCGACGAGGCTGCTCAGGCCTGATCGAGACCACAGCCGGGGGCGGCGTACGGAATTTTCTTTCCGTACGCCGCCCCTGTTGTTTTCGTCTGCTTCCGTTTCCTACGGGAAGATGAACTTTGTTCGTATCTGGAACAGATGCCCGGCCAGACATTTACGTAGCCGATGTCCCCCACCTAAGGTTCCTGCCCGTGACGATCCCCTTGAGCCAGCCGCTTCGTGCGGCCTCGATCACCGAGGCGTACGCGCGGTTCTGGAAGAAGTACGCGACATTCTCGGGTCGCGCCAGCCGCACTGAGCTGCTCTGGCCGATGCTCGTGAACCTTCTGATGCTCATCGTCCTCGTACTGGCGCGGGACGAGGTGGTGAGCCTCGTGATCGGTCTCTACGGACTGGTGGCGTTCGTTCCGACCATCGCACTCGGTGCGCGGCGGCTGCACGACATCAACCGCTCCGGGTGGTGGCAGCTGATCCTGGTCGTACCCGTGATCGGTGACATCGTCCTCGCAGTGCTCTGGTTGACCTTCCCGAGCCCCGAGGGCGTCAAGTACGACCTGGCCGCATGAGCGGTCGTAAGATTCCCCTAGTTGTTCTCGGGGTTGTCCCGGAATGGCAGGCTATTGGCATGAAGTCCCTCGCAGGAGCAGCAGCGAAGCGGCTCGCCTACGAGACCGTTGGGTGGCTGCTCGTGGTCGCCGGTATCGCCGCGATGGTGTTGCCGGGGCCGGGGCTGTTGATGCTCTTCGGTGGGCTGGCTGTGCTCTCTCGCCAGTACGCCTGGGCTCGCCGCTACGTCGAGCCGGTCCGCCTCCGCGCCCTGCGCGGGGCTGCCGAGGGCGTCGAGACCTGGCCGCGCATCGTGGCCTCGACCCTCGGGGCGCTCTCCATCGGTGCGGTCGGCGTCGTCTTCCTGATCAACCCGCCTGCGCCCCACTGGTGGCCCCTCGAGGCGTCCTTCTGGCTCCTCGGCGGCGACTGGACCGGTGTCACGCTGTTGGGGTCGTGCATCATCGCCCTCGCCATCCTGGGCTACTCCTACCGCCGCTTCCACGGCCACCCCGACGCCCGTCACCAGCTCGACGAGGACATCGAGCACACGGGTGAGATGAACAAGGTCGCCTAGCGGGCCGTCAGCCGGACGTCATCCGGAAGTCGTACGCAGGTGGCACCGGCTCTCCGGGATGAACGGCGAGCCAGAGCGTGTCCAAGGCCGCCTCGCCCTCGCGGAGGTTGTCGACCGTGATGCCCTCGTCGAGAAGTCTGCGAACCCGGTCGAGGTCGCCCAGGGCGAGCGCCGCTTGTGCGGTGCACAGTCGGATCCGACCATGCTCACGGTCCGCGCCGGAAAGGGCGGCGACCACTTCGAGTGCTTCAGCGGGGCGGCCGGCGGCGGTCAGCGATTGGAGCAGCTCGATGGTGAGCTCGCGCAGGTCGGGACGGACGCGGTGGGCCTCGAGCAGGAGGTCCGCAGCAGGCGGGTCCTCCGGTTCGGCGAGGTGCGCGAGGGCGCGCAGGGCCCAGGGGTTGGGACGGTCGGCGACCGACCGCTCCAGGACTTCGCGCGCTCCGCGGCGGTCGTCGTCGGCCAGCAGGAGCAGGCCGAGGTGGTACCACGCGTGCCAGTCGTCGGCCGAGGCCTCCAACAGCTCGCGCCAGTGCGTACCGAGGATCGGAGCCGCGGGTGGATCGCTGATCGGCAGCCGGCCGTGCTGCAGCAGCTCCAGCCAGGGCTTCTGATCGTCGCCGCAGGCCCCGAACGGGCGCAGCGGGTCGGCCGGCACAGAGCCCGCCGAGACCTCGAGCGCGCCCCACCCGGACCCGCGGGCGAGCAGGTCTGCGGGCGGTTCGAAGCGTCCCGCCTCGCCGAGCGCGGCTTCCAGCTCGGCCCGCGGGACGAGTAACTCGACCGCCTCGTTCACGGCCGCACGGGCCGAGTCCCATGAGCCGTGCACCTGCTCGGGGTCGACCTCCAGCAGGCCGAACGCCTCGGCCCACTCCCAGGTCTCGCCGCCGGGCAACGCGAGGTGCTCGAGCTGCGTACGCGCCAGGCCCGCCTGGATCTCGATGTACGCAGCACCCGGCCCGGACAGCCACTCCTGCCACCGCTGTCCGCCGGCACCGGTGCCCCACTGGAAGATCTTGCGGCCGATGAGTCGGTCGGTGGAGGTCTGGACGAGCCCACGCCCGTCGCCGTCGAGCGCGGCGATCCAGCGGCGCTCGTCGCCCGGGACGTCCATGAAGAAGTCGGCCGCCTGCGGGAACCTCGCCGGATAGCTCTGGTCGCCGCCCGCCGTCTGCGGAAAGTCGATCAGCCTCAGCTGCTCCGTGTAGTCGAAGTGGAACGCCCGCTCGGCCGGGGCGACGACACGTACGTCCGGCCTCTGGGGCACTGCGATGTTCGTCCACCAGTAGACCGGTGTCGGGTTCGGCGCCGGGTTGTGGAGCGAGACGTGCACCAGCAGCACCGGGGATCCTGCTGGCAGCCAGGCGTCGATCGTGACCACGACCCGCCGCATCCGCTCGAACTCGAACATCCGCAGTACCGGGGTGCCGTCCGGGGCGGTCAGGCTCACGGCGTGCAGCGGGGAGCAGGTGAGTGGCCAGTGCCCCGTGGCCCCGAGATTCCACTCCACCCCGCCGGCCAGCCAGGCGTCGCGCAGCGCCAGGTTGGCGGGCTGCAGGAGGGGGTTGCGGTGCAGCAGCTCCCGGCCCGACGGCCGGTGCACCAGCGACCACAGCCGCCCACCGTAGCCGGGCAGGAAGGTGGCAGAGAGCAGCTCGTTCTCCAGCACCAGGCTCGGCAGATCGCGCGGGCCACGTCGGCGCGTGTAGCAGTCCTGGGCCGTGTACGGCAGCAGCGTGCTCGGCCTGCCGTACTCGAGGTTGGCGGCCATGTCCGGATACGGCGCGGTACCGGTCTCGAACCCTGGCCGGGGCACGCCGTGCAGCAACGGCAGCGGCCCGTCGATCGGGTCCTCAGCGCCCTCGATCGAGAGCCGGTCGATCCTCAGCGTGGTCATCGCGACCATCCAACCAGGCTGAGGACGCTGCCACCCGGACAATGCGAGCGTCGTTCCTACGAGGGCTTGCGGCCGTTCTTGTCGGCGCTGGAGGCGTCGTCCTGTGGTGCGTTCGGAGTCCAGCCCCGGGACGCATTGGGATCCAGGACGTCGCTCGCCGTCTCGGTCCAGTCGTCGGTGTAGTCGGCCTGCCAGTCCTGGTTCTGGCCGTTCCTCTTGTCGTCCTTCTTCCCGCCGCGGCCGCCGGCACCGCCAGCTCCGCCGCGTCCGGCACGGCTGCCCGCTCCCGTCGCACCGCCTCGGGCGCCACGCCCACCAGCGCCGCGAGCACCTGCTCCGGCACCAGCACCGCGTGCGCCGGCCCCGGCACCTGCGCCGCGAGCTCCGGCGCCGGCTCCGCCGCCCGCGCGGGCACCGGCGGCGCCGGCCCTGGCGGTTGCAGACCTCGACGTCGCGCTGGCCGTCGCCGCCTTGGCAGACGCTCCGGCAGCGAACTTGTTGGCAAGCGCTTTGGCCACGCCAGCACCGAGCAGAGCCCCTCCGCCACCGATCGCGAGCGCGGCCATGCCACTCGTCCCGCCCCCAAGCGGGGCCAGCCCGTCAGCCGTCTCGACCATCGCGTACGACGTCGAGGGCGCCGGAGTGCCGTCCGCGTTGATCCACTGTCCGTCGCGCAGTTCTGGCTTGTTTTCGGCTAGGTGCGCCTCGATGTTGGCCTTTTCCTGAGCGATGAGCTCGTGGCCCATTCCGCCGGGATAGAGGGTCCCGGAGTTGTACTGCGCCATCCGTGCGCGAGATGCCGCTACCTCGCTGTACGAACCAGGGGACGATGGACTTACCGGCTTGTTGCTGCCCTCCGTGTTCGGCTCGTCGGTGATCTCACGGACCGGAGGGTCGGCAATGTAGTTGGCACGGTCGATCTGTTTGATCTCTTCCGCTGCGGCCCGCTCTGCATCGGCGATTGCTTGCTCTCGTGCGGCGTGGGCGGCGCGGTCTTCTTGGAGAGCCTTCTGGTTTCGGGCCGCTTGGGCAGTGTCAACGCCTGGGCCGGACTGGGCGTACGGGGGAGACGAGGAGTCTGGGGCCGGACCATGGTTGGCCGGGAGGGAGGCTTCAAGTTGCTTGTGTGCTTCTTGGGCGCGCTGCGTAGTGTTCTGAGCCGAAGTCAGAGCCTCGATAGCGGCATTAAGCTGGTTGACTTTCGTGTTCAGCTTCTCCGAAGCGGTGCGGAAGGCCCGCGTCGCTGCTTCGGTGGTGAAGGATGTCTCCTCGAATGCTTCCGGCAGCTTGCCGCTTGCTAGCTCCAAGTCACGGCTAGTGTCCATCATGACTTGGCGGGCCTGGATCCAGTCTTTGAGCCTTGCTTTGACCTCTTCGGGATTCGCTGTGGCGACATATTCCTTCAGAATGACCATCATGGGGCCCTTGACGACGCCACCACCCGTAGCGATTGCGTTCATGCGTTAGCCATCCTTGTCTTGACCAAACTCGGAACGCGATGCGATCTCTTGCAACGCGTCGGGAGACAACGGGAAGAACGGCAACTGGATGCCCGGCATGTCGGGGCGGTCATCCTTTACCAGATTCTCGAAGAAGGGCTTGCGGATCAGGCCAACTGCATCGTCCATCAGACGGGTGGCATCGGCACGGGCACCCTCGTCGGCATCCTTGACCGCGCGTACCGCATTGTCCAAACCATCGACGAACTTGATCAGAGCGTCCGACGTCTCCGACAGGGTCGAGTTGATCCGCTCTGTGGCTACATTCATGAGCCCAGCAAGTGAATCCGCAGTCTGGCTGCCGCCGAGGTGTCCAGCAGCAGGCTTGTCGACATGTACCTTGTCCACGTCGACCTTGGAGTCGATAAGTACCTGCTTGATCTTGTTAACCAGGGTCTCGTCGACTCCTGTTGATTGTGGACCTGCCATGTCGGCCTCCCCGAGGGTGTGTGCATGCGGTGCCCAAAGTGTAAACACGATGCCCCGGATCGTCACTGCCAATGACTCTCGCCTCGAGCCACTATCCTCTGGGGCATGACTGGATCTCGGACGGGGTTCTCCCGATCCCTCACCGCAATCGCTGTGTCGGCCATCACTGCTCTGGTGCTTTGCTCCTGTGGTGGAGGGGACGAGCCGTCCGGACCTGATGCGTCATCCTCGCCGAGTAGCCCGGAGACATCGGAGTCATCGACCGCGGCAGGTGAAGGTGGCGGGACGGCAGAGATCAATGGCGCCACGCTCACAGCCCCCGCGGGGTGGGAGGTCGAGTTCGAGGACTCGAGTTACGTACTCAGCGCGCCAGACGACGATCATCCGACTGGCTCGGGGATCTTCAACGCAGATGTCACCCTTGCATCCGACGTCGACGAGCTGGCGGAGGCTGCAATGCCGGGCGTGAAGGAGTTGTTTCCAGACGCGAAGCGCCTCAAGGACGTGACGTACGGCGGCACCGTGTTCTTCCATCTTCGTGGATCCAACAACACCGAGGTGTATGACCTCTACGGCGCTGTGTTGGGTGAATCTGAGGCCGAGGTTGCTTGGTCGTTCAACCCCGAGTGGGTCACGCGCGACGAAGCTGACGAGCTCATCAACCAGGTAATGCCGTCGTTCAAGTTCGACGCCTGATCGATATCCGTGCCCTATAGCCGGAAGCTTCGAGGCGGGAGACTGAACGATCTCAGTAGGTGGGCGCCGAGTCCAAGGATCTGATGTCGGCGGTGCCCGATAGGTTGCGGTCTGTGGTCGTACATCTGCACCGCGCGCCGCGGACCGATCTGCTCGCCGACTCGCTCGGCGAGCTGTTGTCGGTGCCGTTGGGGGATCCGTTCGCGACGGAGGTCGTCGTGGTGCCGGCGCGGGGGGTGGAGCGGTGGTTGTCGCAGCGGCTCTCGCATCGGCTGGGGGCTGCTGAGGGGCGTGCGGACGGGATCTGTGCGGGGGTCGACTTCCGGTCTCCCTGGTCGCTGTTCGCGGAGGTCGCGGGCACGGGGGATGAGGATCCCTGGGCGCCGGAGTCGCTGACCTGGCCGGTGCTGGCGGCGATCGACGCATCGCTGGACGAGCCCTGGGCGAGGCCGCTCGCGCAGCACCTGGGACACGGGGACACGTCGGAGGAGGGCGTACGTCGGCGGGGGCGGCGGCTGGCTCTGGCCCGGCGGCTGGCGCGGTTGTTCGCTGCGTACGCGGACCAACGGCCGGCTGTGGTCGCCGACTGGAGCGCAGGGCTGGACACGGACGGGCTCGGGGCGAAGATCGCCGAGGATCTGGCATGGCAGCCGCCGCTGTGGCGGACCGTCGCCGGGCTGGTCGGCGGGCCGACACCGGTCGAGCGGCAGGCGGCGACGGTCGCCCGGCTGAAGGAGGCACCGGGCGCGTTCGAGCTGCCGGAGCGGGTCTCGTTGTTCGGGCACACTCGGCTCTCGGCCACCGACATCGAGCTGGTCGCGGCGCTGGGCGAGCACCGCGACGTGCATCTGTGGTTGCCGCACCCTTCTGAGGCCCTGTGGCAGGCGCTCGCTGGGATGGACGGGAAAATGGCGCGTACGGCCGACCGGTCGCACGACGAGGTCGGGCATCCGCTGCTGGCGACGTTGGGGCGGGATACGCGGGAGCTGCAGCGAGGTCTGGCGGAGCTTGCCGCTGTGGACGACTGTGTTGGTTTCGACACGCCTTCGCCCGGCGGCTCAACCAGCGGCCGGCTGCTCGGGTGGCTGCAGGAGGACATCCGGCACAACACCCTCGGCGATCGCGCGGGCCGGGTGTTGGAGCCCAGGGACCGCTCGATCCAGGTGCATGCCTGCCACGGCGAGGCGCGGCAGGTGGAGGTGCTGCGCGAGGTGCTGCTGGGGCTGCTCGAGGACGATCCGACGCTGGAGCCGCGGGACGTCCTGGTGATGTGCCCCGACATCGAGACCTTCGCGCCGCTGATCGAGGCCGGGTTCGGGCTGGGGGAGATGACCGGCGAGACCGGACACCCCGCTCACCGGCTGCGGGTGAAGCTGGCGGACCGGTCGTTGACGCGTACGAATCCGCTTCTGGACGTGGCCACGAGGCTGCTCGACCTCGCCGGCGGCCGGGCGGGGGTGAGCGACGTACTCGATCTTGCTCATCTCGACCCGGTGCGGCGCCGGTTCGGGCTCAACGACGACGCCCTGGAGCAGCTCGAGGACTGGGCCAAGGACGCCGGGATCAGGTGGGGCTTCGACGCGCAGCACCGCGAGCCCTTCGGGCTGGAGACGTACGTCGCCAACACCTGGCGCTTCGGGATGGACCGGATTCTCACCGGGGTCGCGATGTCGGAGGACTCGGCGACCTGGCTGGATACGACGCTGCCGTTGGATGACGTGGGGAGTGGAAGCGTCGAGCTGGCGGGGAAGTTCGCCGAGCTCGTCGATCGGCTCGAGCAGGTGACCGACGAGCTGGCCGGGGTGCATCCGCTGAAGCACTGGCTGAAGGTGATCGAGGAGGGTGTCGCCGCGCTGACGTCGGTCTCGACCAACGACGAGTGGCAGTCGGGCCAGGTGACCAGGGAGCTGTCCCGGGTGCGGGACGCCGCCGCGGGGCAGGAGGTCGACGAGCTGCGTCTGCCGGACGTGCGCGCGCTCCTCGGCGCACGGTTGGCTGGCCGGGCGACGCGTGCCAACTTCCGCACCGGCACGCTGACCGTCTCCACGCTGGTGCCGATGCGGTCGGTGCCCCATCGGGTGGTCTGCCTGCTCGGCATGGACGACGGGGTGTTCCCGAGGGTCGGGATCACCGACGGCGACGACCTGCTGGCCCGCGACCCGCAGACCGGGGAGCGCGACCTGCGCAGCGAGGACCGGCAGCTGTTCCTTGACGCACTGCTGGCGGCGACCGAGACGCTGGTGGTGACCTACACGGGCGCCAACGAGTACTCGGGCCAGCCGCGGCCGCCCGCGGTGCCGCTGGGGGAGCTGCTGGACACGCTGGACGCGACCGCCGTCTCCGCGGACGGCAGGCCGGTCAAGGAGGTCGTGACGACCAGGCACCCGCTGCAGCCGTTCGACCCGCGCAACCTGACGCCCGGTGCACTGGTGCCCGGACACTCCTTCTCCTTCGACAAGGCCGCCGAGGCCGGCGCCCTCGCCGCGGTGTCCGACCGTGTCGAGCCGGCGGAGTTCCTGCCCGGCCCGCTGGCGCCGGCCGCCACCGGAGACCTGACGCTCGAGGAGCTGCTGGCCTTCTACCGCGCGCCGGTGCGCGCCTTCTTCCGCGACCGGCTGGACCTGGCGTTGCCGCGTGATGACGACCCGCTCTCCGACGGTCTCCCGGTCGAGCTCGACGGCCTGGGGCAGTGGTCGGTGGGCGACCGGCTGCTCCACGACCTGCTCGCCGGGATGTCGGAGGAGCAGGCGACCCAGCAGGAGTGGCGCCGCGGCGTACTGCCTCCGAAATGGCTGGGCTGGCGCATTCTCACCGACGTGATCACCAAGGCGAAGCCGATCGCGGCCGAGGCCCTGCGGGTGCGGCAGGCGGGCATCTCCACCGGGCAGGCGCGGGCTGTCGACGTCGAGGTCGACCTCGGTGACGGTCGGCGCCTGACCGGCACCGTCCCACAGGTCTACGGCGACCGGCTCGCTCCGGTGACGTACTCCCGCCTGGGCGCCAAGCAACGGATCGAGTCGTGGGTGCAGCTGGTCGCGCTGGCCGCCTCCGACGAGGACCGGGCCTGGAGCGCGTGGACGCTGGGTCGGCCGGGCAACTCCCGGTCGCGTACGCCGTTCGGGCTCTCCCAGCTCGGGCCGCTCGACCACACCGCGGTCGATGTGCTGCGTGACCTGGTGCGGTTGCGCGACCGAGGGCTGTCCGCGCCGCTGCCGCTGCCGCTGAAGACCTCGCTCGCGTACGCGCGCCAGCGGCGGACTCAGGCCGGGGTGGACGACGCGCTCTACAAGGCCGGCTGGGAGTGGAACGACGGACGGTTCGAGGGCGAGGAGTCCGATGTGGAGCAGGTGAGGGCCTGGGGCAAGGGGTCCGGGATCCCTGGTCTGGTTATCCCGCCGGAGGCCGGTGAGGAGTTCGACGGGGAGACGACCCGCTTCGGCGCGCTCGCGATGCGGGTGTGGTCGCCGTTGCTCACCGCCGAGCAGGGGAGCTGGTGATGGACGGATTCAACCTGACCGGTCCCCTCCCGACCGGCACCACCCTGATCGAGGCATCGGCCGGCACCGGGAAGACCTTCACCATCGGCGCCCTGGTCACCCGCTACGTCGTCGAGGGCGAGGCGACCCTCGACGAGATCCTGGCGATCACCTTCGGCCGCGCCGCCTCCCAGGAGCTGCGCGACCGCGTGCGCTCCCACCTGGTCGAGGCCGAGCGAGCCTTCGCAGCCGCGGTCGCCGGGCAGCGTCCGACCCCAATCGACGCCCACCTCGAGCTGCTGCTGGACGTGTCCGACGACGAGATCCGGGTACGCCACGAGCGCGTGCGCGACGCGCTCGCCTCCTTCGACGGGGCCACGATCGCGACGACCCACCAGTTCTGCCAGCTCGTGCTGCGCTCGCTGGGCGTGGCCGGCGACACCGACGCCGGCGCCGAGCTGGTCGAGTCGCTCGACGAGCTGGTCGTGGAGGTCGTCGACGACCTCTATCTGAAGTGGTTCGGCGAGGCTCGGGAGCGACCGCCGTTCGACCGCGACGACGCGCTGGGGCTGGCGCGCACTGCGGTCGAGGACCCGCAGTCGGTGCTGGCCCCGGCGCCGGCCGAGGACCCGGTCGCGGGCGCGCGGGTGCGGTTCGCCGAGGCGGTCCGGGACGAGGTCGACCGGCGCAAGCAGATGCGTGGCGTCCTGTCCTACGACGACCTGCTCTCCCGCCTCGCTTCCGCGCTGGCCGACTCATCAGCTCCGGCCCGGGCACGGATGCGCCAGCGGTGGCGGATCGTCCTGGTCGACGAGTTCCAGGACACCGACCCGGTGCAGTGGCAGGTGCTCTCCCGGGCCTTCGAGGGCCACGCCACCCTCGTGCTCATCGGTGACCCGAAGCAGGCGATCTACGCCTTCCGCGGCGGCGACGTCTTCACCTACCTGACCGCCGCCCGAGCGGCCGAGACGCAGGCGACGCTCGACACCAACTGGCGCAGCGACGCCCCGCTGGTCGAGCGGCTCCAGGTGGTCCTGCGCGGCGCGGCTCTGGGCTCGCCCGAGATCGTCGTCCATGACGTCAAGGCTCACCACGCGGGGTCAAGGCTGGCCGGGGCCCCTCATCCGGCGCCGTTCCGGATCCGCCGGGTCGGTCGCAGCGGCTTCAAGCTCACCCGCGGCGGGATGATCACCGCCGGTGACGCCCGTACCCACATCGCCCGGGACCTCGCCGGAGACATCGCCGAGCTGCTCGGCTCCGGGGCCACCTGGTGCGATGCCCCGGTCCAGGCAGGGGACGTCGCGGTCATCGTCGCGGTGCGCTCCCACGGGCTGCTCGTCCAGCGGGTGCTGCAGGAGCACGGCATCCCGGCGGTGATGGCCGGCGGCGGTGACGTCTTCCTGACTCCCGCCGGCGAGGACTGGCTCGCGCTGCTGCAGGCGCTCGACTCGCCGCATCGGACGCCGCTGGTGCGAACGGCCGGGCTGAGCGTGTTCTTCGGCTACACCGCGACCGAGCTCGACGCGGGCGGCGAGGCGCTGACCTCGCGCATCGCCGACACGCTGCGCGGCTGGGCGCTGCTGCTGCGCGGCCGAGGCGTCGCGGCCCTGATCGAGGCGGCGGAGGAGCGCGGGCTCACCGCCCGCGTGCTGCGGCGCACCGACGGGGACCGGCTGCTCACCGACGTACGTCATCTGGGGCAGCTGCTTCACGACATCTCGGTGCGCGACTCGCTCGGACTGCCTGCGCTGCTCGCCTGGTTCCGTGACGAGCGGCGGCGTTCTGCCGCCGCCGAGCGGCCGCGGCGGCTCGACTCGGACGCCGCGGCGGTGCAGATCGTCACGGTGCACGGGTCCAAGGGGCTGCAGTACCCGATCGTCTACCTGCCCTTCGCCTACGACTTCTTCGTCCGCGACCCGGAGGTCGCCCGGTTCCACGACGCCTCGGGGCAGCGGACGATCGACGTCGCCCGGACCGGCGCGCAGTGGGCCGAGCACCTGGCCCGACACCAGGCCGAGGAGCTCGGGGAGGAGCTTCGAGACCTGTACGTCGCGCTGACCCGGGCGCAGTCCCAAGTCGTCGCGTGGTGGGCACCGACGGCCAACACGGCCACCGGAGGCCTGCACCGGCTGCTGTTCGGGCGAGGTCCCGGCCAAGCGGTGGTTCCTGACAGCGTCGCCGTGCCGAGCGACGAGGACGCGGCAACGCTGCTGAGCAATGTCGCGCGCCACGGCGGTCCGGTGGCCGAGGAAGCAGTGCCGGTGACGGCAGCTCCGACGGTGCGAGAAGCGCCGCCCGGCATGCTCGCCGCGCGGCCGTTCACCCGTGAGGTCGACGCCGAGTGGCGGCGTACGTCCTATTCAGGGCTCATCCGGGTCGACGAGGGCGTCGCGGCGACCTCGGAGCCGGAGGTCGAGGGGAAGGACGACGAGCCCATCGCCGAGGACGTCGATCTCATCGAGCCTCCCGCGGAGGAGGAGCACCTCTCGCCGATGGCCGAGCTGCCCAAGGGCGCCGGCTTCGGGTCGCTGGTCCACGCGGTCCTGGAGCACACCGACCCGCAGGCCCCCGACCTGGGCGAAGAGCTGCTGACGAGGACTCGCGAGCAGCTCCGCTGGTGGCCGGTGCCGGCCTCGGCCGAGGACCTCGCGACCGCGATCCTGCCGCTCAACCTGACCTCGCTCGGCCCGCTCGCCGATGGGCTGACGCTGGCCGAGATCCCGTTGCGCGACCGGCTGCGCGAGCTCGACTTCGAGATCCCGCTCGGCGGCGGTGACACCCGCGGGCCCGAGGATCCCGACGTGTGCCTCCGCGACCTCGCGCCGCTCCTGCGCGCTCATCTTCCGGCGGACGACCCGATGGTGACGTACGCCGACCGGCTGGAGGCTCCGCCGCTGGGGGACCAGTCGCTGCGGGGCTACCTGACCGGTTCGGTGGACGTGGTGCTGCGGCTGCCGAGCGGACGGTTCGTGGTGGTCGACTACAAGACCAACTTCCTGGGCGTGGAGGCGATGGACTACACCCAGCCGAAGCTCGCTGAGGCGATGCTGCACTCCCACTACCCGCTGCAGGCGCTGCTCTACTCCGCGGTGGTGCACCGCTTCCTGCGCTGGCGCCTGCCCGGGTACGACCCCGAGAAGCATCTCGGTGGCGTGCTCTACCTCTACGTGCGCGGGATGCTCGGCCCGGACACGCCCGTCGTCGACGGCATCCCGACCGGCGTCTTCACCTGGCAGCCGCCCGCGCCCCTCGCGGTCGCGCTGTCCGACCTGCTGGACGGAGCAACCGCATGATCGAGCGCTGGGAGTCCGAGGACCCCTTCGACGCACGGCTGGCCAGGTCCGCCACCGGCCTGCTCGCGTCGTTCAACCGCGAGGGTGTGTTGACTGCAGCCGACGTACACGTCGCGACCCGGGCGGCCGCGCTCGCCGGAGAGGAGCGCGACGAGGTGCGACTGGCGGTGGCGCTGGCGGTCCGCGCGGTCCGGCACGGGTCGGTCTGCGTCGACCTGGCCACGCTGCGGGAGACCGAGGAGACGCTGCCCTGGCCGGCTGCCGACGGCTGGCTGGACGCCGTCGCCGACAGCCCGCTGGCGGCGCAGTCCCTGGTGCAGGTCGAGGACGGCCTGCTCTACCTGGACCGCTATCACCGCGAAGAGGGACAGGTACGCGACGACCTGCTCGCCCGGCTGGCCTCGCCGCGCCCCGTGGCCGACGAGGCCCTGCTGGAGGCGACCGCGGCCCGGCTCTTCCCGGGCGAGGGCTACGCCGAGCAACGTGCCGCCGCGCTTGCCGCCGCCCGGCAGTCGACGACCGTGCTCACCGGCGGTCCCGGCACCGGCAAGACGACGACCGTGGCCGGGCTGCTGGCGCTGCTCACCGAGCAGTCCTCGACCCCGTTGCGGGTCGCACTGACCGCCCCGACGGGCAAGGCGGCCGCGCGGCTTCAGGAGGCCGTCGAGGGTGCCCAGCGGGCGTCGCAGTTCACCGCCGAAGACCGCGGCCGCCTCGCAGGTCTCACCGCGTCGACCCTTCACCGCCTGCTCGGCTGGCGACCCGGCTCGTCGACGCGGTTCAAGCACCACCGCACCAACCGGCTGCCGCACGACGTGATCGTCGTCGACGAGACGAGCATGGTCTCGCTGACGATGATGGCCCGGCTCCTCGAGGCCGTACGCCCGGAGGCGCGGCTGATCCTCGTCGGCGACCCCGACCAGCTCGCGAGCGTCGAGGCGGGCGCGGTGCTCTCCGACCTCGTCGCCGGGCTCGCCGTGCGCTCGCCCGACGCCGTCGCCGCCCTCCGCATCACCCATCGCTTCGGTGGCGCGATCGGCGCCCTCGCCGAGGCGCTGCGGGTCGGCGACGCCGATGCGGCACTCGACGTGCTGAAGTCCGGCGACCCCGCGGTCGAGCTCGTCGACCCGGCCGACGAGGCCCGGATGGCGGAGGTCGAGCGCGGCCTGGTCGCCCACGCCGCCGCTCTTCACGAGGCCGCGCTCGCGGGCGACGCGGAGCGCTGCGTACAGATGCTCGACGAGTCGCGCCTCCTCTGCGCCCACCGCGACGGGCCCTGGGGCGTCGCCCACTGGAACCGGCAGATCGAGCGCGGCCTCGCCGAGACCACCGGTGAGCCGCTCGGCATCGGCTGGGGTCACGAGTGGTATCCGGGCCGCCCGGTCCTCGTCACCGCCAACGACTACGGCCTCGGACTCTTCAACGGCGACACCGGGGTCACCTACACCGACGCCGGCGGCGATCTCCGCGTCGCGATCGCGGGCGGCGCGACGTACGCACCCTCACGGCTCGGCGACATCGAGACCCTGCATGCGATGACCGTCCACAAGTCCCAGGGCAGCCAGGCCAGGTCCGTCACCGTCCTGCTCCCACCCGACGACTCACCCCTGCTCACCCGCGAGCTCTTCTACACCGCGGTGACCCGAGCCCAGGAGCGCGTACGCATCGTCGGCACCCCCGACGCCGTCACCGCCGCGATCACCCGCCGAGCCCAGCGCGCCTCCGGCCTCCGCCAACGCCTCGGGAACTGAGCTGCGTCAGGACCGCGCGATGGAGGTGGCGAGGGAGGCGAGGTGGCCGAGGCGGGCGAGCTCGGAGTCGAGGAAGTCGGGGCCGCCGCGGCGGCCGATGATGACGATCTCGTTGCCGTCGATGCGGGCGCCGGCGAACATGTTCTCGTCCTCACCTTCAACCTCGATCCGCTCGGGGCGGTCGAGCTCGATGAAGGGGACGTTCTCGGGCGAGCCGTCGGTGGCTCGGCCGATGCCCTTGACTCGGTGGACGCGGATGGCCCAGTCGGCACGGAAGGTCAGGGGCAGCACGTCCACGAGCCGGTCGAGCGCCTCGAGGGCGTTCTCGGTGAGGTCCTCGACGGCCTCGAGGTCGAGGAAGAGGTTACCGCCGGCGGCATAGCGGGAGATCCAGACGACGTGCACGCCGTCGAGCTCGTTGCACGCCGACACGATGGAGTCCGGCATCGTTCCCGGTTGGGTCTCGAGGAGCACATCGTCGACGGCTCTGCCGTCGACCTTGTTCTTCTCGACGATCTCGATCGCCTCGATGTCGCCACCGGCTTCACCGATGGCAGAGGCGAGGCGACCGAGGGAACCCGGGACATCGGGCAGCTCGACGCGTAGCAGGAACGGCATGGCCATAGACCCTAGCGTCGCGAACCGACAGCCGTGGCACTGTCCCGGTTACACACCCGTCAATTGGCGAGCTGATCGCCTGCCGGCTCCAGCAGGAAGAGCGGGAAGATCCGGGACGTGTTGGGCTGGTATTCGCCGTAGGTCGGCCAGGTCTTCACGGCGTAGTCCCACCACTCGTCGCGCTCGGCGCCGGAGAGCTCGCGGGCGACGTACGCCTTCTTGGTGCCGCCGTCCTGGAGCACCATGTCGGGGTACTTGCGGAAGTTGGCCACCCAGGCGGGGTTCTTGTCGCTGCCGCCCATCGAGGCGACCGCGAGGTAGCGGCCGTCGCGCTCGACGCGCATCAGAGGGGTCTTGCGGATCGCGCCGGTCTTCGCGCCGCGGTTGGTGATCAGGATGATCGGCTTGCCGTCGCGCTCGAGGACGTTGGCCTCGGCGCCGTTGGAGGCTTCGAACGCGGCCACCTGCTCGCGCACCCAGTCGGCCGTGCTCGGGACGTATTCACCTTGCAGTTCGGTCATGCCCACTACAACACGCCACGGCGACGCCTATTCCGAGAGGCCCGGATCAGGCGAGCGCCTTGTCGATCTCGCGGTCGAGATGCGACTTCGGCCGCGCCCCGACCAGCTGGAGCACGAGCTCCCCGCCCCGGAAGAGCAGCATCGTCGGCACCGCCATGACCCGGTAGTCGGCGGAGGTGGCCGGATTCTCGTCCTGGTTGAGCTTCACCACCCGCAGGCTCCCGACCCGCTCCGCGGCGATCTGCTCGAGGATCGGTGCGAGCTGGCGGCACGGCGGGCACCACTCGGCCCAGATCTCCACCAGCACCGGCGTCTCGGACATGAGTACGTCCTCGGCGAACCGGGCATCGGTGATGTCCTCGATCACGGCGGTCTGACTCATCGCTTCTCTCCTTCGGGGTTCGGTCGACCCGGGTTCGGTCGATAGGACTCGGCTTCGTGCAGCAGCCCGGCGAGCTCGCCGCGCAGGGCGGTCAGCTCGGTCACCCGCCGGTCGATCTCGGCGATGCGCTGCCGATAGGCCTCGAGCGAGGCCGGGCACAGGTCGGCACGGTCGTTGCCGGCGCGCAGACAGTCGACGAAGGGCAGCGTCTCCTCGGCCGTGAGGCCGAGCGACAGCAGGGCGCGGATCTCCCGCACCACCTGCACGTCCACCTCGGCATAGTCCCGATATCCGTTGCCTGCTCGCCGTGGCGTGAGCAGCCCACGCGACTCGTAGTAGCGCACGGCCTTCACCGTCACGCCGGCCTGATCCGCGAGCTCCTTGATCTGCACGCGTACGACCGTAGACCTTGACCCTGGGGGCAAGGTCAAGCCTGTGATCAGCGGGCCGGATAACCTCAGGGCCATGAGCGCCATCGAGGGAGTCTCCGACACGTTCGACCCGACCCGTTGGGACGCGGTGAAGGGCTTCGAGGATCTGACCGACCTGACCTATCACCGGGCCAAGGAGCACGGCACCGTACGCATCGCCTTCGACCGCCCCGACGTACTCAACGCCTTCCGCCCGCACACCGTCGACGAGCTCCTCCGCGTGCTGGAGCACGCCCGGACCTCCGCCGACGTCGGCTGCGTGCTCCTGACCGGCAACGGGCCTTCCGAGAAGAACGGCAAGCACTCGTTCTGCACCGGCGGCGACCAGCGCATCCGAGGCAAGGCCGGCTACCAGTACGAGGAGACCGAGGCGTACGCCGCCGGCCGGACCGGCGCGGAGGAGCCCACCCCGATCGACAAGGCCAAGCTCGCCCGGCTGCACATCCTGGAGTGCCAGCGACTGATCCGCTTCATGCCCAAGGTCGTCATCTGCGTCGTCCCCGGCTGGACCGCCGGCGGCGGCCACTCCCTCCATGTGGTCTGCGACCTGACGCTCGCGAGCGCCGAGCACGGGCGCTTCAAGCAGACCGACGCCGACGTCGGCTCCTTCGACGGCGGCTACGGCTCCGCCTACCTCGCCCGCCAGGTCGGCCAGAAGTTCGCCCGCGAGATCTTCTTCCTCGCCGAGGAGTACTCGGCCGAGGACGGCGTACGCATGGGCACCGTCAACCGCGCCGTCCCGCACGCCGAGCTCGAGGACGTCGCGCTCGAGTGGGGCCGCAAGATCAACGGGAAGTCGCCCACGGCCCAGCGGATGCTGAAGTACGCCTTCAACCTCCTCGACGACGGTCTCGTCGGCCAGCAGATGTTCGCCGGCGAGACCACCCGCCTGGCGTACATGACCGACGAGGCCCAGGAGGGCCGCGACCAGTTCCTGGAGAAGCGCGAGCCCGACTGGTCGCCCTACCCCTGGTACTACTGATACGACGCGACCACCCGGCGTCACCTGCCGGCCGACCTCAGACGCGTCACACAAGCTGCGTGATGCCAAAGACGGGCACGTGAGGTCACATGGACCGATGAGCTCGATCGAGACCCAGGCACGTCGGCCCCACCACCTCACCCTGGCGGAGCGGGCGTCGTTGGGCCGAGGGGTACGAGCGAAGGTCCCGCGTTCGGCGCACGGCGAGTGGCATCCGGCGCCCGACCGGGCCGACCCTGTCCGTCTCCTCGAGGAGCAGGGAAGCAGTCGGTTGCAGGAGCTCGTGCCGCTCCGCTACGGCCGGATGCTGGCGGACCCGTTCACGTTCTACCGTGGTTCCGCCTACCTGATGGCGGCAGATCTGGCGAGTGCGCCGCGTACGGACCTGACGGTCCAGCTGTGCGGCGATGCGCACCTGTCGAACTTCGGGTCGTTCGCAGCACCGGACCGGCGCCTGGTCTTCGACCTCAACGACTTCGACGAGACCTTGCCTGGCCCCTTCGAGTGGGACGTCAAGCGCATGGTGGCCAGCTTCGCGGTCGCGGGGCGTGACCGCGAGTTCGACGATGCCGAGCGCAGGACCATCAACCTGACGGCGGCCTCGTCCTACCGACAGGCGATGCAGGATCTGGCGCGGATGCGCAAGCTCGACGTGTGGTACGCCCGCTTGGATGTCGACGAGCTGGAGGCCCTGCTGAGCTCGCAGTTCACGGCCAAGCAGCTCAAGCGCTTCCGCAAGAACATGGCCAAGGCCCGGTCGACGAACAGCTTGAAGGCCTTCTCCAAGCTCGTGGAGATCGTGGATGGGCGTCCGCGCCTGATCCACGATCCTCCGATGATCGCCAGGATCCAGGAGCTGATGCCCGACAAGGAGTTTCACGAGGTCGAAGACACGCTCCATGCCATCCTGCACATCTACCGCCGGACCCTGCAGGGGGACCACCGACACCTGCTCGAGGGGTTTCGCTTCACCGACGCCGCACGCAAAGTCGTCGGGGTGGGCAGCGTGGGCACCCGCTCCTGGATCGTGCTGCTGGTCGGCAACGACGACCAGGATCCGCTCTTCCTCCAGGCCAAGGAGGCCCAGGCATCCGTCTTGGAGCCCTTCCTCGGCAAGAGCGCGTACACCAGCCATGGTCAGCGGGTCGTCGAGGGGCAGCGACTGATGCAGTCCGCGAGCGACGTGATGCTCGGCTGGGTGACGGCGAGCGGCTTCGACGGCATCGAGCGAGACTTCTTCGTCCGGCAGCTGTGGGACGGCAAGGGTTCGGCGATCGTGGAGGCGATGAATCCCGCTGCCATGACCGGGTACGCCCGGATGTGCGGGTGGACGCTGGCGAGGGCTCACGCACGCTCCGGCGACCCGGTCGCCATCGCGAGCTACCTCGGCTCTGGTGACCGGTTCGACCGGGCCATCTCGACGTTCGCCGAGGCCTACGCCGACCAGAACGAGCGGGACTACGCAGCACTGCGTCGTGCGGTCGACGACGGGAGGATCGTCGCCCAGAGTGGCTGAAGGTCGGTGGGCGATGTTCACGTCTTCTGGGTGACGACCGTGGACCCTTCCGTGCGAATGATGGGCCTCACGTCGTTCGGGGGCCGCGCCAGATCCCCATCAGCCGGCAACCCATCGAAGGAGTCTCCATGAAGCTCATCCCCGTCGCTGTCATGACATTGGCGTTGGCCACACCGCTGACCGGCTGCGGTGAGGACCAACCTGCTGTGTGCAGCTCCGTCGACGACCTCGAGGCGTCGGTCGAGGACGTGCGGGACATCGACGTGACCTCCTCGGGTGCGTTGGGCGAGCTGGAGAGCGGACTCGAGGCTGTCGGGTCGGACCTGTCCGAGGTCAAGTCCGACGCGAAGGCCGAGTTCTCCAGCCAGCTCGACACCGTCCAGGCCAGCTACGACGCGCTGTCGGCGAGCGTCGACGCGGCCAAGGCGAGCGTTTCCGCCGCCACGCTGAGCGCCGCCGCGACCGCACTTTCCACGTTCGGTAGCGACGTACGGACTCTCATCACGGACGTCCAGGAAACCTGCTGAGCACCCAGGTCTCGCCGATCGAGCGCGCCGTTTCAGCTGGGTGAGCCTGTCACCACTTCAGCTCGACCTCGAGCTCGCGCTCGTCGTCCCCGATCTCGACCTCCAGCTTGAAGTCGACCTCGTCGGGTACGCGCACCTTGAAGCGCAGCCCTTCTCTTTCGAACTCGATCTCGTTGTTGCGGGCGAGCGCGTCGGCCAGGGCATGCAGGCGAGCCGCGGCGTCCTCACGACGCAGCTTCGCTCGTTCCGTGACTTCCAGCAGGTCCATCTCGATCTCCTTGATGTGGCGTTGAGGCCGCTGATCTCGGCCGAGCGCGATTCGTGCCAGCTCGACAGATGGCACGATCGCAACCTATCCAATCGACGGGGAGACCAGCGTCATGCGGAACGCGTGAATCCCGCTCAACGCGGCAGCGCGGCGAGCTCGCTCAGCTCGCGCTGGTAGGCGCGGTAGGTCTCGCGCAGGTCCGCCGCCGGCCAGTCCGAGGGACGGAGCTCCACGGGGAGGAGCGGGTCGTCGCTGAGGTGGCGCACGATCGCGGCGGCTGTGGCGAGACGGAGCGCGGGCTGGGGCGTGGATGAGAGGAGCTCGAGCAGACGCTCGCCTTCGCGTGCCCAGCCGTCGAGATCCCACAAGGACTCGGCTAGCTCGGCCGGATCCTGCTCCGGTGTCGCGGTGAAGGTCTGGAGGACCGGATCCGAGAAGCGCGGACGCCGAAGGTTGGCCGGCCGGGCCCAGACCCCTTCGCGAAGCTCGGCGAGCCGGTGCGCCTTGAGCGCATCGCGCAGCACGGCGCGCTCGGGGCCGGGGCGGCCGGCAGTGACGACGATGGCCATCTCCCAGGAGCCGTCCCACGGCCTGTCCGCCGTGTGTACCGCCTCGTCCTGATGAGCCTGCCGCTGGACGAGCCGCTCGCCGAGCCGGTAGCCGGCCTCCGTCCTGCGCAGGTCGCCGTCGCTGACGGCGCGGGTGGCCGCGACCCGCACGGTCGCCGGGGCGATGCCGAAGAACTGGCCGGCGCGGGCGAGGTCGGCGGGGGTCAGCGGGTTCGGGTGGGCGCCGAGCATCAGGCTCAGGATGGTGGAGCGGGCCGAGAGCGGAGCCAGTTCATCGCGCACGGAAGCCACGCGGACATCCTCTCATGCAACACATCTCGACACGGCTGTGTCCGAATATGTAACATCGTGATGGATCACCCTCCATCAGCAAGGGGTAACGCATGACCAGCACGCACGAGGCCCACTCCACCCATGTGGTCACCAACCAGGTCCCGCCGTTGGTGGGCCACAACACGGCCGGTGACCCGGTCCTGCGGGAGGGTCTCGAGCGCGAGGGCGCCGCGTGGGCGCTCCCGGAGATCGACGAGCTGGGCCGCCTCGCCGGCACTGCCGAGGCGCAGGACTGGGGCCGCCTCGCCGAGCGGGTGCCCCCCCGTCTGCACACCCATGATCGCTACGGCCACCGCGTCGACGAGGTCGAGTACGTCCCGGCGTACCACCAGCTCATGCAGACCGCGGTCGAGCACGGTCTGCACGCCGCGCCCTGGGCAGATGACCGACCCGGCGCCCACGTCGCGAGGGCCGCCAAGTTCTACACCTGGAACGTCGACGCCGGTCACGGCTGTCCGATCTCGATGACCTACGCGGTGGTCCCGGCGCTGCGAGCCAACCCAGACCTGGCGACGAGGTTCGAGCCGCTGCTGACCAATCGGGAGTACGACTTCGGGCTGCGCGACCCCGAGACCAAGCGCGGTCTGATCGCCGGGATGTCGATGACGGAGAAGCAGGGCGGCTCCGACGTACGCGCCAACACGACGACCGCGACCTTGCAGACCGACGGCACCTATGTCCTGCGCGGGCACAAGTGGTTCACCAGCGCGCCGATGAGCGACCTCTTCCTCACGCTGGCCCAGACGGAGGCCGGCCTCTCCTGCTTCCTCGTGCCGCGCGTCCTGCCGGGCGGCGAGCGCAACGCGATGCGCTTCGTGCGCCTGAAGGACAAGCTCGGCAACAGGTCCAACGCCTCCTCCGAGATCGAGTACGACGCGGCGACCGGCTGGCTCGTCGGCGAGGAGGGCCGCGGGGTGCGCACGATCGTCGAGATGGTCAACATGACCCGCCTCGACTGCGTGATCGGCTCCTCGGCCGGCATGCGCACCGCGCTGACCATGGCTGCGCACCACGCCCGGCACCGCTCCGCGTTCGGCAAGCTGCTGATCGACCAGCCGGCGATGCGCAACGTCCTGGCCGACCTGCAGGTCGAGTCCGAGGCGGCGACGACCGCGATGCTGCGGCTGGCGGGCGCCAACGACCGGGCGGTCCGCGGCGACGAGGGCGAGGCCGCTCTGCGCAGGATCGCGTTGGCGGTCACCAAGTACTACGTCTGCAAGCGGGCGCCATTCATGGTCAACGAGGCCCTGGAGTGCCTGGGTGGGAACGGCTACATCGAGGACTTCGACGTCGCGCGCATCTATCGCGAGATGCCGCTCCTCTCGATCTGGGAGGGGTCGGGCAACGTGGCGGCGCTCGATGCCCTGCGAGCGCTGGCGAAGGAGCCGCACACCTTGGATGCGTTCCTGGCGGAGGCGGAGCTCGCTACCGGCGCCGACGCCCGCTACGACGCCGCGCTGGAACGGCTCAAGAAGGAGTTCACCTCCTTCGACGACCTCGAGATCCGGGCTCGGCGGATCGTCGAGCAGCTGGCCCTCGTCTTCCAGGGCTCGCAGCTCGTCCGGCGCGCACCGGCCCCTGTCGCCGACGCGTTCTGCTCCTCGCGCCTCGGCCGCGACTGGGGCGGCGCGTTCGGGACCCTGTCGCCGCGCGGCGACCTGACCGCGATCCTCGAGCGGGCGCTTCCGGCATGACGGTCGATGTCACCAAGGACGGTCCGGTCACGACGATCGGGATCAACCGTCCCGAGGTACGCAACGCCGTCGACCGAGCGACCGCGGAAGCCCTGGCGGCCGCGTTCGCGGAGTTCGACGCCGATCCCGATGCCGCCGTCGCCGTGCTGCACGGCGAAGGCGGCAACTTCTGCGCCGGCGCCGACCTGAAGGCGGTCGCCGGTGGTGACCCCAACCGGTTCGAGCCCGACGGGGACGGCCCGATGGGTCCTACCCGGATGCGGCTGAGCAAGCCCGTCATCGCCGCGGTCGCCGGCCACGCCGTCGCCGGAGGTCTCGAGCTGGCGATCTGGGCCGACCTGCGGGTCACGGAGGAGGACGCGGTCTTCGGTGTCTTCTGCCGACGATGGGGCGTACCGCTGATCGACGGCGGAACGGTCCGGCTGCCGCGTCTGATCGGTACGAGCAACGCCATGGACCTGATCCTCACCGGCCGCCCTGTCGGGGCGGAGGAGGCCCTGCGGATGGGGTTGGCCAACCGTGTCGTCCCACCCGGCCAGGCCCTCGCGGCCGCGCAGGACCTGGCCCGCCAGCTCGCCGCCTTCCCGCAGACCTGCATGCGCCACGACCGGCTCTCGGTGCTGGAGCAGGAGGGTCTCAGCGAGAAGGACGCCTTGGACGTGGAGTACGCCCATGGTGTCGTCTCGGTGACCGCGGACACCGTCGCGGGCGCGACCCGGTTCGCCGATGGAGCCGGGCGTCACGGCTCCACCGAGGCCGACTGACGGTCTCGGATCGGGTCAGCCGAGGGGGAGCGGGGAACTCTCCTTGGTGTTGCCGAAGGCGAAGGTCGTCTCGATCGAGGCGAGCGCCGGCATGGTGCGGAGGTTGTCGCGCAGGAACCTCTCGTAGGTCTCGAAGGACGGCGTGACGACCTTCAGCAGGTAGTCGTGGTCGCCGGCCAGAACGTACGCCTCGGTGATCTCGGGGATGGCGCGGAGGTGCTCCTCGACGGTCTCGACCGCGTCGGTCGTGTGGGTGGCCATCTTGATGCGTACGAACGCGGTGATGTCCATGCCGACGGTGTGCGGGTCGACGACGGCGCGGTAGCCGCTGATCACTCCGGCGTCCTCCAAGGCGCGTACGCGGCGCAGGCACGGCGAGGGGGAGAGGCCGACACGGTCGGCGAGCTCCTGGTTGGTCAGGCGGCCGTTCTGCTGCAGCTCCCAGAGGATGTGCTTGTCGGTCTCGTCGATCGTGCGCATGTTGGCAGATTCTGCCACCGAGGCGTATGAACGTGGCAGATCAGGCAATCATGTGCGCCTCGATTTTTCCTATCGTGGCGCGCTATGGGGATGCAACCGGGTGGTGGGAATCGGGCGCTGGCGGGATGGTCGGCGCTGGGGATGACGGTGGTGCTGTGGTCGTCGTTCGCGCTGAGCACGCGCGGCATCGGTGGGTCGAGCCTGACCGTCGCCGACGCGGCGTTCCTCCGGTTCGCGACGCCGGTGGTCCTGCTGGCTCCGCTGCTGCCGGGCACGTTCAGGGCTGTCCGCCGCGAGCGGCCGTACGTCCTCGCGCTGCTGCTCGTGGGCGGGCTCCCGCACTTCCTCGTGTTCGCGTTCGGCGCCCAGCTGACCAGTGCCGCGCTCACCGGGATGCTGGTCCCGGGCACCGTGCCGCTCTTCGTCACGCTGCTCGCGCTGGCGCGTGGCCGGGCCTCGATGTCGCCGCAGCGGGTGGTCGCGCTGGGACTCATCACCGCGGGGGTCGCGGTGAGCGGGTTCCTGGTCGGCGGCGGCGCGTCCCTGGGCGGGGTCGGGCTGCTGCTCGTCGGCGGGTTCGCCTGGGCGGTGTTCACGACCGGCCTGCAGCGTACGAGCCTGACGCTCCTGCAGATGGTGCTGACCGTCTGCACCGTCTCGAGCCTGACGGCGCTCGTCCTGACGTCGTTCGGCGCGATGCCGTCGCACCTGCTCGCGGGCACCGCTGAGCTCGACGACGTGCTGCTCCTCACCGTTCTCCAGGGCATCGGGACCGGTCTGATGTCGACGCTCTGCTACGCCTTCTCCGTCAAGGCGCTCGGCAGCGGACGGGCGTCGGTCGGTGGCGCGGTGAGCCCGGTGCTGACCGCCGTCGTCGCCGTACCGATCTTCGGGGAGCGCATCGGTGTCGGCCTCGCCGTCGCACTGGCCCTCATCGTGGCCGGCGTAGCCACCTTCAACCGGGTCTCCTCCGGCCGGGACGGCGGTTCAGTCGCCCGCCGGAACCACCATCGGCGTACCGGCGACCGGATCGGGCACGACGACGCACGGCAGCCCGAACGCCTTGTCGACGACCTCCGCGGTGACCACCTCGGCCGGTGGCCCCTCGGCGAGGATCCGGCCGTCGGCCATGACCACGAGGTGATCGCTGTAGCGGCAGGCCAGGTTGAGGTCGTGCAGCACTGTGACGATGGTGCGCCCGGTCTCCCGGTTGAGCGTACGCAGCAGCCGGAGCAGGTCGACCTGATGACTGATGTCGAGGTAGGTCGTCGGCTCGTCGAGCAGCAATAGATCGGTCTGCTGGGCGAGCGCCATCGCGATCCACACCCGCTGGCGCTGGCCCCCGGAGAGAGCGCGCAGCGGGCGGTCGACGAGCTCGCCGGTGTCCGTCGCCGCGAGGGCCTCGGCGACCGCCTCCTCGTCGCGCGCGCTCCAGTGGCGGAACCAGCCCTGGTGCGGGTGGCGGCCGCGCGAGACCAGATCGCCGACGGTGATCCCGTCCGGGGCGACCGGGCTCTGCGGGAGCAGGCCGAGGATCCGGGCGACCTCGCGGGAGCCGCGGTCGAGGATCGGGGTCCCGTCGAGCAGCACCTCGCCGGCGGACGGACGCAGCAGCCGGGCGAGGCCCCGCATCAGCGTCGACTTGCCGCAGGCGTTGGCGCCGACGATCGCGGTCACCCGCCCGTCGAGGACGTCGAGGTCGAGCCGGTCGACGACCACCCGGTCGTCGTAGCCCAGCGTGAGCTCGCGCGCCGCGAGCCGCGGCCTGATGGTGTCGGTCATCCGCCCATCCCTCTCCGGTTGGTGGTGGCGATGAGCCACAGCAGGTACGGCGCGCCGACGGCGCCGGTGACGACGCCGGTCGGGACCTCGACCGGCAGCAGGTTCATCGCGACGTAGTCAGCGACCAGGCACACGATCGCCCCAACCGCACCGGCGGCGACGATGCCGCCGCGGGCGCTGCCGAGCAGCCGGTCGGCGATCGGCCCGGCCACGAGGGCGACGAACGCGATCGGGCCGGCGACCGCGGTGGCCAAGGAGGTCAGCAGGACGCCGGTCGCGATCAGAGCGAGCCGGGTCGCCTCGATGCGTACGCCCAGACCGCGGGCGGTGTCGTCGCCCAGCTCGACGGCTCGGAGCAGCCGCTGGAGCAGCGGCACCAGCGGAACGAGGACGACGATGGCGACCAGCAGCGCGTTGTTCTCGGCGTCGCCGGCCTGCCCGATCGATCCGGTCAGCCAGTGCAGCGCGGCCCGGGCCTCGGTGAGCGAGGTGCGGGTGAGGAGATAGCCGGTGACGCCGGTGCAGAACGCCGCGGTGCCGATCCCGATCAGCACGAAGCGATAGCCGGTGATGCCGTCGCGCCAGGCCAGGACGTACATCACGGCGGCCGTGACCAGGCCGCCGCCGAAGGCCAGCAGCGGAATGCTCACCCCGCCGAGGGCAGGCACCGCGATGCCGGCGACGGCCGCGACGCTCGCGCCCGCGGAGATGCCGACGAAGTCGGGCGAGGCCAGCGGGTTGCGCAGCAGCTGCTGGAAGATCGTGCCGGCGGCGCCGAGGGCCAGCCCGACGCATACGGCAGCCTTGACCTGTGGACCGGTCAGGTCGCGCACGATGAAGTCGACCGCGGCGTGGTCGCGCAGGTGCAGCAGCGAGGCCAGCACCTGGTCGAGGCTGAGCTGGACCGAGCCGAAGCAGAGCGTGAGCAGGGCCAGGACGGTGGCGACGACGAGCAGGACAACAGGTACGACGCCCGCGCGGACCCGACGGCTGCGCCGCGTACGCCGCAGGGCCGTGACGGTCTGGGGCATGACGCTCATAGGTCCGCCAGCCGGGCATAGCGGACGAGGAGCACGAAGAACGGGGCGCCGATGATGCCGAGGACCACGCCGACCTGGAGCTCTCCGGTGCCGCCCAGGACGCGGCCGAGGACGTCCGCGCCGAGCAGCAGCAGGGCACCCAGCACCATCGAGTAGGGCAGGACCCAGCGATGGTCCGGACCGCAGAGGAACCGCGCCACGTGCGGCACCACCAGACCGACGAAGACGATGGGGCCGCACGCGGCGGTCGCGGCGCCGCAGAGCAGCCCGACCACCAGGAACGACAGGATGCGCGTACGTGTCAGGGAGACGCCCAGCCCGCGCGCGGCGTCGTCGCCCAGGGCCAGCGCGTTGAGCCAGCGTCCGCACAGCAGCGCCAGGACGATGCCGACCAGCAGGAACGGAGCCACGCCCGTCACGATCGGGGCATAGCGGCCGGCCAGCGAGCCGACCTGCCAGAAGCGGTACTGCTGCTGGGCGTCGAGGTCGGTGAGCAGCAGCCCAGTCGTCACCGCGGTCAGCCCGGCCGTGATCGCGGCCCCGGCGAGGGCCATCTTCACCGGCGTCGCGCCGTCGCGTCCGAGCGAGCCCACCGAGTAGACGAGCACGGTCGCCGCGATCGCCCCGGCGAACGCCGCGACGACGTGGAACCCGAGCGAGCCGATGCCGAGCAGGGTGATCGAGCCGACCACGGCGAAGGCCGCCCCGGCGTTGACGCCCATGATCCCCGGGTCGGCGATGGCGTTGCGGGTCAGGCCCTGCAGCAGGGTGCCGGCGAGCCCGAGAGCCGCGCCCGCGAGGAGTCCGAGCACGGTCCGGGGCACCCGCAGGCGTACGGTCACGGTGTCCTCGACCGACGAGGCGCTGGTGAAGTGGCGGAAGGCGTCGAGGACCTGACTCAGTGCGATGTCGCGCGACCCGAGGGTCACGCTGAGGAAGGCGAGGACGGGCACGAGCGCGACGAGCAGCAGCAGGCCGACGGCGAGCCCGGAGGCTCGCCGTCGTACCGGTGCGGGTGTCGCGGTGGCGACAGAACTGGTCACCGGATGGTCTCCGCCGGAGTCAGTCGCCGATGGTGTCGTCGACGTCGGCCAGGTCGGCGGTCAGCTTGGTCAGGGCCTCGGCGTAGTCGCCGTAGGTGTGCAGCCAGAACGCGGGCCACTCGATGACCTGGCCGGCCTGGGCCGCGCGGATCGACGTCCAGGTCGGCTGGCCCTCGGCGGTCTTCTTGGCGTCGACGAAGGTGCGGCTGTCGATCAGCAGGACGTCGGGCTGGTACTTGTCGGCGTTCTCCCAGCTCAGGTTCTCCCAGTAGGGGAAGTCCGGGTCCGGCGAGTCCGGCGTGACCACCTGCAGGCCCCACTCGGTGAAGTCCAGCAGCTCCGGGGCGTACTCCGGGTTGGCGGCGTAGAGCAGGTCGTCGGCGGGGGAGACCGCGAGCGCGGTCAGGTCCTTGTCCTTCATCTCGGTGATGAAGCCGTCGCGGGCTTTCTCGAAGGCCGCCTTGTCCTTGGCGCCCTGGGAGTCCTCGACGTCGGCGCCGAGGCTCTCGGCGAGATCCTCGTAGCCCTCGGCGAGGTTGAGGATCGAGCCACCCTGGGACGGGCCGACCACCGGAGCCAGCTCGGCGAGCTTCTTGCTCTTCGCCTTGGTGCCGTTCTCCAGCCCCGAGTGGGCCTTCTCCGCCGGCCACCAGTCGGCGACGATCAGGTCCGGGCTCAGCGTGGACGCCTTGGCGACGTCGATCGAGCCCCACTCCTCGCCGAGCACCTCGATGTCGGTCAGGTCCACGCCGTCCAGGTTCGGGTCGGTCTCGACCGGCTCGTCGGCGTAGATGCCGACCGGGCGGATGCCGTAGGAGATCAGCGCGGCGGCCGCCGGTGCGTGCGCGATGATCCGGGTCGGTGCCTCGTCGAGCTTCACGACCTCACCCGAGCCGTCGGTGAAGCTCCACGGACCGTCGGGAACCGAGGACGCACCCGAGGCCGGTTTCGCGCCGTCGTCGTCGGCGATGTCGGAGGAGCAGGCGGACAGAGCCAGGACCAGGGCAGCGGCCGTGGCGGTGACGAGGTGGGGTCTCATGAGGTGAGGCTAACCTAATTTCACCTCGGGTGGGATGGAGATCGTCGACTAGGAAAGTGCCCGGCGTGCGGTGTCGAGGAACGTACGGAACGACTCACGGTCCTCGGGTCCGAGCTCGGCCAGCATCTGCTCCTCGAGCTCTTCGACGCGCGGGTCGTACGCGTCGAGGAAGGCGCGGCCCTCGGTGGTGAGGCTGATCAGCATCCGGCGCCGGTTGTCGGGGTCGATGCGACGCTCGATGAGGCCACGGCGCTCGAGGGCGCCGATGAGATCGGCGGCCGACTGGGCGCGTACGAACGAGGCGCGAGCCAGGTCGGCGGCGCTCATCGTGGGGCGGCGCTCGAGCACCGAGAGGGCGGTGTACTGCAGGGCCGTGACCCCTGATTCCTTCAGGACGGCGTCGAGGCGGGCTCGGGTCGCGAGCTCGAGCTGCTTGACGACGTAGAGCAGCAGGGGTGCGTCGGTCATGCGGTCATTCAAGCATCGCTTCGCTTGCGGGCGGCGCCTACTTCTGCGATTATCAGGATTCCTGTCAATCATGAGGAGTTCATCATGCTCGGAGCCCCCCTGCCCGATGCCCTGCGGGCAGAGCGCGTCGACGACATCGCGGTGCTGACGCTCGCCCGGCCCGCGAAGCGGAACGCGCTCAGCGACGAGGCGGTGCTCGGGATCGAGCGGTTCTTCGACAGCCTCGAGCCGGACGTACGCGCCGTCGTCATCGACGCGGACGGCGACCACTTCTGCGCCGGGCTCGACCTGTCCGAGATGACCGAGCGGGACACCCTCGCCGGGGTCAGCCACTCGCGGATGTGGCACCGGGTCTTCGAGAAGATCGAGTTCGGGCCGGTCCCGGTCGTGGCGGCGCTGAAGGGCGCCGTGGTCGGGGGCGGGCTCGAGCTCGCCGCCGCCGCGCACATCCGGGTCGCGGAGGAGTCCACCTTCTACGCCCTGCCCGAGGGACAGCGCGGGCTCTTCGTCGGCGGCGGCGCCTCGGTGCGCGTCCCGCGGCTCATCGGGGTCTCCCGGATGGCCGACATGATGCTGACCGGCCGGCGCTACGACGCGCAGGAGGGGCTGGGGCTGGGCCTGAGCCAGTACGTGGTCGCCGACGGCACCGGCCGCAAGACCGCCCTCGAGCTGGCCGGCCGGATCGCCCAGAACGCGCCGCAGACCAACTTCGCCGTCGTGCAGGCGCTGCCGCGCATCGCCGAGGCCAACCCGCGCGACGGCTTCCTGATGGAGTCGCTGATGGCCGCGATCGCCCAGGGGACCAACGATGCGAAGGGGCGGATGCAGGACTTCCTCGACGGCCGGGCCAGGAAGGTGACGGACCAGTGAGCACGACCCAGCAGCAGATCGAGCAGGGCGACATCGTCTGGACGCCTCCGGAGGACGTGCTCTCCACCTCCCGCGTCGGTGAGTTCCTCGCCTGGCTCGCCCGCGAGCGCGACCTGGAGATGACCACCCACGAGGAGCTGTGGCGCTGGTCGGTGACCGACCTCGACGGCTTCTGGTCGGCGGTGTGGGAGTTCTTCGAGGTGCGGTCGCATGCTCCGTACGACACCGTTCTCGCCTCGCGCGAGATGCCCGGAGCGCGCTGGTTCCCGGGAGCGCTGCTCAACTATGCCGAGCATGCGCTCGGCACCGACGAGGATCTCGACCGGGTCGCGGTGCTCGGTCGGTCGCAGACGCGTGACGACGTCGAGCTGACCTTCGGCGACCTGCGCGACCAGGTGGCCCGGACGCGCGCCGCCTTGGAGCGCCTGGGCGTACGCCGCGGCGACCGGGTCGCCGGCTACCTGCCCAACATCCCCGAGGCCCTGGTCGCCTATCTCGCCACCGCCAGCCTGGGCGCGACCTGGGCGAGCTGCGCCAGCGAGTTCGGGCCGCGCAGCGTGATCGACCGCTTCGCCCAGATCGAGCCGGTCGTGCTGCTGGTCGCCGGCGGCTACCGCTACGGGGCCAAGGACATCGACCGGCGTGCCCAGGTGGCTGAGATCCGGGCCGAGCTGCCGTCAGTGCGCCATGTGGTCGACGTCGAGTACGGCCCGCATCGCGTCGAGGGCGCGCTCTCCTGGACCTCCCTGCTCGACTCCGAGCCCGGGGCGGAGCTCGTCTTCGAGCCGGTGCCGTTCGACCACCCGCTGGTGGTGCTCTTCTCCTCCGGCACGACCGGCCGGCCGAAGGCGATCGTCCACGGCCACGGCGGCATCCTGCTCGAGCACCTCAAGAACCATGCGCTCTCCTGGGACATGGGGCCTGAGGACCGGATGCTCTGGTTCTCCACCACCGCCTGGATGATGTGGAACGCGCTGGTCTCCTCGCTCCTGGTCCGCTCCTCGATCGTCATGGTCGACGGCAACCCGATGCACCCCGACCTGACCTGGCAGTGGCGGCTCGCGGCGTCGACGGGGGCGACGGTGATGGGTGCCAGCCCGGGCTTCGTGATGGCCTGCCGCAAGGCCGACGTCGACCTGAAGGACCTTGGTAACCTGCGGGTTCGCGTCCTCGGCTCGGCCGGGGCGCCGCTCCCGCCCGAGGGCTACGCCTGGCTGCGGGACCAGCTTCCGGGGGCGCAGATCAACGTCGGCAGCGGCGGCACCGACGTCTGCTCCGGCATCGTGCAGAACAACCTGCTGCTCCCGGTCTACGCCGGCGAGATCTCGGGCCGCTGCCTCGGCGTCGACGCCCACGCCTACGACGAGTCCGGCCGCCCGGTCACAGGCGTGCTCGGCGAGCTCGTCATCACCTCGCCGATGCCCTCGATGCCGGTCGGCTTCTGGGGCGACGAGGACGGCAGCCGCTATCGGAGCGCCTACTTCGACCACTATCCCGGCGTCTGGCGTCACGGCGACTGGATCCTCTTCCACGACAACGGCAGCTGCCACGTGGCCGGTCGCTCCGACGCGACCCTCAACCGTGGCGGCGTACGCCTCGGCACCGCCGAGTTCTACCGCGTCGCCGAGGAAGTGGACGGTGTCGCCGACTCGCTGGTCGTCCACCTCGAGGACCCCGACGGGGGCAACGGCGAGCTGCTGCTCTTCGTGGTCACCGACGCGGGCACCCGCCTCGACGACGCGCTCCGGGCCCGACTGATCCGCGCGCTGCGGTCGGCGCTCTCCCCGCGGCACATCCCCGACCAGGTGATCGAGGTGCCTGCGGTGCCACGCAACCTCACCGGCAAGAAGCTCGAGCTGCCGGCCAAGCGCATCCTGCAGGGCGTACGTCCTGAGGACGTCGCCAGCCGGGACGCGCTCGCCGACCCGGCGTCCCTGGACCCATTCGTCGCGCTGGCGACCTCGGGCGCGCTGAGCAGGAGGACCGTATGAGGAGCGGAGAGGACGTTCGTACGCTCGGGGTCGTCGGCACGGGCGCGATCGGGGTCAGCTGGGTGGTGCTCGGGCTCGAGCACGGGCTCGACGTGGTCGCCTGGGATCCGGCCGAAGGCGCCGAGGAGCGGCTGCGGGCGCAGATCCCCGAGGGATCGCTGCGGTTCGCGAACAGCCTCGCGGAGGTCGGCGCGGCCGCCGACCTGGTGCTCGAGAGCGGACCCGAGCGGCTGGACGTCAAGCGCGAGATCTTCGCCGCGCTCGACGCGGCGGCCGCTCCCGACGTACTGCTGACCAGCAGCTCCTCGGGGCTGATGCCGAGCACGTTCCAGGACGCCTGCACCCATCATCCGGAGCGGGTGCTCGTCGCGCACCCGTTCAACCCGCCGCACCTGGTGCCGCTGGTCGAGGTCGTGGGCGGATCGGCGACGTCGACGAAGGCCGTCGAGGCGGCCCTGGACACCCTGCGCCACCTGGGCAAACGTCCCATCCACATCCGCCGCGAGGTGCCCGGGCACGTGGCCAACCGGCTCCAGGCGGCGCTGTGGCGCGAGGCGTACCACCTCGTCGACCAGGGCATCGTCTCGGTCGCCGACATCGACACCGCGATCGCCGACGGCCCCGGGCTGCGCTGGTCCCTGCTCGGTCCCTTCGCCACCCAGCACCTCTCCGGCGGCCCGGGCGGGCTGGGGCACGTGCTCGAGCATCTCGGCCCGCCGATGGTCGAATGGTGGGACGACCTCGGTCATCCGGAGCTCACCGCAGGGCTGGTCGAGAAGCTGGTCGACGGGGTCGACGAGGAGCTCGACGGCACCTCTGCCGAGGACCTCGTCGGGCGCCGGGACCAGGCGCTGCGGCGACTGCTGGAGATCAAGACCGACCTCGGGCTCGGCTGAGCCCACGAGACGAACGAGGATCGACATGTTGGACAGCGGCATCGGATCATGGCCCGCCCGGCGGGCCCGGATGACCCCTGGCGCGCGGGCGTTCGTGCAGGACGACGCGGTGGTGACGTACGCCGAGGTCGACCGCCTCGTGGATGCGGTCGCCCACGGACTCCGTGCCCGCGGCGTGGCTCCGGGGGACCGGGTCGCCTTCCTCGGCCTGAACTCGATCGAGCTCGCGGTCACGCTCTTCGCCACCGCCCGGCTGGGGGCGGTCTTCCTGCCGCTCAACACCCGGCTCGCGCCGCCCGAGCTGGCCTGGATCCTCTCCGACGCCGAGCCGGCGCTGCTGGTCCACGCCGACGACTTCGACGAGGCGGTCGCATCCGAGGCGGTCGCGGCCCTCGGGCTGCCGAGCCACCGGTTCAAGGCCGCGGGCGGTCACGGGCTGGACGCGCTCGCGGTGCCGTGGAAGGAGCGGATCGACGTCGAGGTCGGGCTGGACGACGTCTTCATGATCCAGTACACCTCGGGCACCAGCGGCCGCCCCAAGGGCGTGATGTTGACGCACGGAAACATCGCCTGGAACGCCTTCAACCTGCTCGTCGACGTCGACGTCCGCTCCGATGAGATCGCCCTGGTCACCGCCCCGCTGTTCCACACCGCCGCGCTCAACCAGGTGCTGCTCCCGACCTTCCTCAAGGGCGGTACGTCGCTCATCGCGGCCCGCTTCGACCCGGCCGCCGCGATCGCCACCATCGAGCGGGAGCGGGTCACCCTGCTCTTCGGTGTCACCTCGATGTACCAGGCGCTCGCCCAGGAGCCGACCTGGGCGACCGCCGACCTCGACAGCCTCCGCTCGGCCCTGAGCGGCGGTGCGCCGATCCCGCGCACGCTCCTCGACACCTGGCAGAGCCGTGGCCTGCACATCATCCAGGGCTACGGCCTGACCGAAGCCTCCCCGGGCACGACCATGCTGCGCGCCGGCGACGGCCTCGACAAGCTCGGCTCGGCCGGCACCCCCTGCTTCTTCACCGACGTACGCGTCGTGGCGCCCGGCAACGAGGAGGCGACGCCCGGCCAGGCGGGTGAGGTGCACGTCAGCGGCCCCAACGTGACTCCCGGCTACTGGCACAACGGAGCAGCGACGGAGGCTGCCTTCGACGGGCCCTGGCTGCGTACGGGCGATGTCGCGATGGTCGACGACGACGGCTTCCTCTATGTGGTCGACCGGGTGAAGGACATGTTCATCAGTGGCGGCGAGAACGTCTACCCGGCAGAGGTCGAGCAGGCGATCTACACCCATCCCGGCGTCGCCGAGGCCGCCGTCATCGGCGTCCCCGACGAGCGCTGGGGCGAGGTCGGCCGTGCCGTCGTCGTAGGCCGCCCCGACTCCGCCCTCACCGAGTCCGACCTGCTCGAACACCTCGACGGACGGCTCGCCCGCTACAAGATCCCCAAGGCCGTCGTCTTCGTCGACGAGATCCCGCACAACGCCTCCGGGAAGCTGCTGAAGTCCCGGGTCCGCGAGCTGTACGGCACCCCGGAAGGAACCACCCGATGACCCGTTACGAGCCCCGCGTCGACACCGCCTCGATCCGAGCCCTCGACATGCACACCCACGTCGAGGCCGACCATCACGGTCACCTCTCGCTCGACCAGGAGCTGATGGACGCCTCGGCGGCGTACTTCCGCGGCGACCACCCACGCACACCGACCGTCGACGACCTCGCCGCCTATTACCGCGAGCGCGACATGGCGGCGGTGATCTTCACCGTCGACGCCTCGACCGGCCTCGACCATCCGCCGCTGTCGAGCGAGGAGATCGCCGAGCGCGCGACCGAGCACGCCGACGTACTGATCCCGTTCGGCTCCGTCGACCCCCGCAAGGGCGAGGCCGCGGTGAAGCAGGCCCGTCGTCTCGCCGAGGACTACGGCGTACGCGGCTTCAAGTTCCATCCCGGCCTGCAGGCCTTCTCCCCGGCCGACCCTGAGCACCGCCCGCTGTGGGCGACCCTGGAGGAGCTCGGCGTGGTCGCGCTCTTCCACACCGGCCAGACCGGGATCGGCGCCGGCCTGCCGGGCGGTCGCGGGATCAGGCTCCGCTACTCCGACCCGCTGCTCCTCGACGACGTTGCCGCCGACTTCCCGGAGCTGCAGATCGTGATGGCGCACCCTGCCGTCCCCTGGGTCGACGTGCAGATCTCGATCGCGACCCACAAGGCCAACGTCCACATCGACCTGTCCGGCTGGTCGCCGAAGTACTTCCCGCCACAGCTGGTCAAGCAGCTCAACGGACCGCTTCGGAGCAAGGTGCTGTTCGGCTCCGACTTTCCGGTGATCACCCCCGACCGCTGGTTCAGCGACCTCGAGAAGCTCGAGATCAAGGACGAGGTCCGTCCGCTGCTCTTGAAGGAGAACGCGATCCGCCTGCTCGGACTGGCCTGAGCCCGGGGTCAAGTCCGGGCCCACCAGGGTTTTGACCGTCGCATCTATTGACGGGGTGGCGGGCATCACGCAGCATTGACAGGAATCCTGATAAACAGGAATCCTGAACGGAGCCCCGCAATGACCCTCATTCCCGACGGCAGATGCCCGACCGGCCCACGGACGCACATGGGCCGGATCCTCGCCAGCGCCCCCACCGGCCGCCCCAGGCCCGTCTACGACCCTCGGCCGGCGGTCGGGACGCATCGCGGCAAGGGGCTCTGACATGCCCGCCACGTACGATGCCCAGCAGCTCTTCATCGGCGGCCGGCCGGCCGACTCGGTGAGCGGCCGCCGGATGGACGTGACCGATCCCAGCACGGGCAAGGTGCTGACGAGCGTTCCCGCGGGCGACGCCGCTGACGTCGCCGCCGCGGTGGCCGCCGCCCGGGAGGCCTTCGACACCGGGCCCTGGCCCCGGATGAGCGGGCGCGACCGCGGCCGCATCCTGCACCGTGTCGCGGACCTGATCCGCGAGCGGGCCGACGAGCTGGTCGAGGTCGAGAGCCGAGACGTCGGGAAGCCCGTGACGCTGGCCCGACACGTCGACGTCGAGACAGTGGCCCAGCAGTACGAGTACTGCTCCGCGCTGGCGCAGACCCTCGACGGGTCCGTGCGGGATACGCCCATCCCGGCCCTCGCCTACACGCGGCGCGAGCCCCTGGGCGTGGTCGGAGCCATCACGCCGTTCAACTTCCCGCTGATCCTGTCGAGCACCAAGATCGCGGCCGCGCTGGCGGCGGGCAACACCGTCGTGCACAAGCCGGCCGACGACACTCCGCTCAGTGCGCTGTTCATGGCTCGACTCCTTGTCGATGCCGGGGTGCCTGACGGCGTACTCAACGTCGTGACCGGAACCGGCCCGGAGGCCGGCGACGCCTTGTTGCGTCATCCCGGAGTCGACAAGGTCGCGTTCACCGGGTCGACGGCCGTGGGCCGCCGGGCTGCGAGCGTCGCGGGCGAGCACCTGAAGCCGGTCACCATGGAGCTCGGCGGCAACGGCGCGCACCTGGTCTTCGCCGACGCCGACATCGAGATCGCCGTGGGCGCCGTGATCAAGGCCTTCGTCTTCAACACCGGTCAGTTCTGCATGGCCGGACCGCGGCTGCTCGTCGCCGCGGAGATCCACGACACGGTGGTCGACATCCTCCGGCACGCCGTCCCCGGAGTACCGCTCGGCGATCCGCGCGACCCGGCGACGGTCATCGGTCCGATGGCCGGCGACCAGCACCGCAAGAAGGTCGAGGAGTACGTCGCCCTGGCCCGCCAGGAGGGCGGCCAGGTCGTCACCGGCGGCCAGCGTCCGGAGCTCGGAGGCGACCTCGCCGACGGGTTCTACTACGCGCCGACGGTGATCACCGGCCTGCCCGCGGACTCACGCGTGGTCAACGAGGAGGTCTTCGGGCCGGTCCTCACGGTGCAGTCGTTCGCGGACGAGGACGAGGCCGTCGCGCTCGCCAACTCCACGGCGTACGGGCTGGCGGCCGGGCTGCACACCCGGGATCTCACGCGGGCGCACCGGGTCGCGGGCAGGCTCGACGCCGGGATCGTCTGGGTCAACGACTGGGCGATGCTCGATCCGGCGGTGCCGTTCGGCGGCGTCAAGCAGTCCGGCTTCGGCCGCGAGTACGGCCCGGAGGCGCTCGAGGCGTACACGAAGGTCCGATCCGTCGTCATCTCGCTGCCGCCCACGAGCCCCGCGACCGGGGAGCAGTCATGAGCACCACGACCCAGGCGGCGGTGGTCGAGTCCGCCGGCGCCCCGTTCACCATCGGAGACGTCGAGCTCGACGCGCTCCGCCCCGACGAGATCCTGGTCCGGATGGTCGCCGCCGGGCTGTGTCACACCGACCTCGGCGTAGCGAGTGGTGGACTGCCGTTCCCGCTCCCGGGCGTTCTCGGGCACGAGGGCGCCGGCGTCGTCGAGCAGGTCGGATCCGGCGTACGCAGCCTTGCGCCCGGCGACCAGGTGCTGCTGTCGTTCAGCTCCTGCGGGACGTGCGCCCAGTGCCGTGACGGCCACCCGGCGTACTGCGACGTCTGGCTTCCCACCAACCTCATCGGAGGCGCGCGCCTGGACGGCGCCTCCCCGGTGAGCAGGGGCGGGAAGGCGATCGGCGGCCACTTCTTCGGGCAGTCCTCCTTCTCCCGGCTCGCGGTCGTCGACGAGCGCAGCGCCGTACGCGTCGATCCCGAGGCGGACCTGTCCCTGCTCGCCCCGCTCGGGTGCGGCGTGCAGACCGGTGTCGGTGCGGTCTGGAACGTGCTCGCCCCGCGCCCGGGGTCCTCGGTGGTGGTCCTCGGCGCGGGTGCGGTCGGGCTGTCTGCGGTGATGGCCGCGCGCCTGACCCCGGCCACCCGGATCATCGCGGTGGACCGGGTGGCCGAGCGGCTCGGGCTGGCGCGCGAGCTGGGGGCGACCGACGTCATCGACGCCGGCCAGGTCGACGACCTGACCGCCGCGCTGACGGAGCTGACCGGAGGTGGTGCGGACGGTGTCGTGGAGACGACCGGCAACACCGGCGTGCTCCGCCAGGGCGTCGACGCCCTGCGTGCCCGGGGCACCGCGGTCATCGTCGGCGCGCCGCCGTTCGGCACCGAGGTGGGGCTCGACGTGAACGCGATGCTGCCCGGCAAGCGGGTGACTGGCCTGACCCTCGGCGACGCCGAGACCCGCACGCTCATCCCCGCACTCGCGCGACTGGTCGCCGACGGACGGATGCCACTGGACCGGTTGGTCCGGCGCTACCCGTTCGAGGAGATCCAGACGGCCGTCGCCGACATGGTCTCGGGCGCCACGGTGAAACCTGTGCTCACCTTCTAGCCGGGTCGTGGGGGCTCCTTGACAGGCGTGACGTACATCACCCAGAATCGACAGGAATCCTGATAAACAGGAATCCTGAATGGAGCCCCCACATGACCCTCACCTCCGGTGGCAGCACGACCGGTCCACGTACGCAGATGGGCCGGATCGTCGCCAGCAGCTTCACGGGCAGCTTGATCGAGTACTACGACTTCCTGCTCTACTCCACCGCCTCGGCCGTGGTCTTCAACGAGGTCTTCTTCTCCAACCTCGACCCCGTGACCGGCACGATCGCATCCTTCGGCACCTTTGCCGCCGGCTATCTGGCGCGCCCGCTGGGCGGCGTGGTCTTCGGCCACTTCGGCGACCGGCTCGGCCGGAAGAAGATGCTGGTCCTGACGATGCTGATCATGGGTGTGGTCAGCTTCCTGATCGGCTGCCTGCCGACGTACGGGCAGATCGGTGCGGCCGCGCCGGTTCTCCTCGTCCTGCTTCGGGTCATCCAGGGTGTCGCGATCGGTGGCGAGTGGGGTGGCGCGGTGCTGATCACCGCCGAGCACGCCACCTCCCGCCGCGGGCTGTGGGCCTCGTTCACCAACGCCGGCGCCCCGGCCGGCATGGTCCTCTCGACCGCGGTGATGGCGCTGATGGCCACGGTCACCACGCCCGAGCAGTTCACCGCGTGGGGCTGGCGGGTGCCGTTCCTGCTGAGCATCGTGCTGCTCGCGGTCGGCCTGTGGATCCGCCTCAGTGTGACCGAGTCGCCCGCCTTCGAGGCGATGAAGGAGAAGAAGGCGGAGGCGCGTACGCCGCTGCTCGACGTCCTCCGCAACCACCCGCGTACGCTCCTGCTGGCCGTCGGCATCGGACTCGGTGCCTTCGTCGTGCAGGGGACGCTGACTACCTTCCTGATCAGCTACGCCCTCGGGGCGGGCTTCGAGCGCCCGACCGTGCTCAACGCGCTCACGGTCTCCTCGGCCGGCGCGGTCATCGGCATCATCGGCTGGTCCGCGCTCACCGACCGGGTCGGCCGCCGGCCGGTGGTCCTCACCGCCGCCGTCGCGACCGCGGTCTTCGCCTACCTGCTCTTCCCGATGCTCGACAGCGGGTCGGTCGCGCTGCTCGTCCTGGCGGTCGTGCTCGGCCAGTCGGTCATCCATGCGGCCTTCTACGGCCCGCTCGCGGCGCTGATGAGCGAGGTCTTCAAGACCTCGTCGCGCTACACCGGTGCCTCGCTCGGCTATCAGCTCGCCGGCATGGGCGCGGGCCTCTCGCCGCTCCTCTTCGCCTCGCTGCAGAAGGCCGGCGCCAGCACCGTCATGCTCTCCACCGTCATCGCGGCGTTCTGCCTGCTGAGCGTGTTCTCCCTGGTCCGCCTCGGCGAGACCAGCGACCGAGAGCTCGTCGACGCCTGAGACCCCATGCAGCAGAGCCCGCCGTACGATTCGCGGCGGGCTCTGCTGTGCCATGGGGTGGTCATCGTTCTCGGATCGGTCGCCGGGCTGCCAGGTACTCGGCGGGCATGCCCGGCCCGGGCCGCACCACGACCTGGTCGGGCGGGACGTCTCCGTGCTGCTCGCACCGGGCCTCGACGTGGACGGGCTCCCCGCAGTCGGCGTGCAGGTAGTCGATGGGCCGTCCGTCGGGTGCGAACCACGTGTCGCCCCACTCGGTGAGCGCGATCAGCGCCGGCCGGAGCCCCTGGGCCATCGCCGTCGGCCGGTAGTCGCCGGCGTCGTCGCGCGTCATCAGGCCGGCCTCGACGAGGGTCGCGAGGCGTGTCTTCAGGATGTTCGTGGAGATGCCGAGGTTGTGCTGGAAGTCGCCGTACCGCGTGACGCCGGCGAAGATCGCGTCCCGCAGGATCAGCAGGGTCCAGCGCTCGCCCACGATCTCGAGGGATCGGGCGATGGAGCAGATCTGGCCGTCGTACGTCTTTCCGAGCACGAGGACGACCCTAGCAAATCACTTGCATGATGAAAGTGCCCGTGTCTACGGTGGAACTTGCATGATGCAAGTCACATCGATTCCAAGGGGACAGCCATGAGCGACCTGACCGCAACCTTCACCGTCGACGCCACTCCTCAGGAGGCGTACGAGGCCATCAACGACGTACGTTCCTGGTGGGGGCACCACATCGCCGGACCCACCGACCAGGTCGGCGCCGAGTGGTTCTACCTGGTGCCGGACATCCACTTCTCCAAGCAGCGCGTGGCGGAGCTCGTCCCGGGGGAGCGCGTGGTGTGGGAGTTCACCGACGGCTACCTCGACTTCATCGCGGACAAGAAGGAGTGGATCGGCACGACCGGACGGTTCGACATCGCCCGTGACGGAGAGCAGACCCGCGTGACCTTCACCCACGAGGGACTCGCGCGCGGCGACGAGTGCTTCGACGTCTGCTACGACGCCTGGACCCACTACATCACCGTCAGCCTGAAGGGCCGGATCGAGTCCGGTGAGGGCACGATACGGACGCAGGACGAGGACAAGGCCGCCGTTGGCCGATGACGCCTCATCCGCAGACGAAGAGTGGTCGATTTGGGCTCTCTGGAGGCCATCGAGAGGGCCCATGGTGACCACTTCTCGAGCGGTCGATGCGCCGCCGGGCGTGCTCTCGTGCCTGGTATTACTTGAACATGTTGAAGACCTGGCCCGGTCGCGGTCGTCTGGCGTTGTACGTCGCCGCGACCGTGCTCGGGATCGTGGAGGCCGCGGTCCTGACCACCGACCCCTACGAGGTCGCGGGCGGGGTCGCTCTGCTCATCGGGGTCACGCATGCCGCCTCGATCCCGCTGGCGCTCCGGCGTCCGGTGGAGGCGGCGGGGCTCTCCCTGGTCGCGGTGACCGTGGCCGCGCTGGCGGTCGCGAGGTTGGGCGAGGAGGGGTGGCCGTGGATGATCCCGCCGCCGACGCTGACCCAGCTGTTGGTGCTGGTGGTGCTGACCCTGGTCGCCGGCTGGCGGCTGGCGGCGACCACCCTCGGCATCCAGGTCGCCATCGGGGTGGTCCTGGCGGTGGTCGGGATGGCCTGGAACGACCTCGTCCCCTCACTCATCGAGGTGGCCAACTACGCCTCGCTCGCGCTGCTGCTGGGTGCCCTCGCAACCGTCGCTCGACGGCTCTCCGAGTCGCGCAGCGCGTTGCGCGAGGAGCACGAGCGCCGCTCGGTGGTCGAGGAGAAGGCGCGCATCGCCCGTGAGCTGCACGACGTGATCGCCCACAACATGTCGCTGATCACCGTCCAGGCCAGATCGGCGCCACACCGGGTCGACGACGTCAGCCCGGCGGCCGAGGCCGAGTTCGCCGAGATCGCCGACCTGGCGGCCTCGGCGCTGCGGCAGATGCGCGGGGTGCTCGACGTGCTGCGTACCGAGGAAGGGCAGTCGGGCCGGGTCCCGGTGCCGGGCATCGACGGGCTGAGTGAGCTCTTCGAGTCGGCTCGCGGGACCGGGCAACGGGTCGAGGTGCGCGGTGCCCTTCCGGAGCTCACCGACGTCGCCCCGGAGGTCGGCACCGCGGCGTACCGGATCGTGCAGGAGGCGCTCAGCAACGCCCGCCGTCACGCTCCCCGCGAGCCGGTCGGTGTCGATCTGACGTTGGGGGAGGAGGACCTCGGGATCCGGGTCGTCAACCCGCTCGAAGGTGCCGCCCCCGCCACCGAGGCCACCGGAGGTGGTCACGGGCTGATCGGGATGCGCGAGCGCGCGAGCGCGGTGGGCGGCAGCCTCACCGCGGGAGCAGCCGACGGCGAGTTCGTCGTCGAGGCCTGGCTCCCGGCCCAAACCGCCGTGCGCACGCCCACCAAACGCGGTAGGAAGACCCCGTGACGGTGAAGATCGTGGTCGTCGACGACCAGGAGATGGTGCGCTCGGGGTTCGTGGCGCTGCTCAGCACCCAACCGGATATCGAGGTGGTCGGCACCGCGGCCGACGGAGCCGAGGCGCTGCAGGTGGTGCGGCGTACGCATCCCGACGTGGTGCTGATGGACGTCCGGATGCCGGTGATGGACGGCATCGAGGCGCTCCGGCAGCTCTCCGAGAACCCGGCCACCGCACAGACCAAGGTGGTCATGCTGACCACGTTCGACGCCGACGAGTACGTCCACGAGTCGCTGCGCCTCGGCGCCAGCGGCTTCCTCCTCAAGGACGCCTCGCCCGACGAGCTCGCCTCCGCGATCCGCGTCGTCCATGCCGGCGAGGCCCTGCTCTCGCCATCGGTGACCCGACAGGTGATCGCCCAGTTCGCCCGCGCCCCGCGCCGCCGGAAGGCCGACCCGCGGCTCAAACAGCTCACCGAGCGCGAGCGCGAGGTGCTCGAGAACATCGCCCGCGGCAGCTCCAACAGCGAGATCGCCGCCGAGCTCTTCCTGGCCGAGCAGACCGTGAAGACCCACGTCAGCCGCATCCTCGGCAAGCTCGGCCTGCGCGACCGCGCCCAGGCCGTCGTGTTCGCCTACGAGAGCGGCCTGGTCGCGCCGCACGTCTAGTCCTGTTTGAGCCCTCAGGGTCATCCCGGACTACCCCGGTAGGGGGTCGAATGGCTCCCGGGAGTGACGCGCGGCGGCACACCTGATTCCTACCGTCACGGCCATGACAGTTGTGACGCCGCTCAGATACGGCCTCAACGAGGCCGACGGATCCATCGGACCCCGCCTGCTCGCCTGCGACCCGCCCGGAGGGGCACGGGTCGTGGAGGTCTTCGGGGACGCCGCGACCGCCGACCACATCGCGGTCATCGTGCCCGGAAACGGCCACCACCTCGGCAACTACTTCACCAGCACCGAGGCCCACAGTCCGCGCTCCCGTGGGCAGCTGCTGCTGCGTACGATGCAGGAGATCGCGCCGGAGAGCCGGTCGGCCGTCGTGGTCTGGCTGGGCTACCACTCGCCGCCGGAGTGGTACAACGCGATCACCAACACCCCGGCCTACGCCGGTGCGCAGGACCTGGCGAACCTGACCCACTACCTGCCGCGTGCCGCCCACCTCACCCTGGTCGGCCACAGCTACGGCTCGACCGTCGCCGGCCTCGCCCTGGCCTCCGCCCGCGCGGAGGACTGTGTGGCGCTGGGCAGCGCGGGGATCGGTGCGGTGCGGCGCTCAGAGCTGGGCACCGGCACCCGGCTCTGGGCCGCGTACGGCGAGACGGACCGGATCCGGCTGGTCCCGCGGGTGCGGGTCGGCCGCCTCGGTCTCGGGCGCGGGCCGCTCGAGCTCGGCGCGACCCGCTTCGGCACCGGCGACATCCCCGGCCACTGCGGCTACTACGCCGAGGGCAGCGAGTCGCTGCTCAACATCGCCCGGATCTCGCTGGGCCGCTACGACGAGGTGACGCCGGCCGGCATCACCACGACCTCGCGCACACCCCGACCCGCACGATCCACCGCCGACATGGAGGCAGCAGCATGATCACCGACGAACCCGCCATCTGGACCCAGGGACTCCGCAAGAGCTACCCCGGCCGCGGCGCCGCGCTGGACGGCATCGACCTCGCCGTCCCCGCCGGCACTGTCCACGGCCTGCTCGGCCCCAACGGCGCCGGCAAGACCACGACCGTACGCATCCTGGCCACCCTCGCGAGCTTCGACTCGGGCCAGGCCTGGGTCGCCGGTCGCAACGTCGCCCGTGACCGGGCAGGCGTGCGAGCGCGCATCGGCATCGCCGGACAGTACGCCGCTGTCGACGGGATCCTGAGCGGCCGTCAGAACCTGGACATGTTCGCCCGCCTGTACCGGATGCGGGCCCGGGAGGCGCGAGCCCGAGCCGATGAGCTGCTCGAGCGCTTCGACCTCGTCGAGGCCGCTGGCCGCCCTGTGCGCGGCTACTCCGGTGGCATGAGAAGGCGGCTCGACCTGGCCGTCAGCCTCATCCGCAGTCCTCGGGTGCTCTTCCTCGACGAGCCCACCACCGGCCTCGACCCGCGCAGCCGGCTCGAGGTCTGGGACGCGGTCCGCGAGCTGGCCGACTCCGGCACGACCGTGCTGCTGACCACCCAGTACCTGGAGGAGGCCGACCGGTTGTGTTCACGCATCACGATGGTCGACCGCGGCCGGGTCGTCGCCGAGGGGACGCCCGCCGAGCTGAAGTCCAGCGTCGGCGGCCGCGACCTCGACGAGGCGTTCCTGCTGATCACCGAGGGGGCCTGAGATGAGCACGATGACCGAAACCGTCCACGGATCACGCATCACGTGGGCGATGGTCGACACCTGGGTGGTGGCCAAGCGCCACCTCCTCCATCTCGTACGCCGCCCCGACGAGCTCCTCGGCACGCTGATGATTCCGGTGATGGCCGTGGCCATGTTCGGCTTCGTCTTCGGCGAGGCCTTCGGGGTCGCGATGGACGTGCCGGGCGCGGAGTACCGCGAGTTCCTGCTCCCGGGCCTCTTCGCGCTCACCATGGCGTTCGGCATCGGCAACACCACGATCTCCGTCGCCGAGGACGTACGCGGCGGGGTGCTGGACCGGATGCGGTCCCTGCCGATGTCGCCGGTGGCGGTGCTGGCCGGGCGCGCCTTGGCCGACGTGATCCTGGCCGTGGTCGAGCTGAGCATCCTGCTGGCGCTCGGCACCCTGTTCGGCTGGCAGGCCCATATAAGGATCGGTGGGGTGATCGCCGCGCTCGGGCTCCTGATCCTCCTCAGGATGGCCTTCTCCTGGGTCGGCATCCTGCTCGGCCTGCTGGTCAGCGGTCCCGAGGCGGCGATGAAGTACTTCGCCCTCGTCTTCCCGCTCGCCATGGTCGCCGACACGATCGTGCCGACCGACCTGATGCCGGGCTGGCTCGCGCTTCCCGCCGAGTGGAACCCGCTCTCCTCCACGGTCATCGCCACCCGCGAGCTGTTCGGCAACACGGCCGGCGCCGCCACGACCTGGGTCGGCGAGCACGCCCTGACCATGGCCGTCCTCTGGCCGGTCGCCATCATCGCGGTCTGCCTGCCGCTGGCCATGGCGCGGCTGCGCCGCCTGGGGCGGTGATCGCGATGACCACGCTCCCAAGCCAGGCGCACCGTCAGGTCAACGCCTACACCGAGCTGATGAGTCGCGTCCGGCAGGAGGGTCTCCTGGAGCGCAGGCCGAGGACGTACGCCCGGCGGGTCGTCCTCCTCGGCACCGGCTTCGCGCTCGCGCTGATCGCCCTGCTCACCCTCGGACAGACCTGGTGGCAGCTGCTGGTCGCGGCGGCCTTCGGGGTCCTGTTCACCCAGACGGCGTTCCTCTCCCACGACGGCGCCCACCGTCAGATCTTCGCCTCGGGCCCGAAGAACGAATGGGCCTCGCGCATCCTCGGCAACCTGGTCGTCGGGCTGACCTACGGCTGGTGGATGCGCAAGCACACCCGCCACCACGCCAACCCGAACAAGGTCGACGCGGACGAGGACATCCGCCCCTCGGTCCTGCTGTTCACACCTGAGGACGTCGAGCGACGTACAGGTCTCAAGCGGTGGCTCACCGCCCGCCAGGGATGGCTGTTCTTCCCGCTGCTGACCCTCGAGGGCATCAACCTCCATGTCGGCGCCGTCCGCACCGTGATCGGCGACCGAGACCTCAAGCATCGGCGTACGGAGGCAGCGCTCCTGGCGCTGCGGCTCATCGGCTGGCCGGTGCTGGTCTGCTCGGTACTGGGCCTCGGCCTCGGCGCGGCGTTCCTGGGTGTGCAGCTGGCCGTCTTCGGCGTCTACATGGGCGCCAGCTTCGCCCCCAACCACAAGGGCATGCCGCTGGTCCCGCGCGACACCAGGATCGACTTCCTCTCCCGCCAGGTCCTGACCTCCCGCAACATCCGCGGCGGTCGCTGGGTCGACTGGCTCATGGGCGGCCTCAACCTGCAGATCGAGCACCACCTCTTCCCCAGCATGCCGAGCAGCAGCCTCCGCCGCGCCCAGCCGCTGGTCCGTGCCTACTGCGCCGAGCAGGGCGTCCCCTACACCGAGGCCGGTCTCCTGGAGTCGTACGCCATCGTCGTACGCCATCTCAACCGCGTCGGCCTCGGCGACCGCGACCCCTTCGCCTGCCCGTTCGTCGTGGTCAACAGGACGGGCTGACCGGGCGGCGAGGTGAGCCCCTGCTCCGTGGCGACGGGGTAGGGGATTCCCTCATCGAGCTGCGGCCATTGCCACTGGAGCCGGGTGGTCGGGCTTCCTACCGTGAAAGCATGACGAGCACCCCCGAGACAGACACGATCGCCGCACTCCTCCGACGGGTGGAGGCCCTCGAGTCGGAGGCGGAGATCCGCCGGCTGCAGGCGCGCTACATGTTCCTCTGCGACACGCCCTGCCCGGAGTTCGGTGTCAGCGATGATGCTCAGCGGGTCGACCTGATCATGGAGCTCTACACCGAGGACGCGGTCTGGGAAGGTGTCGGGGAGTACTACGACGGACAGTTCGGCAGGGCCGAGGGCAAGGCCGCGGTGCGCGCTCACTTCGAGAGGTTCTGGGGCGAGAAGCAGGATCCGGCCCTGCTGCTCAACGCGCACTACCTGACCTCCGAGCAGATCCACGTCGACGGTGACGAGGCCGAGGGTCAGTGGATCCACGTCCAGCCGTGGCTCTTCTCCGACGGCAAGGCGCTGCTGCGCTCCAGCCGCCTGAACAACGCCTTCCGCCGGGTCGAAGGGACGTGGCGGATCAGCCGGACCCGCACCGAGAACGTCTTCATCGCGCCGCTCTCGCCGACCTGGGCGGAGTCCTACCCGTCGGCGTCTGTGCTGATGGCGACCTGAGCAGAGCTCAGACGGTCACCTGGTAGAGGAGCACATCGCGTACGAGCGTGCCGAGGCTGTCGGAGCAGGTCTTCGCCTTGATCCGAGCCCGATGGACGTCGACCGTCTTGACGCTGGTGCCGAGCTCCCGGGCGATGTGCTGGCTCGGGAGGCCGTCGATGACCAGGCGCAGGACCTCGAGCTCGCGCGGGGTGAGCTGGTCGACCCGGCTCTGCACCTCGCGTCGTACGGCATCGGCGGCGAACCGCCTGCCCGCCTCGAGAAGCTGCTCCTGGACGACCTCCAGCATCTGCTGGGAGTCGTAGGGCTTCTCCAGGAAGTCGACGGCGCCGTGCTGCATCGCCCGCACCGACATGGGCACGTCCCCGTGTGCTGAGCAGAAGATGACCGGTGCCGGGTAGTCCTGCTGGCGCAGTGTCTCCTGCAGCTGGAAGCCGCTGACCCCGGGCATCCGGACGTCGACGATGAGGACCGCCGGCTCGGTCGCGTCGTACTCGTCGAGGAACGTGGTCGCGTCGGGATAGGTCAGTGCCTCGATGCCGACGGTCTCCAGCAGGAAGACCAGCGACTGCCGCAGGTCGTGGTCGTCGTCGACGATGTGGACGACCGGAGTACGCGTGGCGGCGGCGGTGTCCGTCCGGGGGAGTTCAGTGATGCTCATCGGAGTCGCCTTGTTCGTGGGGATGGTCGTCGACGGTACGTCGTCGCTGTTACCCGGCCGTTTCGTCATCGTGTTTCACTCATCGCTCGTGGTGTGACCCGGGCCATATGCCCAGGATCAGGACACCAGGCTTTGCTCGACGGCGCACGCTGCGGCCACGAGGTGGTCCTCACCGAGGCGGTGGCCGACCACCTGGATACCGAGCGGCATGCCCGCGGCATCCCGTAGCCCGGGGACGGTCACGACGGGTAGGCCGAGCGCCTGCCACGGCCGGCTCAGCACCGGGTCACCGGTCGCGCCGAGCCCTCGGGGAGCGGGTCCAGGGGCCGCGGCACCGACCACGACGTCGTACGCCCCGAGGAGCTCGGTGACCCGCTCACCACCCCGCGCGATCAGGTCGAGAGCAGCCTCGTAGTCGCTCCGGCTCGTCTCGGCACCCGTACGCAGCAGCCCGGCCAACGGCTCGGACAGCTGGTCGGCCGCGGCCAGCTCCGCGGAGCGCTCGCGGGCGGCTTCGTACGCCATGACCACGGGGTGCGCGGCGGCTAGGTCGGCGACCAGCTGCTCCTCCGGGAAGTCGCGAACGACGGCGCCACTCGCCTCGAGCGCCGCCCGGGTCGCCTCCAGGGCATCTCGCATCGCCGGGTCCAGGACACCGATCGGTGCGGCCGACCAGAGCAGCGCGCGCAGCGGCTCGCCTCGCCCGGGCGCGCCAGGTAGAGCGACGTCGGGGCCGCCGCTCAGCGCGGACCAGGCCAGCGCGAGATCACCGGCCGTCGCGGCGTACACGCCGTGGCTGTCCAGGCTCGGGCTCAGCCCGGTGACGCCGTCGACCGGGAAACGACCGTTGGTCATCACCAGAGCCGCGACCCCGCAGTACGCCGCCGGGCGGGTCACCGAACCGGCGGTCTGCGACCCCAGGGCCAGCGGCACCTGGCCGGCACCGACGGCAGCGGCAGAGCCGCTGGAGGAGCCGCCGGGGGTGTGGTCGGTCGCGGCGGGGTTGGCCGTGGGGCCGGGGGAGAAGAAGGCGAACTCGGTGGTGACCGTCTTGCCCAGTGGCACCGCACCGGTCCGGCGCCACTCCGCGACGATCGCCGCGTCCTTGTCGGCCGGCGGGACGTCACTGCGGAGGCCGGAGCCGCACCGGGTCGGCAGGCCGGCGACGTCGATGATGTCCTTGACGCCCAGGGGCACGCCTGCGAGGGGCCCGGGACCGGTGGCCGGATCCGGGTCCTGACGGACGACCCAGGCCTCGAGCTCGGGTTCGGTCGCCGCGATCCGCTCCGTGGAGCGGGCCATCGCCTCGGCCGGTGTGGTGGCGCCTCGGGCGAGGTCGGTGACGAGGTCACGCAGCGACCACGGCTGCCACAGCGACCTGCTCATGCGTCCTCCCAGCTGGCGTCGGCGGTCCAGTAGTCCATCCCGCTCGCGGAGACGGCATGGCGCCATGCGGAGGTCCGCCGCAGGCTCGGCTCGACCTGGGAGGTGACCTCGTCGGCGATCTCGGGGCCGTCGCCGGGGACCTCCCAGTGCACCCAGTTGAGCTCGTGACCGGCGGCGTCGTGGACGAAGAGGTCCACGTGCTGCCAGCCGTACCCGTGGGTGTCGGTGTAGCACATCAGCGTCATCCGGGCCCCCGCCTCCATCGTCATCACGCTCCTTCGGCTCATGCGGAGAGCTCGGTGGGGTGCAAGGTGTGGAAGCGGCGCTGGAAGTAGACGAGGCCGCCGGTGTCGTCGCGGCTGTCGACGGCATCGACCTCGACGAAGAGCACCGTGTGCGAGCCGTGCGAACGGTGGTCCGCGACTCGCCCGATGACCGTCGCGACGGCATCGCGCAGGACGGGGACGCCGTGGCTGTCGTGCTCCCACTCCGGCTCGGAGAGCCTGTCGCCCATCGAGACGTCGCTCGCACCGGCGAAGCGCATCGCGATCGGCTCGTGCTCGGCGCCGAGCACGTTGATGCCGACCCGCTTGTTCTCGACGAAGAAGTCGTGGGTGTAGCTGGACCGATTCACGCAGACGAGCATCGTCGGGGGACTGTCGGTGACCGAGCACGCCGCGCTCACGGTGATGCCCGCCGGCCCGCGCGGGCCGTCGGTGGTGACGATGTTGACCGCTGCCGACAGATTCGACATCGCGGCTCGGAAGGCGCGCTGGGTCGGGGTCAGCTCGGGATGGGTCGTGGTGGACAACCTGGGCCTCCTACCGGGTCGGATACCTCGACCGTAGGCAGTGTCGCCCCGACGCGGAATCGAGAGTTCCTCGACGGAGGATGAGGATTTCCCCTACGCCGGCGCGGCTATGCGCGGGGCAGCGTGAACGCGAATCGGGTGCCACCGCCCTCGCGTGACTCGGCCCAGATCATGCCGTGCTGACGGGTGATGATCCGATAGCTCAGAGCCAGCCCGATCCCGCTCCCGCCCTCCTTGGACGTGAACGACTCGGCGAACGGGTCCTGCGTCAGGCCACGTCCTCGGTCCTCGACGGTCACCATGCCCGAGGTCTTCCCGTCGTACGTCGCGGTGCCTGTGCTGATCCGGAGCACCCGGCTGTCCGGTCCGCACTGGCTCAGCTCGTCGACGGCGTTGAAGCAGAGGTTGAGCACCACCTGTCCGGTCAGCACGCGTTCGCAGCGTACGTGGACCGGGTCCGAGGAGAGGTCCAGCTCGACCTCGATCCCCGCGGGATCCGCCCGGAGCCCGACGAAGTAGAGGCACTCCTCGACGACGTCGTTGAGGTCCACCCGGCCGGAGACCTGCTCCAGATGCCCGACATAGGAGCGTACGGAGCTGACGATCGTCGCCGCCCGCTCGATCTGGCGTTCGGCGCCGTCCAGCCCGAAGGCGAGCATCTCGGTGGCGCCCGCCGTCTCGGCACAGGCCTGGAGCGTCCGTGCGCGGGCGCGGACGCCGGCCAGGAAGTTGTTCGCCGCGGCCAGGGGCTGACCCAGCTCGTGGGCGATCGCCATCGCCATGTCACCCATCGCGTTGTAGCGGGCCAGGTAGTTCTCCTGGTCGTACGCCTGCTCGGCCCGCACCCGCTCGGAGATGTCGTAGACGGTCAGCACGAACTCCGCGACCCCGGGCTGGTGCATCCGCTCGAGCGTCCCGCCCAGCCAGGCGGACCGGGACGGGCCGGCTCCGGCGCGGCGGCGCAGCCGCAGCCGGACGGTGGCGATCGGGTCGGCCGCGCCGACCGCCGCCGACCAGCCGGTGCGTTCGCGGTCGCCTCGACGGTCGATCTGGACCGAGGCGACGTCGTCCAGCCTGTGCCCCGCCATGTCGGTGCGGGACACCCCGAACTGGGCGAGCGCCTGGTCGGTCACGTGCTGGACCACACCGTCCGGGCTGAGGACGACGACGCCTGCCGCGGTGTGCCGGCTCAGCGTCTCGACGTACGCCGTGGTCTGCCGCAGCTCGCGCTCGACCGCCTGCTCGCGCTCGATGTCGCGGAACTGCACCATCACCGCTGGGCCCTGGGCGAGCTCGACGCGGGTGGCGACCGCCTCGGTCGGGACCACCCGGCCGGTGCTGGAGCGGTAGTGCCACTCGATCCTGCTGCGGCCCTTCTCCACCGCCTCCTGCAGCCACGCCCGGCCGATCACCCGGTCGTACTCCTGGGCCGAGCTGCTCATCTGGTCAGCCTTGAGCGGCCGCAGCTCGGTGACGCTCCACTCAAGCAGCTCGCAGGCCGCGGGGTTGGCCCAGATGATGGTGTGCGTCTCGGCATCGTGGATCAGCACGCACAGCGAGGTCGCGTTCATCATCGCGAGGAAGTCGGTATGGACCAGCTCGGGCGCCTGTGGGTCGACCTGCATCTGGTCAGGATAGGTCGCCGGATGAGGCGCGGGCGCTGAAGAAATCCCCTACGCGGGGCAGTGACGCCCCCTCATCCGGGCCGGGCATTCCCAATTCCCGCCGCGCGGACGGGCTCATAGCGTCGAACCCGGCGGTCGGCACCCGGCCGGTCCGACACATCCGACCCGATTCAGAGGAGCCGACATGGCCCAGACCCAGGAGATCCAGCCGGAGACAGCCGCTGCGCCGCTCACCCTGGACGACGTCCTGTCGGAGCTGGCTGCCCGGCGGGGTGAGTTCCACGAGCAGAGCTACGTACCCCGTGACTTCGTCGACCGGCTCAAGCAGGTCGGGGTCTACCGGAGCTCGGCCCCGAAGATGTTCGGAGGCGAGCCGATGGCCCCCGCCGACTTTCTCGAGGTCGTCGAGCGGATCTCGGCCGTCGACGGCTCGACCGGATGGGTTGCGGCGTTCGGGTCCGCACTCACCTATCTGGCGGCACTCCCGCTCGAGACCCAGGCCGAGCTGTACGAAGACGGCCCTGATGTCGTCTTCGCCGGCGGACTGTTCCCGGTCCAGCCGGTGACCCCCACCGAGCGCGGATTCATCGTCGACGGTCGCTGGAAGTTCGCCAGCGGTTGCATGGGCGCCGACGTGCTGGGTGTCGGCATACCCAGCGACGACGCGTCCGGAGGCAAGCCGCGAAGCGCTCTGCTGCGACCCGAGCAGGTCGAGATCGTGCAGGACTGGGACGTCGCCGGGATGCGTGCGTCGGGTTCGTTCGACCTGGTCGTCAAGGAGGTCGAGGTCGCCCGCGAGTGGACATTCGTCCGGGGTGGGGAGCCGACCGTCGACGAGCCGCTCTTCCGCTATCCCACGATCGGCTACCAGGCGCAGGTGCATGCCGCGGTCGGCCTGGGTGTGGCGCAAGCCGCGCTCGACTTCGCCCAGCAGGCGGGTTCGCGCACGGGCGTGACCGGCGCACCGCCCCTGGCGGCCCGTGCCTACTACCGCACGTCCTACGCCGAGAGCTATGCCGCGCTGCGCTCGGCGCGCGCGTTCTACTACGAGGTCGCCGAAGAGGTCTGGAGCAGCGTCGTCGCCGGCGACGAGGTCCGCCCCGAGCAGCATGCCCGGATCCGGCTCTCCGCGACACACCTGGCGTCCACCGCGGCCCGCGTCGTCGCCGACCTCTGCACCATCTCGGGCACCGGGACCATCGCGAACCAGCATCCGCTTCAGCGGTTGCGCCGGGACGCCGAGGTGCCCCAGGTGCACGCCTTCCTCGGCCCCTCGATGTACGACGCCGCCGGTGCCGTGCTGCTCGGCCAGGAGCCGACCGTCCCCGGATTCATGTGAGCGGACCCACCCGCCGCCCGTCCCACGACCCCAAGGAGACCCGATGAGTGAGCCAACACCACTCCGCGTCCTGTTCTGCATCGGTATCAACCAGAACTTCTTCGACCTGCCCAGCGCCGGTGTCACCGTCGACGACGTGTGGAGGGCCTTCGTCGAGATGATGGACGGCATCAAGGCCCTGCCGGGGGTCGACTTCATCGGGGACATCGACGACGACGCGCACCTGGTCGGTCCATCCGACTCCTGGCCGTGGACCTGCTACCTGCTGGCCGACGTCGACACCCAGGAGACCGTGAGGGCCGCCTGCAACCTGTTCCGCACGATCGCGGTGGGGGAGGGCGACTTCAAGCTCTGGAGATACGCCAAGGTCGAGGCGCGGATGGGCAGAGCCCTCACGCCGCGCTCCTACGAGCCCGCGGAGGCGAACTGAGATGACCACCGAGATCACCGCAGCCAACGTGTACGACCTCGCCCCTGCCGACCTGGTCCAGGGCGACCGGGTCGCGGGCCGGATGTACACCGACCCCGAGATCTTCGAGCAGGAGATGACCCGGATCTTCGAGCACACCTGGATCTGGGTCGCGCACGAGAGCGAGCTGCCCAAGCCCGGCAGCTTCAAGTCGACGTACGTCGGTCGGCAGCCGGTCATCGTCTCGCGCGACCGCAAGGGCGCTGTCCACACCCTCGTCAACCGCTGCCGCCACCGTGGGGCGAGCCTGTGCGAGAAGCGGACCGGCGAGGCCAACGGCTTCACCTGTCCCTATCACGCCTGGTCCTACAGCCTCGACGGCAAGCTGCGCGGCATCCCCTACCCGGAGGGCTACGAGGGTGTCCTGGACAAGAGCGAGCTCTCGCTCAAGCGGCTGCGCACCGAGTCGTACGGCGGCATGGTCTTCGCCACCCTCGACGAGGACATCGAGCCGCTCGAGGAGTTCCTCGGCGACGTGAAGGTGTGGATCGACCGGTTCATGAAGCAGGGTGGCGGCTACCCGGTCAAGGTGCTCGGCACCCACCAGTTCACCTTCGGAGGCAACTGGAAGATCCAGCTGGAGAACACCACCGACGGCTACCACTTCCCGATCGTGCACCGCTCCTGGATGGCGTCGGTCGACGCCGAGACCGCCGACATGATGTCGTTCATGACCGACCCCGAGGCGATCACGCACGACCTCGGCAACGGTCACAGCGTCATGCAGATGGTGCCCGAGCACTCCGACCTCGACGCCGACGACGGCACCGAGAAGCTCCAGGACCGGTTCGACGGGCTGATCGCCGACCTGCGGAAGGCCGGCCTGTCCGACTCGGCGATCCGCAAGGTGGTCCTGGCCATGCACGGCACCGGGTTCAACCTCAACCTCTTCCCGAACGTCTCCATGTCCGCGGCGTTCTTCCGGGTCCTGCGGCCGATCTCCGTCGACAAGACGGTCATCGAGCACGTCGCGATCGGCCCCGACGGCCCCGACGAGGTCGTCGGCCCGGTGAACCGCGCCCGGCTGCGGGTGCACGAGCACTTCCAGGGGCCGTTCGGTTTCGGCACCCCCGACGACGCGGAGGGATGGGACCGGGTCCAGCGGGGCGCGCAGGGTGCGCCCGAGATGCCGATCCTGGTCAACCGCGGCGTGGCTCGGGAGAAGCCGAGCCCCGAGGGCTGGCCGACCTCACATGTCACCGACGAGACCGGGATGCGCGCTGCGTACGCCCAGTGGAAGCAGATGATGAGCGATGACTGAGACCCTCCCCGACACCCGCACCGACACGGCTGCCACGTCGCTGGCGGACCCGCGCGTGCTGCGCGGCATCGAGCTCGCCTGGCGAGAGGCCGACCTGCTCGACCGCAAGGAGTACGACGCGTGGAATGCGCTCTATGCCGATGACGGGCACTACGTCATCCCGATCGACCCGACCACGACGGACTTCGACAACACGTTGAACATGGTCTACGACGACGCTCGGATGCGCGCGATGCGCGTCACCCGGATGACCGAGGGGTACGCCCTTGCCGCCGTCGACTCGGCGACGACCACCCGCACCGTCTCCCGGTTCCTGCCCGTCCAGGTCTCCGACGCCGAGGTCGTGCTGCGCGCCTCCCAGGTGCTGGTCGCGTTCAAGCGTGGCCGGCATGATCTGTGGGCCGGCGACGTGGAGTACCGGATCCGGCTGGGCTCCGCCCCGGCCGAGGATCTGATCGTGCTCAAGGTCATCCGCCTGGTCGACAGCGAGGCCGCCGTCCCGGCGGCCGGGTTCCTGCTGTGACGTCGCGGTCCGAGAGCCGGCCGGTCGCTGTCGTCACCGGTGCCGGTAACGGCCTCGGGGCGGTGATCGCCGCTCACCTGCACCGCACCGGTCACCGTGTGGCCGTCGTCGACATCGACGAAGCCGCCGCGGCGACGGTGGCCGGCGACCTGGACGGCACGGGCGAGAACGCCCGTGCGTACGGTCTCGACGTCACCGACCGGGAGGCGATCGAGGGTCTGCTGACCACGCTGCTGGAGAGCTGGGGCGACGTACACGTCCTGGTGAACAACGCCGCCCGGACCCAGTCGACGCCGCTGCTGAAGATCTCGCCCGAGGAGCTCGCCTCGGTGCTGGCGGTCAACATCGGCGGCACCTTCGCCGCGTGCCAGGTCTTCGGACGGCACATGGCCGCCGCCGGCTACGGCCGGATCGTGAACCTCGGATCCCTCGCCGGCCAGAACGGCGGCACCGCCACCGGCGGTCACTACGCGTCCTCCAAGGGCGCGGTGCTGGCGGCCACGAAGGTGTTCGCCCGTGAGCTCGCGAGCTCCGGAGTGACCGTCAACGCCGTCTCGCCCGGACCGCTCGACCTCCCCGTCGTACGCCGCATCGTCGGCGAGGACAACCTCGACCGGTTCGCCGAGACCATCCCCGTGGGCAGGCTCGGCAGCCCCGAGTTCATCGCCGAGATGGTCGCGCTGCTGGCCTCGCCCGGCGCGGCCTCGGTGACCGGAGCGTGCTGGGACGCCAACGGTGGCCTCTACGTGCGCTGATCACCACCGAGAGGAGCAGATCGATGACCGACATCAAGGTGCGTGTCACTCATATCGGGGTCGAGACCCCGCACATCCGTACGCTGCGGCTCGTCCGTGAGGACGGCCGGAGATTCGAGCCGTACCGGGCCGGTGCCCACATCGACGTGGTCGGCCCGACCGGCGTGCTGCGCCAGTACTCGCTGTGCAGCCCGCCGTCCGAGAGCGATTCGCAGCTGATCGCGGTCAAGCTCGAGCCGGACTCGCGCGGCGGCAGCACGGCGTTGCATCAGGTGGGAGTCGGCGACGTCCTCGCCATCGGGGAGCCGCGCAACCTCGTCGCCGTCGTCGAGGGCGCCGACCAGCACCTGCTGGTCGCCGGAGGCGTCGGGATCACGCCGATGCTGAGCCTCGCCTACGAGCTGTACGAGCGTGGCGAGGAGTTCCGGCTGGTCTACTTCGCCCGGTCTCGTGAGCATGCCGCCTTTCTGGACCTGCTCGAGGACGCCGACTTCGCTGCTCACGTCGAGATCCACCTCGGCGTACCTCGTGGCGACCAGAGCACGGTGTTGCGCGACGCGCTCGAGACGATGACCGCGAGCAGCCACGTCTACACCTGCGGCCCGACCGGATTCATGGAGCAGGTGACCGCGGTGGCCACGCCCGTGGTGGGCGAGCGCAACGTACACGTCGAGCATTTCGAGGCTGCCGAGATCGACACCTCCGAGGACGACTCGTTCACGGTCGAGCTCGATACCGGGGAGTCCTTCGAGATCCCCGCCGACCGCTCGATCCTGTCGGTGCTGACCGACAACGGGATCGACGTGTTCAAGTCCTGCGAGGAGGGGATCTGCGGCTCGTGCGTCTCCGGCGTCCTCGACGGCGTCCCCGACCATCGGGACAACTGCCTCTCCGCGGCCGACAAGGAAGCCGGCGACCAGATGGCGCTGTGCGTCTCCCGGGCGAAGAGCTCGAAGCTCGTCATCGAGCTGTACTGACGCCATCGCCGGTAGGGGAAACCCTCAACGGGCTGCGGTCAATGCCAATGGAGCCCGGGCGCCAACGTTCCTAGCGTGGAACCACCCCCTCGCGAGGGTCGGAGCACATCCGCAGTCGCACGATGCCGTGCGGTTGGGGGATGATCTGGCCCTCGCGCCTTACCGACAGGACAGTCATGACCACGACATCCCGCGTCGACACCGACGGATCGGATCTGACCTCCACCAAGGGCGGCGTCGCCCGCCTCGCCTTCGCCAGCGGCGTCGGAACCTCTCTGGAGTTCTACGACTTCGCCATCTACGGGACGGCGACCGCACTCGTCTTCACCGACACCTTCTTCCGGACCGACAACCCTTGGTTCAGCACCTTCATGGGCCTGGCCACCTTCGCCATCGGCTTCCTGATGGCACCGGTCGGTGCGGTGCTCTTCGGCTGGGTCGGCGACCGGTACGGCCGTAAGTCCGCGCTGCTGATGACGTTCATCGGTATGGGCGTCGCCACGATGGTCATGGGCATGCTGCCCACCTACGCCCAGATCGGCGTCGCCGCGCCGATCATGCTGGTGCTGCTCCGCATGGTGCACGGCCTGTGCCGGGGCGGGGAGACCGGCGGCGCGGCGGTGCTCGCGATCGAGCACGCCCCCGACGACAAGCGGGCCAGGTACGGCGTCTTCGTGGCGCTCGGGTCGCCGATCGGGTCGATCCTGGCCAACCTCGCCTTCGCGGCGGTGCTGCTCCTCCCCGCTGCCAGCGTGGAGAGCTGGGGATGGCGGATCCCGTTCCTCATCGGTGGTGTGGTGCTGTTCCTCGGCATCTGGATCCGCCGCGGCGTCTCGGAGAGCCCGGTCTTCCAGCGAATGATGCGCGAGGAGGGCGAGACGCTGAAGAACCAGCTCCCGGTCTTGGCCGTCCTCAAGACCAACTGGCGTCGCGTCGTGCTCGCCGCCGGCGTCAACATCGGCCTGAACTCGAGCACCTTCGCTCTCGCCATCTTCATGCTCTCGTACGCCACCGCGGCCGCCCCCGAGGGCCTCGGCCTGCCGCGTCAGCCCATCGTCAACGCCAGCATCGCCGCCCTGGTGATGCACGCGGTCGCGAACGTACTCTCCGCCTGGGCTGCCGACCGGCTCGGTCGCCGGCCGGTGATGATGGTCGGTGCGGCCGGCTCGATCGCGTCGGCGCTGGTGATCTTCCACCTCGCCGAGGCGGGCAGCGTGGCCGGCGTGGCCGCCGCGATGATCATCGGGTTCACCACCACCGGGATCCTCTTCGGACCGATGTACACCTTCTTCACCGAGCTCTTCCCGCGCGACCAGCGCCAGTCGGGGATGGGCGTCTCCTTCCACGTCGGCGCGGTGCTCGGCGGCGGCATCTCGCCGCTGATCGCGAACCGGATCATGGCGGGCACCGGCGAGGCGACGTACGTCGGCTACTACCTGGCCGCCACGTGCGCACTCTCGTTGGTCTGCCTCTGCCTGCTCCCCGAGACCGCACCTCGGGCCCTGGCCCGGGCCAAGCTCCGGACCCAGTTCAGCTGAGCTGTGCCTACAGGGCGGGTTCGGTGAGCACTTCGCCCCGGACCCGCCCGTGGTCGGAGTAGTCCGGCTCGAGCTGGACGGTGCCGGAGCCGTCCAGCTCGGCCTCCCAGGTGGCGCCTAGGGTCTCGGCCTCGCCCTCCTCGCGGGCTCGCCGGTCGAAGGTGACCCGGGTGACGTACCCGTCGTCGGACCAGACCAGCACCCCGTCGACCTCGGCCTCGAAGCGGTCGCCGTCGGGCAGCACGAGGTCGATCCGGTCGCTGTCGTAGTCGCGCATCCCCGGGAACTCCTCGTTGTCCTCGGGCAGGCTGGAGAGCTGGATCGGCTCGCGCAGGTCGAGCTCGATGGTGTCGGGGTCGCGGGTGACCTGGGCCCACACGACGAGCGTGGCGATGAAGAGCACCGGCACCGCGAGCACGCCGACGCCGGACCAGGCCAGCGGCTTCGGGTTGTTGCCCGACAGCCGTACCGCCCCGGCGGCCACGAGCAGGATCACCCCGATCGCCACGATGAACAGCAGAACAGCCCCGACGACGATGATCAGAACCGCCCCACCCGCACCCATGGGATCAGTATCCCGGCCGCACGGTGCTCCGCACGCCCGAACGGCCTAGGAGACGGTCGCGACGACGCAGACGGCCAGGGTGGAGAAGTAGACGACCCCGGCGAACATCGCATGGAAGCTGACCCGGAGCGGGAGCCGGCCCTTGAACATCGAGCGGAGGGCGACCTTGTAGGCGTTGACCGTGGAGAGGTGGCTGCCGCCCATCCGCCGGGTACGCCACAGCAGCATGTTGTCGCCGAAGCCGTTGCCGATGGTGATGAGCAGGAGCGCGGCCCACGCCCAGAGGACCTGGTCGACCAGGACGTACGTCGTCCAGCAGGCGACGCCCAGGACGGAGAGCCCGACGTGGGTGAGCACCACCGGCGACCGGACGCGGCCATGCCGGAACCAGCCCGTCAGCAGCAGGACTCCGACCGCTGCCTGGACGAGCCACGCCACGAGGACGACGTACGACATGGTGCGACCGTACGGGCCCTCGTGGCGCGGTGGGCGAGTCGAGCCGGCGCTCCCCGATAGAGGGGATCTGCGCCCGGCCTCAGAACGGAGTCAGCGTCACCGTCATCTCGGAGGCGTTGTCCTCGACGTACGACGCGAAGCCGCCGACGTCGTCGAAGGCGAACCCGTAGGCCTTCCCGTCGACCGTGTTGTCGTGCATCGCCTTGCAGTACGCATGGACCGGATCGCCCTGGTAGAAGCCGCCGGGGTCGCCGGTGGGCTGGTCGGCGGAGGCGAGCAGGGTGGTCCGGTTGAAGCCCGCGCCGAGCACGGCCGCGACGGGACCGGTGATCCCGTCGTTGGGAGCGGCCAGCGCGCCGTCGCAGAAGAGCACGTCCCGGGTCGTGGGCCGGCTGAACGCCTTGACGCCGCCGTCGAAGACGAACTGGTCGCCGCTGACCCGGCCGGTGAAGGTGGTGTTGTTGGCCTTCACGACGAGCGACTCGGAGGCGTACTTCGACCAGACCTGGTCTATGTAGGAGTCGAAGAACGTCGCGGAGAACTTCCCCGCGTCCAGCCCGTGCCCCGGCGCGATGATCCGGCGGTCGTCGACGACGAGGGACGCGAAGTCGGGGGAGGCTGAGACCGCGGAGAAGATCTTCGCGCGACCGCCCTCGACGAGGGTGCCGGTGGTGGGGGACTCCTCGCCGGTCAGCGCGATCGAGAGCGGGACGCTGAACATGTCGACCATGGTCGTGTTGCAGTAGATCCGGCCGCTCTTGTACGTGAACTCGACGCAGTCGTGGAGCACGCCGTAGCTCGGGTCGGACTCGACCCACGCCGCCGGGTAGGCGAGCGCGTTGCCCTCGTTGACCTTGAACTTCAGCTTGTCGCCGAGCGAGAAGTAGATCCGTCCCGACATGTCGGCGGGGATCTGGGAGAGGGTGTCCCCGCTCCCGGAGAACGGGATCGCGTAGTCGGCGTACCCGTCGGCGCCGTTGTCGGCGAGCGAGACGGGCACGAGTGTGCCCTCCGGCGTGACCCGGGACTGCTCGCCCGTCGCCAGGTTGGTGCCGACGATGTAGAAGTGGATGGAGGCGTTGTCGTACGCGCCGGTGCGGTTGACGAAGCGGAGCTGGATCGTGGCCTGGGCTCCGATCCGTTGCGGGCGCATGGCCTGCGCGGCCTGCCAGCTCGTTCCGCCGAGAAGGGGGACGGCGAAGGCGGCAGAGGTGGCGGCGAGTACAGATCGTCTGGTCAGCATGGGACCTCCCGAGTGGGGAACTGTAGGAACCCGAATTACAGTAAGGGGCCTTTACAGTAAAAGTCCATACCCTCCTCGGCCGGCGTCGGCACGGCCTCGGTTCGATCACAAATACCGATCGGGTGACCAAAACCGCGGTCAGGGGGCAGCGGATGTTTCGTCAACGTCGCTAGCCTGAATCCTTGTGAAAGTTGTCGTGCTCACCGGAGCCGGGATCTCCGCCGAGAGCGGTCTCGCGACCTTCCGGGATGCCGATGGGCTCTGGCAGGGTCACCACGTCGACAACGTGGCGACGCCCGAGGCGTTCCATCGTGATCCCGCGACGGTCCATCGGTTCTACGACGACCGCCGCCGGGAGCTGCGTGCGGTGGTGCCCAACCCGGCCCATATCGCGCTGGCCAGGCTCGAGCAGGTCCTCGGCGACGACCTGCTGGTGGTCACCCAGAACGTCGATGACCTGCACGAACGCGCCGGCTCCCGCAGGGTGGTGCACATGCACGGCGAGCTGCTCTCGGCCCTCTGCGACTCCTGTCAGGGCCGGTTCGCCTGGGACGACGACCTCGCCGACGCCCCTGCCTGCCCGGGCTGCGGCAACGACACCCTGAGGCCCGACGTGGTGTGGTTCGGCGAGATGCCCTACGACCTCGACCTGGTCGAGCGCGCACTCGCCCAGGCCGATCTCTTCGTCGCGATCGGCACCAGCGGCGCGGTCTATCCGGCCGCCGGTTTCGTACGCATGGCGGCCCGCTCCGGGGCCAAGACCCTCGAGCTCAACCTGGACCCGTCCGAGACCTCGCACCTCTTCGACGACGCCCGTCACGGGCCCGCCGGCAAGCTGGTGCCCGAGTGGGTTGCCGACGTACAGGCCCTTGCGCGTTGACCCGTTCGTAAACTCTGTCACGATAGGCCGCGTGTTTCGCCATGCCGTGCCCACGACCGCCCTCATCGTCGCGCTGACCAGCGCTCTCGCCGGCTGTGGGGACGAGGAGGGATCGCTGTCCCAGGCGCGTGACTACGCGAAGGAGCCCGGCAACCAGATCGCCGAGGACGCCCGCACCGCGATGCACGACATCAAGACCGTGCACGTCGAGGGTGACGTCCTCGACTCGGAGGGCACCAAGATCACCGTCGACCTCGATGTCTCCGCCGACGACGCCTGCGTCGGCAAGGTCAGCATCGGCGACGGCCAGATCTCGCTGCGCTCCATCGACGGCTCGGCCTGGTACCAGGGCGACAAGGAGTTCTGGAAGGCCATCGCGCCGGCCAAGGGCGAGGGCGAGCGCATCGCCAAGCGCGTCGGAAAGAAGTGGGTCGAGCTCGAGGGCGAGCTGGCCAGCCTGCGTGCCTTCTGCAGCATCGACAGCCTCACCGCCCAGATGGTCCCGCCCGAGGCCGAGGCCCAGGCGATCGGCCCGGCGATGGCCGCCGACGGCCCCGCGGTCCGTCTCGACGTCACCCACGGCGAGACCGAGAGCCGGACGTACGTCCTGGCTTCCGAGCCCCATCGGATCGTGAAGTGGACCCAGGGCAGCTCCGGCGAGCTCATCTTCTCCGACTTCGACAAGGAGTTCCAGGTCGAGGAGCCCGCCGCCGGCGAAGTCTTCGACCTCGCCGAGCTGGAAAAGTGAGAACATCTCTGCCGTTATTCTCACTTTTCAGGGAAAAGTGAGAATAACGCGTACGCTCTTCTCATGATCGAGCGCGGCGCGACGTTGATTCCAGCGGCGGAGCGTGTCGTCATGCCGTGGCGCCAGAGCGTCAAAGGCGGCACTATCGAGGACCGTCGGCTGGCAGAGGTGACGGTCAGTATCCCCGCGCGCATCTCCGGTGTCGGCCTGAGTGTCCCGCCCGGCGTGGCTGCCGAGTGCGACGACGCAATTCGAGCGATCGCGTCGCTGGACGCCACCCATGGCCCTCAGCTTCGCCCGTTGGCGACGATGCTCCTGCGTGCCGAGTCGATCGCGTCGTCGAAGATCGAGCACGAGATCGCCTCGGTCGAGGACTATGTCCGTGCTCTGCATGGCGCGAAGTCGAACTCGTCTGCGCTCTCGATGGTCCGTGCCACCGGCGCTCTGGACCGGCTCGTCTCCGGTCCGCTCGATCTCGAGACGCTCCTGGACGCGCATCGGCGACTGATGCGTGACGACCCCATCGATGGGCCGTACGCCGGGCGCTGGCGTGACATGCAGAACTGGATCGGGGGCAGTGACCACTCGCCTCGGGGCGCGATCTACGTGCCTCCGCCACCGGACCGTGTCCCCGGCCTGATGAAGGACCTGATCGACTTCGCGACCCGCGACGACATCGCGGTGATTCCGCAGGCCGCGATCGCGCACGCGCAGTTGGAGGCCATCCATCCGTTCACCGACGGCAACGGCCGCATCGGTCGAGCGCTTGCCGCGGCAGTCGTACGTCGTCGCGGCATCGCTCGCTCCGTGACCATCCCGGTCGCCTCCGCTCTGGCAGCTCGTCGCAGTGCCTACTTCCAGGCGTTGAACGACTTCCACGCGGGCGACACCGAGCCGATCATCAGCATCATCGCGACCGCGTCGACGGTCGCCGCTGAGGAGTCGAAGGTGACGGCGTCCCGACTGGCTGAGCTGCCGAGCGACTGGCGTGAGCGGGTGAGGCCGAGCAGGGCCAGTGCGGCCGAGTCGCTGTTGGACAAGCTGGCGGAGGAGCCCGTGGTCACCACCGAGGACGTCGAGGACGATCTGGGCCTCTCCGTTGCGACCACACATCGGGTCATCGACCGCCTCCGTGGTGCAGGAATCATCCGCCCGCTCACCAACCGCACCCGCAACCAGGTGTGGGGCGCGGGCGACATCCTCGATGAGCTCGCCGACCTGGACGTACGCATCGCGGCTCGCGTTCGGGCAAAGGAATGAACGGGCGGTCGTGAGGATTGCTAAGTAATGTGCCCACCTCGACGACCAGACCAACGCGCAGCTCGGTAGGACTTCGTAGCGAGCGCGGACCGATCCTGCTCGCCGTGATGGTGTCGCTCAGCCTGGTCGCGATCGACATGACGATCCTGGCGACGGCGGTGCCGAGCGTGGTCAAGGACCTCGGCGGCTTCGAGCAGTTCCCGTGGCTCTTCTCGATCTACGTGCTGGCCACCGCGGTGACGACGCCGCTCTATGCCAAGGTCGCCGACCGGCTCGGGCGTAAGCCGGTGATGATCGCCGGGATCGTGGCCTTCCTGGTCGGGTCGCTGCTCTGCGGTCTGGCATGGTCGCTGACCGCGCTGATCGTCTTCCGGGCGATCCAGGGCATCGGTGCCGGGGCGATCCAGCCGATGGCGATGACGATCGTCTCCGACATCTACACGCTGGAGGAGCGCGCGGTCGCGACGTCGTACGTCGCCTCGGTCTGGGCCACCGCCGCCATCGTCGGGCCGACGCTCGGCGGCCTCTTCGCCGACTACCTCGACTGGCGGCTGATCTTCCTGATCAACCTGCCGGTCGGGGCGGTCGCGATGTGGCTGCTGCGGCACTTCCGCGAGGACCGTCCGGCGGCCGTCGACGGTCAGGCCATCGACTGGGCAGGCGCGGGACTGCTGACGGTCGGCGGGATCGCGCTGCTGCTCGGTCTGCTCGAGGGCGGGCACGCCTGGGCGTGGGCCTCCTGGCCGTCGTACCTGATCTTCGCGGTCGGCGCCGCGGCCCTCGTGGCCTTCGGGTTCGTCGAGCGCCGTGCCGCCGACCCGGTCCTGCCGCCGTGGGTCCTCAGCCATCGCGTCCTCGCGCCGGCCAACGCCGCCAGCCTGATCGTCGGCGTGGTGATGCTCGGGCTGACGACGTACGTCCCGCTCTATGCCCAGAGCGTGCTCGGTCACTCGGCGCTGGTGGCCGGGTTCGCGCTCGCCGGGATGAGCATCGGCTGGCCGATCGCCGCCGCCACGGCCGGCCGGATCTACCTGTCTCGGGGTTTTCGGACCGCCGTCGGGCTCGGTGCGCTGCTGGTCATCGTCGGCGGACTGGTGCTGGTCACGGTCGGCGAGAACTCGTCGATCTGGCACCTGGCGATCCCGTGCTTCGTACTCGGCCTCGGCTTCGGCTGGTCGGTCAACCCGGGCGTCGTCGCGGCCGGGTCGGCGGTCGACTGGGAGGTGCGCGGGGTGGCGACCGGGTCCAACATGTTCGCCCGCTCGGTCGGTTCGGCGCTGGGCGTCGCGCTCTTCGGGGCGGTCGCCAACGGCCTGGTCAGGCGTGAGTACGCCGGGGGAGAGGTGCCCCCGCTCGAGGCACTGCCTGCTGATGTCCTCGCGCCGGCGCTGCATGTCGTCTTCGTCGTCGGCCTGGTCGTCTCGGTTCCGCTGCTGGTGGTGGCCTGGCGTACGCCGGTCCGGATCACCAGATGAACAGTGGTTACCACCGAGTAACCACTGCGTCGTAGACTCCGACGCATGCTGAAGCGCGACCACTATGAGGAAGACCACGAGGACTTCCGAGCCTCCGTCCAGCAGTGGCTGGAGCGTTCGGTCAAGCCCCACACCGACAAGCACATCGCCGACAAGGCGCTGCCCCGCGAGTTCTGGCTGGAGGCTGGCGAGAACGGCTTCCTCGGTCTCGCGATCCCGGAGGAGTACGGCGGCGCCGGCGCCGACGACTTCCGCTTCAACGCGGTCCTCGCCGAGGAGCTCGCCAAGATCGGCGCGGCCTACCCGACCTGCGTCGGCATCCACTCCGACATCACGGCGCCCTACCTGGTCCGCCTCGGCACCGAGGAGCAGAAGCAGCGCTGGCTCCCGGGCGTGGCCTCCGGTGAGATCCTGCTCGCCATCGGCATGACCGAGCCGTCCGGCGGCTCCGACCTGGCCGCGTTGAAGACCACCGCGGTCCGCGACGGCGACGAGTGGGTCATCAACGGCTCCAAGACCTTCATCACCAACGGCTACTCCTGCGACCTGGTCATCACCGCGGTCCGCACCGACCCGGAGAAGGGCGCCAAGGGCATCACCCTCTTCGCGATCGAGGCGACCAAGGAGGGCTTCTCGCGCGGCCGCAAGCTCGACAAGGTCGGCATGGAGGAGTCCGACACCGCCGAGCTCTTCTTCGAGAACGTACGCGTCACCGACGCCGAGATCATCGGCGAGCTCAACCGCGGCTTCATCCACATGATGGAGGAGCTTCCACAGGAGCGCGTCTCGTGCGCCGTCGCCAACGTGGCGCAGGCCAAGCAGATCCTGCTCGAGACCGTGCAGTACGCCAAGGACCGCAAGGCCTTCGGCCAGTCCATCGGTGCCTTCCAGCACAACAAGTTCCTCCTCGCCGAGCTGGTCACCCAGATCGAGGTCGCCGAGGCGTACGTCGACAAGTGCGTCGCGGCGCACGCCCGCGGTGAGCTCACCCCGGTCGAGGCGTCCAAGGCCAAGTGGTGGTCCTCGCAGGCGCAGTCCGAGGTTCTCGACCACTGCGTCCAGATCCACGGCGGCTACGGCTTCATGAACGAGTACCGCGTCGCCCGCGCCTGGCGCGACGCCCGCGTCACGAAGATCTGGGCCGGTTCCAACGAGATCATGAAGGAGCTCATCGGCCGCGAGCTCGGCTTCTGAGTTCTCTCTGCTCGTACGTCGCTGACGGGCGTCCACCTTCGGGTGGGCGCCCGTCGGCGTATTTCCCGGTGTTTCGGCGACGCTACGACCGCTCGAAATCTCGGGTTGTCTATTGTCAACAATCAGCGGGCTCCGTCACGATGATCGGATGGCGGGAACGGTGTTGGTGTGGTGAGCGTCTTCGGCCCCGAGGAGTTCGCGGAGCGGCTGGGGAGGGTCCAGCAGCGGATGGCGGAGCGGGGCTGGGCGGCGCTGGTGGTCGCGGACCCGGCGAACCTCTACTACCTGACCGGCTACAACGCCTGGTCCTTCTACGTGCCGCAGTGTGCGGTGGTGCCGGCTCGTGGTGAGCCACATCTGTTCCTGCGGGCGATGGACGCGCACGGTGCCCGGCACACGGCGGTGCTGCCGGAGGAGCGGATCCACGCCTATCCGGAGGAGCTGGTCCACCGGCCCGACGTCCATCCCTACGACCACATCGCCGCGCGGGCGCGGGAGCTAAATCTATTTGTCGACAGTCCTGACACGGTCGTCGCCATGGAGCTCGACGCCCACTATCTGCCGGTACGCGGCTTCCTGGCCGTGCAGCGAGCCCTGCCGCACGCGCGGATCGTCGACAGCGAGGAGCTGGTCAACTGGGTGCGCCTGGTGAAGTCGCCGGCCGAGCAGGACGAGATGCGAGCCGCGGGCGTGGTCGCCGAGCGGGCGATGACGGCGGCCCTCGCGGGGGTGCGGTCGGGGCGGCGCGAGTGCGACGTCGTGGCCGACATCCAGTCGGCGCAGACGGTCAGCGTCGGCGGGGTCGGTGGTGACTACCCGGCGCTGGTGCCGCTGCTGCCGACCGGCGTCAGCGCCGACACGCCCCATCTGACCTGGACCGACAGGGTCCTGCGGCGAGGTGAGGCGACCACGATCGAGCTCGCCGGCGTACGCAACCGCTACCACGCCCCGCTCGCCCGGACCGTCTGCCTCGGGCCACCGTCGGCCAAGCTCCTCGACTGCGCCACCGCGACGGCCGAGGGCATGGAGGCCGCGCTCGGCTCGATGAAACCGGGGGCGGCCGGTGCCGACGTACATGCCGCCTTCATCCGGGTGATCGCCGCCCACGGGCTCAGCAAGGATTCCCGGATCGGGTACTCGATCGGCATCGGCTTCCCGCCCGACTGGGGCGAGCGGACGGTCAGCCTCCGGGCCGGCGAGGAGACGGTTCTCGAGCCCGGGATGGCCTTCCATGTGATCCTCGGGATGTGGATGGATGGCTGGGCCTATGAGCTCTCCGAGTCGGTCCTGGTCACCGAGCACCTGCCCGAGCCGCTGACCTCGATGCCGCGTCAGCTGATCGTCAACGAGTAGTCCACCTAGGAGGGAATGTCGAATGTCGACAATCCGCACGGACATCCGGCTGCCTCTGGCAGCGCGCAGCGAGCACCTCGTGGGCTCGGTGATCGACTCCAGCACGTCGCTGCTGGCCGAGCAGACCCATGACATCGTCCGCCTCGCCATGGGCAGCCCGGCCCAGGACGCCATCCCGGCCGCCGCGCTGGCCGCGGTGCCGCTGGAGTCGCACGCCTTCGACTACGCCGCCACCGAGGGGGATCCGGCGCTGCGTGAGGCGCTGCTTGCCCAGCTGGCCGGCACCAGCGACGAGACCACCTGCGCCCGGCTCACCATCACCTCCGGCGGGATGCAGGGTCTCGATCTCGTCCACAAGCTCTTCACCGACCCCGGCGACCTGGTCGTCGTCGAGGCACCGACCTACACCAACGGCAGCGCGACCGCGCTCTCGTACTCGGCCGACCTCCTCGAGATCCCGGTCGACGAGGAGGGCCTCGACGTCGAGCGGCTGGAGGCAGAGGTACGCCGCACCGGCCGCCGCCCGAAGTCGATCTACGCCATCCCGACCTTCCAGAACCCGTCGGGGGCGACCCTGTCGCTGGAGCGCCGGATCCGGCTCATCGAGCTCGCCCGCGCGTGGGGCTCGATGCTCATCGACGACGACCCCTACGGGCTGCTGCGGTTCGCCGGTGACCCGCTGCCGACGCTGCACGAGCTGGCCGAGGGTGACCCGCTGGTCTTCTCGGTGCGCACCTTCTCCAAGACCGTCGCGCCGGGGCTGCGGGTGGGCTGGGTCGACGCCGACCCGTCGCTGGGGCAGCTGCTGATCAACGCCAAGCAGGCGATGGACACGTGCACCAACCTGCCGGCGCAGCGTCAGCTCGCCTGGTTCCTCGACTCCGGCGGGTTCGACGCCCATGTGGCCGATCAGCGGATTGTCTACAAGGAGCGGAAGGAGGCGATGCGCGCAGCGTTGACCGAACACTTCGACGGCCAGGCGACGTGGACCGACCCCGACGGTGGCTTCTTCCTCTGGGTCGCCTTCGACCCGCCGGTCGACACCACCGCACTGTTCGAGGTCGCCCTCGCCGAGGGCGTCGCGCTGATCCCGGGCAACGCGTTCTCGCCAGGCGGGCTCTTCCCGCACGCGATGCGCCTCTGCTTCGCCTCCACCCCACCCGAGCGCATCGCCGAGGGCATCGCCCGGCTCCGGCGAGCGGTCGATCGTCTCGGCCGGGAGGGCCGGTGACCTCGGTCGATGCCGACGAGGTCGTCGCGCTCGCCCAGCGGCTGGTGCGCGCCCGCGGTCAGAACCCGCCGGGGGAGGAGGCCGCGACGGTCGCGGTGCACGCCGAGGAGTGCCGTCGGCGCGGCTTCGAGGTGACCCTCGAGGAGGTCGCGCCCGGGCGCGCGAACCTGATCGCGCGGGTCGGCAGCGGTCCCGGGCCGGGGCTGCTGATCGTGAGCCACTCCGACGTGGTGCCGCCGGGCGACGGCTGGAGCGGCGACCCGTTCTCCGGTGACGTACGCGACGGGCGGCTGCACGGGCGAGGCAGCGCGGACACCAAGGGCGGCCTGGCAGCGGCGATCGTCGCATTGTCCACAGTCGACAACACCGCCGACCGGCCACCGATCACCCTCGCCGTGCTCGTCGACGAGGAAGAGCTCGGCCTCGGCATCCGCCACTTCGTCCGCGGATTGTCGACAAATCATCACATCGCCTGCCTGGTCGTCGAGCCGACCAGCCTGCAGCCGGTGATCGCGGCCCGCGGCGACGCCTACCTCGAGATCGACCTCACCGGCAGAGCCGCCCACTCCGGCAACCCGTCCGACGGTCGCAACGCGATCCACGGCATGGCCCAGGTGATCGCCGAGATCGAGCGCTGGCACGACGAGCTGGCTGCGAGCCCACACCCGCTGTGCGGCCCGGCGACCTGGAGCGTCGGCACCATCGAGGGCGGCCAGGCGACCTCGACCGTCGCCGCGCACTGCCGGATCACCGCGGACCGCCGCCTGCTCCCGGGCGAGTCCGCGAGCGACGTACGGAACGACGTCGAGAGCCGCCTGGCCGCGCTCGACCTCGCCGGACGCGGCCTCGCCGTCGACGTCCGGATGACCATGGACATGCCCGGTTTCGAGACCCCGGTCGACGATCCGATTGTCGACGACGTCGCCGCCGCACTGGCCGCAGCCGGAGCACCCGCAGCTGCCCCGACCGGCTGGACCGCCGCCTGCGACGGCGGCTTCGTCGCGAGCGCGGGCATCCCGGTCGTCGTGCTCGGCCCCGGCTCCGTCGCCGAGCAGGCCCACCGACCCGACGAGAGCGTCGCGGTCACCGAGCTGGTGACCGCCGCGAAGGCCTATGCCTCCCTCTTCCAGCCCGTCGCCCGTCCGAGCCGGGCATGATGACGGCCATGACTCAGCGTTCCTCTGTCGCCATCACCCATGCGTACGTGGTCCCGGTCTCGGCGGAGCCGATCGAGAACGGCACCGTCGTGATCGAGGACGGCGTGGTCACCGCCGTCGGCGCGGACGTCGCCATCCCCGAGGGCATCGAGATCATCGACGCGGAAGGGAAGTGGCTGCTCCCGGGGTTCGTCGAGGGCCACGGCCACATCGGCACCCATGAGCAGGGCGAGGGCTGGGCCGGGGACGACACCAACGAGATGACCGACCCCGACGGCGCGGGCCTGCGGGCGATCGACGCCATCAACATCGAGGACGAGGGCTTCCGCGACGCCCTCGCCGGCGGGGTGACCACGGCGGTGATCAAGCCCGGGTCCGGCAACCCGATCGGCGGCCAGACCGTCGCGATCAAGACCTGGGGCGGGCGGACCATCGACGAGCAGGTGGTCTCCGACTCGGTCTCGGTCAAGAGCGCCCTCGGCGAGAACCCGAAGCGCGTCTACGGCGATCAGAACAAGACTCCCTCGACCCGCCTCGGTGTCGCCAACATCATCCGGAAGGCCTTCGTCGAGGCCCAGAACTACGCCGCCAAGAGGGCAGCCGCCGAGGAGAAGGGTGAGCCCTTCGATCGCGACCTCGGCAAGGAGACCCTCGCCCGCGTCCTCGCCGGCGAGCTCGCCTGGGACCAGCACACCCACCGCGCCGACGACATCGCCACCGCGATCAGGCTCAGCGAGGAGTTCGGTTACCGCCTCGTCGTCAACCACGGCACCGAGGGCCACCTGCTCGCCGACGTGCTCGCCGAGAAGGACATCCCGGTCATCTACGGCCCGATGTTCGTGAGCCGCTCGAAGGTGGAGGTACGCAACCGGGCCAACCGCAACATCGCCGCGATGGCCGCCGCGGGCGTGCGGGTCGCGATCACCACGGACCACCCGGTGATCCCGATCAACTTCCTGGTCCACCAGGCCTCCTTCGCCGTACGTGACGGCCTGCCGCGCGACACGGCCCTGGCCGCGATCACCACGAACCCGGCGAGCTTCCTCGGTCTCGACGACCGCGTCGGCGCGATCGCCCCCGGCCTCGACGGCGACGTGGTCATCTGGTCCGGAGACCCCCTCGACACCGACCACCGCGCCGAGCGCGTCTTCATCACCGGGACCGAGGTCTACACCTGGGACGGCGAGGCCGACGCGGGGCGCGGAGCCGGGCGTACGCGAGAGCGCGTGACGCGGTTCGGGGTCTGATCGTGCGCAACGAACCTCGAACCGCTGACGTACCCATGGGTATGACCCCCACCGAGACCAGCACCGACAAGAGCAAGCGCAAGATCCGCCCCGCGGCGTACCTGCTGCCCGTTCTGGCGCTGACGCTGGCGCCGGCGATGGCCGGATGTGGCTCCGAGGCGACCGACCCAGGCGCTAACGTGTCTGACGTGCCCACATCGTCCAGCCCGACGCCCGCCGAGGACCCGAAGGTCGCAGCCGCGATCGCCGACCTGGCCAAGCGTCAGGGGGTGAAGAGCGAGGAGATCACCGTCGTCTCCCACGACAAGGTGACCTGGCGCGACGGCAGCCTCGGCTGCCCCGAGCCCGGGAAGATGTACACGATGGTGCTGACCGACGGCGTACGCGTGGTGCTCGAGGCCGCAGGCAAGACCTACGAGTACCACGGCGGCGAGAGCGGCCCGGTCCGTTTCTGCGAGAACCCACAGGAGCCCGTCCCCGGCGGCGAGCAGTGACGCTCCCCAGTGAGGGTGCCCACGCGGGCCACGGGGACGCCGAGGAGCGGGCCGAGGGCCTGAAGAATCGTCTCAACTGGCTGCGCGCGGGCGTCCTCGGCGCCAATGACGGCATCGTCTCCACCGCCGGTGTCGTGATGGGTGTCGCCGGGGCGACCACCGACGACGCCTCGATCCTCATCGCCGGTGTGGCCGCTCTGGTGGCAGGCGCGATCAGCATGGCGGCGGGGGAGTACGTCTCCGTCTCGACCCAGCGCGACACCGAGAAGTCGCTGATCGCCAAGGAGCGTCGCGAGCTGCGGGACATGCCCGAGGAGGAGCTGCGCGAGCTGGAGGGGTTCCTGCGCGAGCGGGGGCTGGAGCCCGAGACCGCGGCCGAGGTCGCCGAGCAGCTCACGGATCGCGACGCATTGCGCGCCCACGCCGTCCTCGAGCTCGGTATCGACGTGGACGACCTCACCTCGCCGTGGTCCGCAGCCTGGGCGTCGATGCTGTCGTTCACCCTCGGCGCGTTGCTGCCTCTGCTGTCGATCATGCTCCTCCCGGACAGCGCCCGCATCTGGGGCACCGTCCTCACGGTCACCGGCGCGCTAGCCGTCACCGGCTGGACCAGCGCGCGCCTCGGCTACGCGCCACCTTTCCGGGCAGCCCTGCGCAACGTCGCCGGCGGCCTGCTCGCGATGCTGGTCACCTATCTCGTCGGTGATCTCCTCGGCACACAACTCAGGTGACCCGGCCCCTGCAGCCGGGCACAATGGACATCGATGAATCGAATGTTCGTGGCGGTGATCCCGCCGGAGTCGGTGATCGAGGATCTCGACGAGTTCTTGTCCGTACGCCGCGACGCGGCCGCCTTCCGCTGGTCGGCGCCCGACCAGCTCCATCTGACGCTCGCCTTCGCCGAGCACGTCCCCGACAGGTCCCTCGATGACGCGATCGAGCGGCTGGAGACGGCCGCGGGGCGGCGTACGCCCTTCGAGCTGACCGTCACCGGAGGCGGCGCCTTCCCCAACGTGGCCGAGGGCAAGGTCCTCTACGCGGGCGTCGAGACCGATGCCGCCGAGGAGCTCGACCGGACCGCGGCAGGCGCGAAGAACGCCCTGGTCAAGGCCGGGGTCGAGGTCGACGGCGGCCGCTTCCGACCCCATCTGACGGTCGCTCGGACCGGGACGCCGATGGAGCTCAGCAACTGGGTGCGGCTGCTCGATGCGTACCGTGGCCCGACCTGGACCGTCTCGTCGTTCGCGCTGGTGCACTCACGACTCGGCGAGGGGCCGAGGAAGCGTCCGGTCTACGAGGTCGTAGCAGCCTTTCCGTTTGGGTAGAGCCCCTTCGGCTGAGAGGAAGCCCCGGGCGGTACCGGTCCGGGCCCCACATCGCTACCGTGTGCGGCCTGTTTCTGACCTGACCCAGAGGAGAACCGGACATGAGTCGTCGAGTGGGGCGCAACGCCTACACCGGACTTTTCAACGACGTCGTGCTGCTTGCCGCCCGTGTGGTGGTCGGTGGGATCTTCGTCGCGCACGGCTGGCAGAAGTACGACCAGGGCTTCGCCGGCACCGAGCAGTTCCTGGGCGGCCTGGGGGTCCCGGAGCCCGCGATCGCCGCTCAGGTGGCGACCTACGTCGAGCTCGTCGGCGGCGCCCTGCTCGCGGTCGGCCTGTTCGCCCCGATCGCGGGCGTGCTGCTGGCGGGTCAGATGGCCGGAGCGATCTGGTACGCCCACCGCACCACCGAGGTCTTCGTCGACCAGGGCGGCTGGGAGCTCCCCGCCGCGCTCGGTGCCGCCGCCCTCGTGCTCGGCCTCGTCGCCCCCGGCCGGATCACCCTCGACCAGCTCCTCACCTGGCCCTTCAAGGCCGTCGCCGCCAAGCGCAGGGCCCGTGCCGCCGAGGCGGCCGAAGCCGAGGCCGCCGAGGCACCGCCGTACGTCGAGGAGAAGGTGACCATCAAGGCCTGACCCCCGTCGGTCGAGCCGCCGGAGCCGCTAGGCGGAGGCGTGTCGAGACCAACACGGTCCGATCGAGCGCAGAGGGGACCGTGTTGGTCTCGACACGCTCGGCCGCAGGCGGCCTCGCGGCTCGAC
>NZ_JBEORF010000007.1:0-186229 GCF_040302125.1 Nocardioides sp. NPDC127514 | reverse complement strand
GCCTTGACGGACTCGGCCTCGATGCGGGCCTGGGCGGGGTCGTAGACGCCGCAGGGCAGGTCGCAGTGGGCCGAGACCTCGATGGTGGGAGCGAACAGACGCATTCTTGGTTCCTCTCGGTGGTGTGGTGGAGCGACCGTCGGGGGCCGACGGTCAGGAAGCCTTCTCGGGCAGGATGCGGTCGAGCGGGAGGGTGCTGGCAGAGGGGCCGAGCGACCAGTAGTTGCGGTCGTGGTGCAGGAGCGGGTCGGTGGACTCGCCGAGGCTGATCGCATCGACCTCGAGCAGCACCAGCCACGCCTCGCCGGCGGGGATGACGCGGGCCACGCGCCCGTAGAAGCTGGCCGCGGCGTCGTGCAGTACCGGCGGCTCCCCGTGCGGGAGCGTCCAGCCCTGGGCGACCGTGAACCGCGGCGCAGTCCGGTCGGCGAAGGCGGCGGCCACGTCGGCCTGGGACTCGGTCAGGATGTGCACCGCGAGACGGTCGCTCCCGGTGAGTGCCGGTCCGGACCGCCCGGACCGGGAGACCGAGAACGACAGCATCGGCGGGTTGGCGCTGACCGAGGCCACGCTCGACACGGTTGCCCCGACGGGTCCGGTCTCGGTCGAGGCGGCGACGACGGCGACGCCGGTGGGATATCGACGGAAGCCGGCCTTGAACTGGTCGGTGAGTGTGTCGCTCACACCCCCTCCTCTCTCTGTTGGCAGTGACGCTAAAACATCAAGTCCGGTTGAGGTCCAGTCATCCACGCTGTGATCGCTGACTCATCTGGTTGTCCGCGGCTGGGATCATGTGGAGTGGCGGGAGTGCAACTTGTTAGACTGGTTGCGTACTTGTCATACAACTCGGGTTGGTGTGCTGCCGTACGCCGATTCCGGTTCCGTCGCCGATGCCGTCGACGGACGCCGCGCCCGCTACGACTTCGAAGGTTTGACCTCGGTCGCCTAACCTTCCCAAAGAACCGCTCTGCCTCACGATCTAAGGAGTCCCTTCGTGGACGTCTCCCCTCTCATCTGGTGGTTGACCATCGGCATCGCCAGCGCTGTGCTGCTCTTCGATGTGCTCGTCATCGGCCGGCGACCGCACGAGCCTTCGCGTCGGGAGCTGATCGTCGCGCTGAGCGTCTACATCGGCTTGGCGATCCTGTTCGGCATCGGTGTCTTCGTGTTCTCCGGCCCGAAGTACGGCACGGAGTTCTTCGCGGGCTGGCTGACGGAGTACTCGCTGTCGGTCGACAACCTGTTCATCTTCATCATCATCATGTCGAAGTTCGCGGTGCCTCGGCAGTTCCAGCAGAAGGCGCTGCTGATCGGCATCATCTTGGCGCTGGTCTTCCGCGGCATCTTCATCGCTGTCGGCGCCGCGGCGATCGAGAACTTCAGCTGGGTCTTCTACCTGTTCGGTGCCTTCTTGATCTACACCGCGGTCAAGCTGGCCATGGAGGGCGGCGAGGACGAGGACGAGTACGAGGAACCGGCCGTGGTGAAGTTCCTCGAGCGCCACATCCCGCTGACCTCGCAGTGGGGCGACAACGCGAAGATGTTCGTCCGTGAGAACGGCAAGCGGATCGCGACCCCGATGTTCGTGGTCATCTGCGCGCTCGGCACGACCGACCTGCTGTTCGCGCTCGACTCGATCCCGGCGATCTACGGTCTGACCAACGAGGCCTACCTCGTCCTGACCGCCAACATCTTCGCCCTGATGGGTCTGCGCCAGCTCTACTTCCTCATCGGTGGTCTGCTGGAGCGGCTGGTCTACCTGTCCTACGGTCTGGCGATCCTGCTCGGGTTCATCGGCCTCAAGCTCGTCTTCCACGCGCTCCACGAGAACGAGCTGCCCTTCATCAACGGTGGTCACCACGTCGAGTGGGCGCCCGAGATCCCGATCTCCGTCTCCCTCAGCGTCATCGTCGGCATCCTGGCCATCACCACCATCCTGAGCCTGCTGAAGTCGCGCAGCATGACCGAGAAGGAGCGCGACGACGCCACCGGTCCGCGCAGCATGTGACGCTTCGTCGACAGTCCCGCTGAGCCGGGACAGCCCGCAGGCCCCCTCCGATCGGAGAGGGCCTGCGGTCGTTCTCGGGCAGCACTAGGGTGAGCCCATGACCGTGGCAGCTGCTCCCGGACCTCGCTGGCTCGGGGACGCCGGACAGGTCGCGTTGGCCGGAGCGCTGGCGCTCGTGCTGCTGCCGGTCGGGTGGACCTCGGTCGTCGACGGCGAGGTCAGCACGGCGTGGGAGATCGCGCTCCTGGTCGCGCTGGTGGCGCTTCACGCCGCGGTGGCCACCGCCCGGCGCTGGCCGCTGCCGTCGTACGCCGTCGGGGCGCTGGCCGAGCTGGTGCTCGTGGCCGCGCCGGATCTGAGCGGGCCGACGGCCGAGGCGGCGGGAAGCGCCTACGGGCCGGTGCTGCTGCCCAGCAGCCTGTGCTTCTTCGTGCTGCTGTACGCGGTGAGTGCGCAAGACCGGCGACCGTGGCCGGGGATCGTGCTCGGCATCGGGCTGGTGGGGTGCCTGCTGACCGTCGTACGTCTCTCGGGGTTCGACGGCACCGGGCTGCAGGGGTGGACGTGGTGGCTGATGGTGGCCACCGCGACGGTCGCGGCCACGGTGGCGGCATGGGCGCTCGGCCGGTTCCGGGCGACGCGGGCCGCCTGGATCGACCAGCTCGCCGACCGCGCCGCCGCCGAGGAGCGCCAGCGCATCGCGCGCGAGATGCACGACGTGGTCGCGCACTCGCTCGCGGTCGTGGTCAGCCATGCCGAGGCCGGCCGGATGGTCGTCGGGCAGCAGCCGGAACGGGCCTCGGGCATCCTCGACACCATCGCGACCACGGGCCGGGAGGCCCTCACGGAGATGCGCGGGCTGCTCGGCGTGCTCGGTGGCGAGTCATCTCGACAAGCTCGATACATCGCCTCGACCGAGCCGCAACCGGGGCTGGCCGACATCGGTGACCTGGTCGAGAGGACGCGAGCGGCAGGGCTGACGGTCCGGCTCGAGGTGGACGAGCCCGGTCAGGTCGCGCCCGCAGTCGGGCTGACCGCCTACCGCGTCGTGCAGGAGGCGCTCACCAACGTCACCCGCCACGCAGGTTCGGGAGCAGTCGCGACGGTGTCGGTGACGCGCACCGCACGCCACCTCACGATCGAGGTCAGCGACGACGGCGTGGGGATCCAGCGACCGCCCGGCCGCGGCCTGCGCGGGATGCGCGAACGGGTGGCGGCGGTGGGCGGGACCCTCGAGGCCGGGCCGAGCGGCGAGGGCTGGCGCGTACGCGCCATGATGCCGCTATGAGCGAGGACGAGGCCCCGATCCGCGTCGCGATCGTCGACGACCAGGAGCTGATGCGCTCTGCGCTCCGGATGATGGTGGAGAGCCAGCCGGACCTCGAGCTCGCCGGAGAGGCCGCCGACGGTCACGAGGCGCTAGCCCTGGTGCGTACGAAGCGGGTCGACGTCGTCCTGATGGACCTGCGGATGCCCCGCCTCGACGGTATCCAGGCGACGGCCGCGATCACCGAGGAGCAGCCGGACACGCGGGTGGTCGCGCTGACCACGTTCGACCTCGACGACTACGCGTTCCCGGCGATCCGGGCGGGCGCCAGCGGCTTCCTGCTCAAGGACGCCCGGGCCGAGGAGATCGTGACCGCGATCCGCACCGTCCACGCAGGTCACGCGGTGGTCGCGCCGTCGACGACGCGCCGTCTGCTGGAGCACGTCGCGACCGCGCCGGCCCCGGACAACGGCCGGGTCGCCGACATCCGGGCCACCCTGACGCCGCGCGAGCTCGACATGCTCCTCGAGCTCGCCACCGGTGACAGCAACGCCGAGATCGCCCGCCGCGTCCACCTCTCCGAGGCGACGGTGAAGACGCATGTCGGCCATGTGCTCGCCAAGCTCGGCCTGCGCGACCGGGTGCAGGCGGTCGTGCTGGCGTACGAGACCGGGTTGGTCGGACCCCGTAGCTGAGTCTCATCCTGGGGGATGAGGTGCCCGCGACCTGAGGGCGACGAACCCCCGGCGCGCGCGGACCAGTGTGGAGACATGACCACACACGCATCCACGAGACCGCTTCCGTCGGGCGTCTACTCCAGCAGGCCCTGGCGCATCCACGAGATCACCGAGGACTTCGAGCTGGAGGACGTCTGGGCCTTGCCCGTCCAGGGCGGCGCCGATGATCTCCCGCGCTTCGTCGATTCGATGATGAGCGGTGACGACCGCGACTTCCCGGCGGCGTACCGACTCCTCTTTGCGATCCGCTGGGCGCTCGGCCGGCTGCTCGGCGCCGACGAGGCCGAGCACGGGCTCGGCCGCCGCGTCGCTTCGCTGCGCGACCGGCTGCCTGATGACCTCCGCGACCACCCCGCGCCCGAGCGCGACGACAGCCCGTTCCAGCCGCTCTACCTGACGGATCGGGAGTACGCCGCGGAGATCGCCAACCGCACGATGCACGGTGTCCTGCACCTCGGCTGGGTCGAGGACGAGCGCTCGCCGGGCGGCTACAGCGCGCAGATGAGCGTGCTGGTGCGGCCCAACGGACTGCTCGGCGACGCCTACATGAGGTTCATCAAGCCGTTCCGCTACCTCGTCGTTTACCCGGCGCTGCTGCGCACGGTCGGCCGCCGCTGGGAGACCGCTCAGGGGGTGGACCGATGAGCATCACGATGCAACCTACGCAGCACCGCTCCGTCGTACTGCGCGCGGCGCCCTGGGTGGCCGGCGCCTGGACCCTCGTCTTCGGCGCCCTGGTCGGGCTCGCCCTGCTGGGCAGGGCACCGGATCCGTGGGTCCCCGATGCGGCCTCGCCGCTCGGCGCTCTGAGCGGCACCCAGATGTCCTGGGTGATCGCGGTGCTCGCGCTCCTCGCCCTGGCTGCCGGGGGCGCGGTCGCGAAGGTGCGGACACCGCGTACGACGAGAGCGACAGGGTGGCTCCTGATCGTCCTCGGGCTCGTCGTCGCCGTGGTCGTCTCCGACGTCCGCGCGCTGATGTTCCTCGGCTATCTGCCTCAGGTCCTGCTTGCGATGGCCGGGCTCGGACCGGGCGCTGGACAGCTCGAGTGGCGTCTTTTCGTCGACTCGGGTGTCGCTCTGGCGCATGCTGCCGGCGGACTTGCCATGGTCGTCGCTGGTGTCACCCTGCTCGGGAAGGCCGAGCCTGGCCGGCGTCTGGACTGGGGCCACTGGGCACGCTGGGGGCGTCCTGCGGTGGCGGTCGCTGTCGTCGTACCTCTTCTCTACGCCGTTACCCGGATCGCCTGGGCGCTGAACATCCCGCTCGGGATCAGCCGCGAGATGCTGGACGACCTCGGCGCGGGGAAGTGGGCCGGCTTCGGGCTCGCGGCCTTCGCCGTGGTCGGGGCGGTCCTGACCTGGGGGTTGGTGGCGCGCTGGGGCGAGGTGTTCTGGCGCTGGGTGCCCCGCATCGGCGGGCATCCGGTCCCGGTCGCGATGGCACTCGTGCCGGGGATCCTGGTCGCCGGCACGGTCACGTCCGCCGGGATCTCCTTCTGGCGGATGGCGATCGCGGACGACCTCTGGACGGTCCCCGGAGCCACTTCGGACTGGGGCGCATGGGCGCCGGAGATGCTCTGGCCGATCTGGGGCGTCGCGCTCGCCGTCGCCTGCCTCGCCTACCTGGGGCGGCGCACCGCGGCGCGCGGATGACGTACGGATCCCGCTCGACCTGGAATCACCCCAGGTCAAGCGGGATCGGCGCGTTCAGCCGGTCAGGGCTGGGCGGCGCGGACCGGTTGCCCCGATCGTTCGACCGCGGTCTGGATCCGGCGACCGGCGATGTCCGAGAGCCACCCGAGGCAGGCACCGACCACCAGCGCGATGAGAGTGCCGCCGAGGTCGAACGAGGTGCCGAAGATGACTGCCGTCCCGGCGAAGGCGCCGGGGATGAAGGACAGCAGGTCCACGGCCGCCTGCAGGCACAGGATGAACGCGACGACCGTGACGACCAGGGCGACCGCCCCGGTGAAGGTGGCGTACGTCAGGACCAGGCTCGCTCCGTACCCCCACAGCGCGCCGGCGAGGTTGGCCGCGAGACCTTTCTGGAAGCCTGCGCGGCCACCTCCGGCGGCGAAGTAGCAGGCCCAGGCGACGAACCCGACCCAGGTGATGAGCGTGAGCTCGATGCTCACCTGGGTCCAGATGCCCGCGAGCACGCCGACCGAGATGCCGATTCCGAGGAGACTCTTCATGACGTCGCCTCCTCAGGGGACCAGGATCGCGCGGCCGCGGACCCGGCCGGCGTCGAGGTCGGAGATGGCGGTCTGGAAGTCGTCGAGGGCGTACTTCTGCGTGTGCAGCGTGACGGCCCCACGGGCGGCGAGCGCCATCAGGTCGCACAGGTCGTTGTAGGAACCCACCAGGTTGCCGATGAAGTTGATCTCGGCCGAGATGATGTCGATGGTCGGCACATCGATGTTCTCGCCGTAGCCGACGACGTGGTAGTCGCCCGCCTGGCGGAGCATCCGGACCCCTTCCGCGGTCGCACCGCCTTCGCCGACGAAGTCGATGAGGACCTCGGCGCCGGCGCCGTCGGTGAGCTCGAGCACCTGGTCGACCTGGGTGCCCTCGGCGATGACGCCGTGGTCGGCGCCGATGTCGAGGGCGAGCTTCACCGCGTCCGGGTTGCGGTCGACGACGATCAGCTCGGCCGGGCTGAGTGCCTTGAGGACCTGGATGCCGATGTGCCCGAGCCCGCCGGCGCCGATGACCACGCACCTGTCGCGCGGGGTCAGCCGACGGGCCGCCTTCGCGGCTGCGTGGTAGGCGGTCAGGCCGGCGTCGGCCAGGGCAGCCACGTCGGCAGGCTCCAGGGAGTCATCGATCTTCACCACGGAGCGGGCGGAGGTCTTCAGGTACTCCGCGTAGCCGCCGTTGGTATCGATGCCGGGGAACTGGTTGAGCTCGCAGTGCACGTCGTCGCCCGAGCGGCAGGCGCGGCACAGCCCGCAGGTGATCAGCGGGTGCAGGATCACCTTGTCGCCCTCGGCGACGTTGGTGACGGCGGCACCGACCGCGTGCACCCAGCCCGCGTTCTCGTGCCCGATCGTGTAGGGCAGCGTGACGCCGGACTTCTCCTCCCACTGCCCCTCCAGGATGTGCAGGTCCGTGCGGCACACGCCGGCGCCGCCGATCCTGACGACGACGTCGAACGGGCCGGTCGGCTCCGGGGCCGGAACCTCGGCCATCGCCAGCGGCTGGTGGTAGCCGACCACCTGGACGGCTCGCATGGTGCTCATGATGATGCTCCTTCTCGGTGCAGGTCGGTCAGAGGTACGAAGGCGGGCGAGGTGACCTCCTCGCCATAGCGCGTGGCCAGCAGGCCACGGCAGAAGTGCGCGTTCCCGTCGATCGAGATCCGCGTCGAACGCGCCCTCCGCAGCGCCAGCGGGATGTCGCCGGGCCGCTCGTTGTCGTGGTCGACCAGGACGTACGCCTCCGGCAGGTCGGGCAGGCCGAGGATCGCCCGGCGACGCCTGAGCGAGGCGGTGAAGTCGTCGTCCGGCAGGTCCACGAGACGGACCTCGCCCACGGCGTCCTCGGCCAGGTCCGGCTGCCCCCTCAGCAGCCGGGTCAGGCAACGCTCGAGCGCCGCCGTGTGGGCCTTGCGGTGGAACGTGGTCCGGAGCTCGTCCAGGGACGACTCGGCCTCGTGGCGGAACGTGCCGAGATAGCCGGCATCGGCCGCCAGCCCGGCGTTGATCAGATCGGAGTCGTGGTGGTCGTCGAGCTCGACGACCACCTGGTCGGTCCACGGCAGCGCGGTCAGCGCGTCCTTGGCGTCGCTCGCCATCAGGTAGGCGAAGTTGGGGGAGCAGAACGACGTCGGCAGCCGCAGATGGACCTCGACCCTGACCGTCTCGCCGTCCGGTGCGCTGGGGGAGACGGTCAGCGACCGGACGAAGCCCAGGTCGGTGATGGGCTCGTCGAGCTCGGGGTCGACGACCGCGTGAAGCGCGGCGTACGCCTCGGCGGATCGGGTGTTCTCGCAGGTCAGCAAGGTCATGTCACACCGCCGCGAGGTCTGCCCGCTCGGGCTCACGGGGACCTGTCGCGGTCTCGTCCGCCTCGGGCAGCCGCAGCTCGGCGGGCACCTCCAGGCCGTACATCTTCGCGGCGTTGAGGCCCAGGATCTTCTTCTTCTGCGCGACGGTGAGCGGGGCGTACTCGGTCATGTCCTCCGGGATCTGGAAGTCGACGAACCGCTCGATCAGCCACTTCGGCGTCCAGATCGCATAGTCGGAGGAGAACTGGATCCGGTCCTCGCCGATCCAGTAGACGAGCTCGCCGAGGATCTGCGCGAAGTAGCGCGGCCGGGTGTGGATGAACGGCATCGCGACCGCCAGCCCACCGTGCACGTTGGGCTCCTGGGTGGCGATCCAGCAGAAGTCCTCCAGCCGTGGCAGGCCGACGTGCTCGACGATGAAGTTGAGGTCGGTGAAGTCGCTGGCGACGTGGTCGATGTCGGCGACGTCGAACGCGTCGCGGTCCAGCGGCCGGATCGTCGGGCCCTTGTGGACGTGGATGTTGGTGATCCCGAGCTCGCGGCAGGCCTCGAAGTAGCGGTACGCCCAGGGGTCGGTCAGCTTCCAGCCGCGCGACTCCCCGTGCCACTCGGCGGTGTAGAGCTTCACGCCCTTGAGCCCGAGCCGCTCGGCGTCGGCGTGGAGCTGTTCGAGCCCGGCCTCGCCGTTGCGGGGGTCGAAGTGGTGGTTGTACGTCAGCCTGTCGGGGTGCTTCGCCGCCAGCTGCGAGGCTTCCTCGGTCTGCCCGAACCCGTTCGTGTAGAACTCGCCCAGGTGGGCCGGCTGGAAGATCGCGTGGTCGACGTAGCCGACCTCGAACAGGTCGTGCATCAGCCGCTCGCCGCCCTGGTAGAGGTAGTCCTCGTAGGACCAGTGCTCCGCCTCGGGGGAGAGGTTGCGGTGGTAGTCGTAGAAGCAGTCGATGAACTGCTTGCCATGGATGTTGCGCTGGTTCTCCGGCCGGGCGTCCCAGAGAGCGACGTGGGCGTCGACGATGAAGTACGACTCGTTGTTCTTGGTGTACATCGGGTTCCTCCGATCTGTGGCTTTCGTCACAGGACGCTAGGGCGGCGGCGACGCGCAGATCAGGGGTGCGGCGTCTCAATGTGAGACCTCGACCGTCTCAATCTGAGACGCTGTCCGGCTGTCTCCGCCGACCGGCGGATGTAACGTCGATCACATGACAGGGCGTCATCCGATCGCGCAGCGCACCGCGGCCGTCGACGCGTCGGCGCTGGCGCCGCGCGTACGCGCCTCCTGGCAGCGCAGCCAGGAGTACGGGGTCTCCGTCGAGGAGGTCGACCCGGTCTTCTCCGGCGCCTACGACCAGGAGTCGCTCTTCTTCCAGTGCGGCCAGGAGGTGCTCGACGACCTCCACCGGACGCTCGTCGGCGAGCCGGTCAGCCTGATGCTCACCGATCCCGTCGGCCTGGTGCTCAACCGGCTCAGCGGAGACCAGCAGCTGCTCCGGGACCTCGATGCCGTTCACCTGGCACCCGGGTTCAGCTACGCCGAGCGCGCGGCGGGCACCAACGGGCTCGGTCTCGCGCTGGCCGACCGGACACCGACCGTGGTTCGGGCCGAGGAGCACTACTCGCTCTCGCTGTGCAGCTACACCTGTGCCGCCGCCCCGGTGATCGACCCGATCAGCGGACGCCTGGAGGGCAGCGTCAACCTGACCACCTGGTCGGAGTCGTCCCACGACCTGCTGCTCGCCCTGGCGCAGTCGGCGGCCAGCAACACCGCGTCGCTCATGCTCGCCCGCGCCCACGGCCGCTCGCCACGCCCGGCTCCCCGCGGTGAGGTGTTCCGGGTCGAGGCGCCCCGGCTGGAGCCGGGCGCAGGCAGTCTCCGCGACCTCTCCTCCGCCTGGTGCGAGGCGCTGGGCAGTGTCCGCGACGCGCTTCGGGTCGGCCGGCGGGTCGCCGTGGTCGGGGAGCCGGGGGTGGGGCGTACGACCCTGGTCGCCCAGGCGTTCCGCGACCTGCGGCCCCGCGACCGGATCCTGGCGGCCTCCGCCCCGGAGCCGGCCGACGCCGAGGCCTGGCTGTCGCTGTGGACGCCGGAGCTCGCCAAGCAGGACACCGCGGTGGTCGTACGCGACGTGAACATGCTTCCCGCCTGGGTGGCCGAGCGGCTGCACGCCCTGCTCGTCGAGGCGGCGCCCGGGGCGGTCGCAGGCGTGCCGTTCGCGATGACCGCCGAGTCCTTCGACGGCATCCCGGCGGCCCTGGCCGACCTGGTCGACACCGTGGTCGAGGTGCCGCCGCTGCGGGAGCGGCCCGAGGACGTACTTCCACTGGCGCATCAGGTGGGTCTGCGGGTGCGGGGCCGGGAGATCGCGCTGACGCCGGCTGCGGAGCGGGCGTTGCACGACCACGGCTGGCCGGGCAACGTCGCCGAGCTGGTCCACGTCGTCCAGCGGGCCGTGAGCGCCGGTGACCTGATCGACCTGCGTCACCTTCCCGCCGACGTACTCTCCGACACCAGGCGGCCGTTGTCCCGCATCGATGCCTTCGAGCGCGGAGAGATCGTCCGCGTGCTGACCCGTCCAGGGATCACCATGCAGGAGGCGGCCGCGGAGCTCGGGATGTCGCGCGCCACCGTCTACCGAAAGGTGCAGCAGTACGGGATCAGGCTTCGGCCGGGTTAGCCCGCGGGGGAGTCGAACTCTTGGCCAAGTCCAGGAAAACTCTCGGCTGAGGCCGGGGCGTCAGGGGTGCTCACCAGGGACTATGGACCCATGCGTATCCGTCCCCCACGCGCCGGTCGCCAGCATTTGAACCATCTGACCGGACAGGGCGGACCCGCTCTGTCCGGTCGGAATCTCGCCGGCCGGCTTGTCGAGCAGCACCCGTTCGCCCCTGAAGAGGCCTCGAGCATCGTCGCGCAGGTCGCGCGCCTCCTCGCCTCGGGCCACGCCGCCGGGCAGGTGCACGGAGACATCAGACCCGCCACCATCGGGTACGCCCCCGACGGCCGGATCGCGCTGCTCGGTGCGCCGGCGCCCCGCGGCGGGGAGGGCCTGCCATACATGTCCCCCGAGCAGATCGACCGCAAGCGGATCGGGCCGGCGAGCGACGTCTACTCCCTCGGCGCGGTGTTCTTCGAGCTGCTCGCCGGGCGCCCGCCGTACGCCGGGCTCGTGCCCGAGCGGGTCGGGACGCTGGTGACCGTGCCCGGCCACCTCGATGGCATCACGACCGCCATGCTCGACCCGGATCCTGCCAAGCGGCCCCGCGCCGACGAGGTGGCCACGGTGCTCGAGAGCGGCGTCGCTCCGCCGCCGAAGCGGATCGTACGTCCGCCCAACATCAGAGGCCCGCGCCTCTCGCCCACGCTCCTGGGTGTGCTGATGGTCCTGGTCCTGCCGGGGTTGGTCTTCGGTGGCTGGGGCACGCTGCGGACCGGCGACACGATGTCGAACGTCGGCAGCGCCGCGCCGCTGGCCAACATCCTGCCGACCAGCTTCCAGCTCGCCTTCGATCTCTCGATCGAGCGCGACGCGCTGCGGACCGATGCGGCGCTGACCGAGGACTTCCTCCAGATCACCGACCGGTCCATCGAGGCCTGGACCGCCGAGGTCGAGAAGCTGGACACCGCCGGCGATCCGGGTCTGCGGCGGCGTACGGAGAGGTCGGCCGCCGCCCTCGAGCGGCTCTCGGACATCCGCGCCGCCGCCCGGGCGGGGAACAGGGCCGGCAAGCTGGTGGCCGTCGAGCTGTACACGAGCGCGGTCAACGGGCTCTTCGACCTCGCCGCCGAGCTGCCTTCGTTCCGGGACGAGGAGCTGGCCAAGCAGGCCCGGAACCTGGAGCTGATCGGATCCGTCTCGGAGGTGCTCGGACTCGAGCGGAGGATCATGGCGAACGCCTTGCGGAACGAGCGGATCAGCGACCAGGGCATCTCCGACCTCAGCGCGGCCCAGGACTCCTGGGCGACCCACTCGGAGTCGATCTACACGCGCGCTGACGCGGCGACACGGCAGCGACTCGACAGGATCTCGGGCCGGTCCTTCGAGTTCGGGTCCTACGCGGTCTCGTCCCAGCGTGCCGTCATCCGGGTGCTCAACGCCCGTGACGTCGAGGACGTCGTCAGGCAGCTGGAGGACAGCGCCGACGGGAGGCCCGTGGAACAGCTCTGGCTGGCCGATGCCGCCAGCTACGTCCAGGACCTCAAGGAGGTGGTCGTCGACGCCGCCAGCCGGCTCGCCGACGACGTCGAGCGCGAGCACAGGGACGCCCAGAACCAGACGATCGCCTGGGGAGTCTTCACCGGCATCGTGCTGGCGGTGCTCGCCGGGCTCGGGGTCGCGCTGCTCCGTGCACGAGGGCGATCAGTTGATGCGTAAACCGGCGACCATAGCAAAGATCGGCGGATTTCATCGGTGCGTACACGAGACGCACGGGGTGTGAGTCCGACAACATATGCGCATGCGAACGCGCCCCCCGATCGCAGGCCGGTACCGCCTGCACCGACTGCTTGGCCGCGGCGGGATGGGCGAGGTCTGGCAGGCGGCCGACATCAGGCTCGAACGCTGGGTCGCCGTGAAGGTCGTGGAGACCTCCGCCGACCCCAAGGTGACCGAGCGCTTCCGGCGTGAGGCGCTCTCGACGACGGCGGCCAGCCACCCCGGCACGGTGCAGGTGCACGACGTCGGCGTCGAGCAGACCGAGTACGGCAGCATCGTCTACCTCGTCATGGAGCTGCTTCCCGGACCGACGCTGGCCGACCGCCTGGAGAAGCAGGGGCGGTTCACCGTCGAGGAGGCGAGCGAGGCGATGGTCCAGGTCGCGCGTACGCTCACTGCGGTCCACTCCTCCGGGATCATCCACCGCGACATCAAGCCGTCCAACCTCGTCTACGACGGTGACGGCCGGATCCGGGTGCTCGACTTCGGCATCGCCCAGCTGGCCAACCACCAGGCCGAGCGGCTCACCTCGACCCGCCACGTGATGGGGAGCCTGCCCTACATCTCGCCCGAGCAGGCCGCCGACAACGTGGTCGGCCCACCGAGCGACATCTACGCGCTCGGCTGCGTGTACTTCGAGCTGCTCACCGGACGCGCCCCGTACGCCGGCTCCGAGCCGGTCTCGATGATCTACCAGCACGTGACCGCGCCGGTCCCGCACGTCAACGACGTCGTCACCGTGCCGTCCCATGTCGACGAGTTCGTGGCGTCGATGATGGACAAGGACCCCTCCCGGCGGCCCACCGCGGGCGAGGTCGTCGGCTTCGCGCGCCGGCCCGAGGTCGTGCCCCCGGTTCCGGTCGGCAGCCGCGAGCTGCCCGCCGGGCTCAAGCCCCTGGCGCTCTCGTCGTCCGCGTCCTCGGGATCCTCGGGTTCCTCAGCCGCCTCGGTCTCGTCGGTCACGGCGGTCGCCGGCGTGGTCGAGTCGGCGCAGCGTACGCCTCGGTCCCATGCCGCCCCGAAGCCGAGGTTCCTCCGCACCCGGGTGCTCGCCGTGCTGCTGGTCCCGGTGCTGATCGCCCTGGTCCTCGGCGGGCTGACCTTCGCCGATGCGCTCGAGGAGCGTGCCGTCTCCAGCCGGGCGGTGACGATCGCCGGAGCGCTCCCGGAGAGCTACGAGCTCGGGATGGACCTCATCTTCGAGCGGGACGCGCTCAGCTCCGACCAGGTCCCGGACGCGGTCCGGCAGGCCTATCGCCAGGTGACCGACGACTCGATCGAGGCATGGCACGACGACATCACCAAGGTCGACCTCGCCGACACCCCGAGCCTGCGGGAGCGCGTCGAGCGCACCTACACCGTCCTCAAGAGCATCGACGCCTACCGCACCGACCTCGAGGAAGGCGACAAGGCGAGCACGGAGGCTGCGGTCGCCGCCTACACCGACACCGCCTACGAGCTGCTCGACTTCGCGACCGAGATGCCCAACATCCGCAACGAGAAGATCTACAAGCAGGTCACCAACCTCAAGTACGTCAGGTCTGCCTCCGAGTCGCTGGGGATCGAGCGCACTGTGATGGTGCCCGCGCTCATGACCGGGAAGATCGACGAGGAGTCGATGGAGGCGATGAGCGAGGCACGTACGTCCTGGCAGCTCACCTCGCGCTCCTTCTACGGCGACGCCCCGAAGGCCACCCAGAAGGCGCTGGACAAGATCTCGGACGGCACCTTCGCCGACGGGTCCCGTGGCCTGGTGTCGCAGAACGCCGTCATCCAGGTCATCAACGACGGCTCCCTCGCCGGCGCGGTCCGGGACCTGGAGGCCAACGCCCCGGGACGGCCGGCCGCGCAGGTCTGGACCGAGGACATGACCCGCTTCATCCAGCTCCTCAAGGACACCATCGTGGCGATGACGCTGATCGTCTCCGACGATGTCGCCGAGGAGCACCGTGGCATCCAGACCAAGGTCGTCCTGAGCGGCGTGCTCGCCGTCGCCGCGCTCCTCGCCGCGATCGCGCTGCTGGCCGGGATGTTCCTCGTCCGCCCGCTCCGCGGGCGCCGGCGCTCCGTCGAGAGCTGAGCGGAGAGCCGTCGGTCAGACGAGGGTGCTGAGGTTCGAGACCAGGACGTCCCAGCGGCTCTCGACGTCGAAGCCCATCTGGCTCAGCAGCGCCCAGCCGAAGCCGACGACGGCGTACAGGCTGATCGGGGTCATCACGACCCACTCCCGGATGGAGCCGGCGTCGCCGAGGATCGGGAGGGCGAAGTGGCCGCCCCGGGTCCACATGTTGTCGAACGGCAGCCACTTGTTGCGCCGGACCCACCGCGGCGGCTTCGGCGCGATCGGCCAGAACAGCGGGATCCCCATCGTGGTCACGAAGTCGCCGATCAGGTGTACGACGCAGCCGAGGGCGACGGAGAAGGGCATCCACCACCACTCCTCGGGCGCGAAGATGGCGATCACCGTGGCCAGCGCAACCGCCGGGATCCACGGCCAGTGGACGCCCTTGCGGGTGAGCTTCAGCGCGTCCATGGCGAAGGCGACCAGAAGGACGCACATGATGCCCGGGCCGATCAGGATGCTGCCGAAACGTTCGGTCTCGAGCGAGAGCTTCCCCGCGCCCCAGGCGAGTCCGGTGAAGGCGAGTACGCCGAGGATCGAGTGGGTGCCGTTGCGGTGGCCGCCGGAGACCTGGCCGACGATCTTGGTCAAGCCTTCGGAGACCGGTGGTAGCGAGTGGGCGATCGTGCCGTTGTGGTGGTCCGCGTCCGGAAGCAGCGCGGCGCCGGCGCACACCAGGGTGCCGGTCATCACGCCTATGTCCGAGACGCCCGGGTACCACCCGAACGCGATCGGTGCCGACGATGTCACTGCGATCCACGCGGCAGCCCCAGAGGCCGCGTGATGCCCGCCCATCATGTGAAGTTGTGTCCCTCTCCAGTGTTCCCCCGCTGTATGACCGCGGACGAACGTACCGGTCCTCGGGCCGCTTCGTGCGCGCCGGGGTGGTGTGTCTGGTGACGAGATTCGAATCACTGTTCGAGGGCTGATCCGAGGAGTGAAAGGGGTGCGGTCGGGGCGGCAACCTGAATAGGATGCGCGGTCATGACGACTCCCGGCACCCACGGCAGTGCCCGCCGTGCGCCGTGGACGTTCGAGACCAGTCGGTGCGCCGCGACGGTGACCGCCGAGGCGATCGAGTTCCGGTTCATGGTCACCGCGCCCGACGGCTCGCTCAGCGAGATGCTCCTCTCGGTGGGCCGGCACGACATGCCGACGCTGCTCGAGGAGATCGCCTTCGAGATGCCCGAGGCGCTGGAATGGATGTCGGCCGCGATCATGACCGTCGCGCGTGACCGTCGCCTGGCCGAGGAGGCCTCGTCGGTTCCGCACCAGCGCGGGGCATAACCTCGGGCGGAGCAAGGTTGTCCCCCTGCACCGCAACTCGATCGAGGAGAGACCTGTGACCACCACGTACGACTTCGAAGCGACCGCCGCTGACGGCAGCACCGTCTCGCTCAGCGACTACAAGGGCAAGCTGCTGCTGATCGTCAACGTAGCCAGCAAGTGTGGTCTGACGCCGCAGTACGAGGGCCTGGAGGCGCTCTACCGGGCCACCAAGGACTCCGGCCTCGAGGTCATCGGGTTCCCGTGCAACCAGTTCATGGGTCAGGAGCCCGGCACCGACGACGAGATCCAGGAGTTCTGCAAGACGACGTACGACGTGACGTTCCCGGTCCTCTCCAAGGTCGATGTCAACGGGGAGAACTCTGCTCCGCTCTACGAGTTCCTGCGTGCCGAGGCGCCGGGCGACATCCAGTGGAACTTCACCAAGTTCCTCATCGGTCGCGAGGGCGAGGTCGTCAAGCGCTACGAGCCGCAGGTGACGCCCGAAGAGATCCAGGCGGACCTCGCCCAGTATCTCTGAGGCGATGCCGGACGCCGCTCGATCCCGATGTCTGCGGGGTCGGGCGCCGTCTGGGTTAGATAGTTGGTCAGAAGATAGTTCGGTATCGGATGATTCGTTAAGATCTAGTTCATGACCGGACCGCGTATCGACCTGCTGTTCCTGCTCAACCAGTCCGCGCACGCCTTCGCGGCCCAGGTCGGCGAGGCGTTGGCCGACCTGGAGCTCTCGGTGCGGGAGTACTGCGTGCTGATGAAGGCCGCCGAGGGGGAGTACACCCAGAACGCCGTCGCCGAGATGGCGATGCTGGACAAGACCACGATGGTCACCACCCTCGACAACCTCGAGCGCCGCGGGCTGGCCGAGCGACGGGTCTCGACCACCGACCGCCGTGCCCGCATCGTCGCGCTCACGCCGGCCGGCGTGAAGGCGCTCGAGGAGGCCTCGAAGGCCTACAACGCGACCGTCGCCAAGGCGCTCGAGGGTCTGGCGCCGAGCGAGGGCGAGGCGTTCATCGAGGCGCTGCAGCACCTCGTGGAGGGGCCGTGGGCGACGCCGTCGCACACGATGACGCTGCGGCGTCGCGCGCCTGCCTCGTCCCGCTAGGGATGGGTTTACAACTGAATATCCCGAAATAGATTGTTTCATAACAAACAATCTTCTATGGTCGTATCTATGACGACCAAGACAGTCGCGCTCGCGACCCTCGCAGCCACTCAGCTGATGGTGATCCTCGACGGCACGGTCGTGACCGTCGCCCTTCCCGCAATCCGCGACGACCTGGGCTTCGGCGACGCCTCGCTGTCCTGGGTGGTCAACGGCTTCCTGCTCGCCTTCGCGCTCGTCCTGCTCCCCGCGGGCCGGGCCGGCGACGCGTTCGGCACCCGCCCGGTCTTCCTCGCCGGGCTGAGCATCTTCACGCTCGCCTCGGCATGGTGCGGCATCGCCTGGGACCCGATCTCCCTGGTCCTCGCGCGATTCGTCCAAGGCCTCGGCGGCGGCATCGCCTCGGCAGTGGTGCTCGGCATGATCGCCGACCTCTACGCCGAGCCCCGCGAGCGCCTCCGTGCCTTCGCCGTGCTCGCCTTCGTCGGCTCGATCGGTGCGTCGGTGGGGACGGTCCTGGGTGGCGTACTCACCGACGTCGCCTCCTGGCGCTGGGCCTTCCTGATCAACGTGCCGTTCGGCATCGTCGCCCTGATCGTCGCGCTCCGCGCGGTGGAGGGTACGCCGCCGACCGGCGCCAAGGGTGGCCTGCTCCCGCGGGGCCTGTTCGCCCAGCGCAGGTTCGCGCTCGGGAACCTGATCCTGCTGACCCTGACGTTCGGCGGGTTCACGTTCCAGTTCGTCACGACGCTCTACCTGCAGGACACGCTCGGGTTCGGCGCGCTCGCGACCGGCCTGGCGTTCCTTCCGGTCAGCGTGGTGATCGCCGTCGCCAGCCTCGGCTTCAGCGCCACGCTGGCCGAACGGTTCGGGTCCGAGCGCGTCCTGCTCGTCGGCGTGCTCGCCTTCGTCGCAGGCATGGTCTACCTCGTCCGCCTCCCCGGAGCGGGCGGCTTCGCCCTGGACGTTCTCCCCGGCGCGGTCGTGATGGGCCTCGGCTTCGGCCTCGCGATGCCGCAGGTGACCGCGTTGGCGATGGGCGCGCTGGCGCCGGAGCACGCCGGCATCGGGTCGGGCCTGACCACGACCACCCAGCAGCTCGGTGGGTTCCTCGGCACCCTGATCGCCGCCGGCCTGGTCACGACCGTCGGCTACGGCGCCGCCTACGCCTCGGCCGCGATCGCACTGGCTGCGGGAGCCGCGGTCGCGGCGTACCTGCTCGTGGACGCGGCCCGCGCCCGGGACCCGAAGGTCTCCGAGCGCGTGCCGGACGAAGCCGCCAGTCTCTGACGTCTCGACGCCAGTTGCTGACCCCTCGGTGCTACCTCCGGACCGGGAGGACCAGCGTCGAGGGGCTCGTCTTCGTGTGGTGGACCGTGACCACGCCGGCGACGCCGCGGACCAGCTGCTTCACGTTGGGCAGCAGGTGGGGGACGTCGTAGGAGTGGACGGTGACCCGGAGCCGGTGGCCCTTCTCGATCACCGCGCCCGTGGGGAAGACCTCGACGGGCACGCGATAGATCGTCCCGGGCCGGACCGCCTGCTCGGCCTCACGGGTGAAGGGATGCCAGGGCTGGACGACCTGACCGTTCAGCGTCCGCGACTTCGACGCGGTGACGGCACGGTGGCGCAGGGTCTGCCAGCCGCCGGTGATGCGGTCGACGGACCCGTCGGGCGCGACGTCCTCGACCGAGACCGAGATCAGGCCGTCGGTGCCGGTCGTGGAGACGGACAGGTCGGCGTTGAGCGGGCCGGAGAAGGCCAGGTCCGACGTCGCCGGCCTGGTCTCGTAGGAGACCCCGAGCGCGTCGTTGATCCGGTTGTCGGTCTCGCAGCCGGGGATCGCGAGGGCGCCGGCGGTCCACTGCGCGGTGCTGCGCGAGCACAGCCCCTGCACCGGCAGAGGCATGATCGTGTCTCCGCCCACGGGCTTCAGGGTCGACCCGAGGGCGTACGTCTTCGCACGGACCTCGCTCCCGAGCCACGACTGCATCGTGCGCCACTTCCCGGACCCGATCTCGTGGTAGGTCACCGGCGCGACGTCGCGGTCGAGGGTGGCGTCGGGCAGACCCTTGAGGTGGGTGTCGAACCACCGCAGAGCCATCTCGCCCATGCTGTTGATCCCGCTGCCCTCCAAGCCGGCGCCGGTGGCCGCCTCGGCGTGCGTCCACGGTCCGATGAGCAGCTTGGTGTCCACGCCGTTCTTCTGCATCCGGTCGAAGAGCATCGGCGTGCCGCGCTGGAAGATGTCGTACTGCCCGGCCGTCACGAACGTCGGTACGTCGATCTCGTCGACCACGCTCAGCGGTGACCGCTTCCGGTAGAAGGGTCCGTCGTAGCCGGCGTCGCTGCCCAGAACCGCGCTGACGAGCATCGGCACCTGAAACCCGAGTGCACCGCCGACGTGCTGGAGCAGCGTCGTCAGCGTGGCGTCGGGGCGGGTCTGGTTGACGGCCGGCGGCACCAGTCCGGCACCCGTGACCAGCCCGAACCACAGCGGGATGAACCCGGCGTCGATCTGGCCGCCGGAGGCGACGACGTCGCGGTAGACGTCGCCGGCGGGCACGATCGGGAACATCGCCTTCAGTCCGCGCGGGTGCTGAGCGGCGGTGAAGAACTGGTTGATCGCCATGTAGGACGCGCCCCACAGGCCGAGCTCGCCGTTGCTCCACGGGCGCTTCTTCGAGGTCGCCCAGTTGGCGACCTCGAGGCCGTCCTTCTGCTCACGGTCGCCGAACGCGTCCCACTGGCCCGCGGAGGAGCCGGTGCCGCGTACGTCGGTCTGGACCCAGACGTAGCCACGCTCGACGAAGTAGTCGCCGCCGCCCCCGCCGGAGGCGTTCTTGTTGTAGGGGTTCTGGGTCAGGATCACCGGGAACCGGCCCGCCGCCGGCGTCCCGTCCGCCTTCGCCGGACGATGGACGTCGGCGCGGAGCACCACCCCGTCGGACATCGTCAGCTGGATGTCCTTCTCGACCACCACGCCGTACGTCGCCGGGCGAGGCTTCCACGCCCCGGCCCGCGCCTGGGGCGCTTGAGCCGCCACCGTCGCGACGGAGGCAGCAGAGGCCGCAGAGGCGGCGGACGCGGAGTGCGCCGGTGGCAGAAAGGTCGTGACCAGAGCCAGGAACGGTACGAGGAATGCCAGTCTGCCGAGTTTCACGACTCACTCCAGGGGTGTGTTGGATATCACACCTCGAACGACAGAGTGCAAACGCGAGTTACGTAGCAGGTCTCGGGTTTTGAATAGTGAGACTAAGCAGTCACGGCGACGGTCTTGTCGACGACCGGTGCGCCCGTGGCCGCCGCGACCTCGTCGTACGTCACCCCGGGAGCGAGCTCGACGAGCTCGAACGCTGCGCCCGCCACATCGAGCACACCGAGATCCGTGATGACCCGCTTCACGATCCCCCGACCGGTCAGCGGCAGGTCGCAGGCCGAGAGCAGCTTGGGCGCACCCTTCTTGGTGACGTGCTCCATCAGCACGATCACCCGCCCGGCGCCGGAGACCAGGTCCATCGCACCGCCCATGCCCTTGACCATCTGGCCGGGCACCATCCAGTTGGCGATGTCGCCGTTGGTCGAGACCTGCATCGCGCCCAGGACGGCGACGTCGATGTGGCCGCCGCGGATCATCGCGAACGAGGTCGCCGAGTCGAAGTAGGAAGCCCCCGCGAGCACGGTCACGGTCTGCTTGCCGGCGTTGATCAGGTCGGGGTCGACCTCGTCCTCGTAGGGGAACGGGCCGACGCCGAGGATGCCGTTCTCGGCGTGCAGCACGACCGTCGAGGTCTCCGGGATGTAGTCGGGGATCAGCGTCGGCAGGCCGATCCCGAGGTTGACGTAGTCGCCGTCCTGCAGCTCCTGCGCGGCGCGTGCGGCCATCTGGTTGCGGTCCCAAGCCATGACTCAGGCCTCCTGGTTCGTGGTCGGGCGCTCGCCGCGCGTCGTACGCTTCTCGATGTCCTTGCGCGCTGCCTGCTCGGGCGTCAGCGCGACGATCCGCTTCACGAAGATCCCCGGAAGGTGGACGTCGGCCGGGGCGATCTCACCGACCTCGACGACCTCCTCGGCCTCGACGACGGTCACCCGACCGGCCATCGCGGCCGGTACGTTGAAGTTGCGCGTGGAGGCGTTGAACTGGGCGTTGCCGGCCCGGTCGACGCGGGTCGCGCGGACCAGCGCGAAGTCGGTGATGATGCCCTCCTCGAGCACCATCTGCTTGCCGTGGAACTCCCTGACCTCCTTCGGCTCGGAGGCCTCGGCGATCGTCCCGTCGGGGTTGTAGCGGTAGGGCAGGCCGCCGTCGGAGACCATCGTGCCGACGCCGGTCGGGGTATAGAAGGCGCCGATCCCGCTGCCGCCCGCGCGCATCCGCTCCGCGAGCGTGCCCTGCGGGGTGAGCTCGAGGGTGATCTCGCCGGCCAGGTACTGGCGCCCGAACTCCTTGTTCTCGCCGATGTAGCTCGCGATCACCCGGGAGATGCGGTGGTCGTCGAGCAGCAGCCCGAGCCCGGCGCCGTCGACGCCACAGTTGTTGGAGACCACCATCAGGTCGTCCGCACCCTGCTCGCGCAGCGCCTCGATCAGGAACCACGGGATTCCCACCAGCCCGAAGCCGCCCACGGCCAGGCTGGCCCCGCTGTGAATGTCGGCGACCGCCTCCGCGGCCGACCCGACCACCTTGTCCAGACCCATGTCTTCTCTGCTCTCTCGAAGGATTTCGTACGTCGCTCTGCCGGCTGCTTTCAGCGCACCGACTCGAAGACCGCAGCGAGCCCCTGCCCGCCACCGATGCACATCGTCTCCAGGACGTACCGGGCCTCACGCCGCTGCGCCTCGCGGGCGGCGGTGGCGAGGATGCGGGCGCCGGTGGCGCCGATCGGGTGACCGAGCGAGATGCCCGAGCCGTTGGGGTTGAGCCGCTCGTCGGTGGCGTCGATCTTCCACTCGCGCAGGACGGCGAGGACCTGGGCGGCGAAGGCCTCGTTGAGCTCGATCAGGTCGACCTCGTCGAGGGTGAGCCCGGCCCGATCGAGTGCGGCGCGGCTGGAGAGGACGGGGCCGATGCCCATCCGCTCGGGTTCGCAGCCGGTGACGGCCCACGACTTGAGCGCCAGCAGGGGAGTCAGGCCGCGCCTCTCGGCCTCGGCGCGCGTGGTCACGATGCACATGGCGGCGCCGTCGTTCTGGCCGGACGCGTTGCCGGCGGTGACGGTCGACTCCTCGTCGACCTTCAGCCGGATCGGGCGCAGCGAGGAGAGCTTCTCCAGGGAGATGTCGGCACGCGGGTGCTCGTCGCGGTCGACGACGACGTCGGGCTTGCGGCGGCCGCCGGGGACGGTCACCGGAACGAGCTCGTCGGCGAACTTGCCGGCCTCGTGGGCGGCGACGGCACGCTGGTTGGAGCGCAGCGCGAGCTCGTCCTGCTCCTCGCGCCCGATGCCGTAGTCACGGCGCAGGTTCTCGGCGGTCTCGATCATGCCGCCGGGGAGCGGGTGGTCCTTGCCGCCGGCGGTCTCGCGAGCCCGGTCGAGGCGGTCGAGCAGCTCGATGCCGCCCTGCTTCACCCCTCCGCGCAGCCCGAGCGCGTAGTGCTCGACGTTGGACATCGACTCCGCACCACCGGCCACGACGAGGTTCGCGGCCCCGGTGGCGACCGAGCCCGCGGCGTACAGGATCGCCTGCAGGCCCGAGCCGCAGCGACGGTCGATCTGGAGGCCGGGGACGCCGTTGCCGAGCCCGGCGTCGAGGGCCGCGATGCGGCCGATCGCAGGGTTCTCGCCGCTCGCGTAGCCGTTGCCGAGGATGACGTCGTCGACGTCGCCCTCCTGGAGGCCGGTGCGCGCGACCAGCTCGCGCAGGACCGTCGTGGCGAGGTCGGTCGCGGTCAGCGGCGCCAGGGCGCCGAGGAACCGGCCGACCGGGGTGCGGAGGGGCTCGCAGATGACGATGTCGTTGGCGGAGCTGCTCATGCCGTCGACGGTACGCGTGCAGTCATGACTTGAGAAGTATTCATTTGGCGTCGATTGACACGTCTGAAGTCTTGATCCACTGTCCGACCGGACAGTGCGCGGGCGAGGCTATTGCGATAAGTTCGCGTTAGCAGTTTCCTCTCGGGTTCCACTTCGACCGACCCCCACGCAGATCAATGAGGTGACCATGCACGTCCCCGACGGCTTCCTGGACGCGCCGACGTCGATCGCCACCGGTGCAGTCGCTGTCGTCGCGGTCGGCGTCGCGCTGCGCGGCGCGCGCCGTGAGCTCGACGACAAGACCGCCCCGCTGGCCGGCCTCGTGGCCGCGTTCGTCTTCGCGACCCAGATGCTCAACTTCCCGGTGGGGGCGGGCACGAGCGGTCACCTGATGGGTGGCGCGCTGGCGGCGGTGCTGGTGGGGCCGTGGACCGGGGTGCTGTGCGTCTCGGTCGTGCTGATCGTGCAGTCCCTGCTCTTCGCCGACGGCGGCATCACCGCGCTCGGCACCAACATCCTGCTCATGGCCGTCACCACTGTGCTCGTCGGCTGGTTCGTGAGCCGGGTGCTGATCAAGGTGCTGCCGAAGCGGGTCGGGCTGGTCGCCCCCGCGGCTGCGATCGGCGCCTTCCTCTCCGTCCCCGCGGCGGCGGTCGTCTTCACCGCGCTCTACGCGGTCGGTGGCACCGCCGACATCTCGCTGACCACGCTGGCCACCGCGATGCTCGGCTGGCACACGGTGATCGGTCTGGGCGAGGGCGCGATCACGTTCCTCGCGGTCGGCGCGATCCTGTCCGTACGCCCCGACCTCGTCTACGCCGCGCGAGGCGTGATCGCCGAGCGAAACCTGGTGATCAAGCCGAAGGAGTCGGTGGCATGAGCGAGTCCACGAAGACCGTGCCGTTCAAGTGGGTCGCCGTCGGCATCGCCGTCGTCGCGCTCCTCCTGGCCGGGGTGGTCTCCTACTACGCCTCCGCCCACCCCGACGGCCTCGAGTACGTCGCCGGCAAGACCGGCTTCCTCGACAGCGCCTCGGAGCACGGCGCGGCCGACGGCCCGCTGGCCGACTACGGCACGAAGGGCGTCGACAACGAGCGGCTCTCCGGCGGTCTCGCCGGCGTGATCGGCACCGTGGTGGTGCTCGTCCTCGCCGGTGGTCTGGCCCTGGTCGTACGCCGCCGCTCCGCCGAGTCCGAAGAGGCCTGACCCGGTGCCCGCCCATCTGAAGGTGCTCGCTCTGATCGGCTTCATGCTCGTGGTGGTGGCGACGCCGCGGGAGTGGTTCGCTGCGTACGCCTTCTTCCTCGCGGTCCTGGTGACGGTCGGCGCGGTGGCGCGGGTGCGCCCGGGGTGGGTGCTGAAGCGGATGGTGGTCGAGACGCCGTTCGTGGTCTTCGCGGTGCTGATGCCCTTCATCGCGCACGGGCCGCGGATCGAGGTGCTCGGACTCAGCCTCAGCGAGTCGGGTCTGCTCTCGGCGTGGGGGCTGCTCGTCAAGGGCACCCTCGGTGTGATCGCCGGGCTGCTGCTGGCCGCGACCACGACGCCCCAGGAGCTGGTCCACGGCCTGGAGCGGCTGCGGCTGCCTCAGCAGCTGGTGCAGATCATGGCGTTCATGGTGCGCTACCTGGAGGTGGTGACCGACGAGATGCGCCGGATGGCGGTCGCGCGTGCGTCCCGTGGCTTCGAGGCCCGCAACCCGCTCCACTGGCCGGTGCTGGCCCGCTCGGTCGGCGCGCTGTTCATCCGCTCCTTCGAGCGCGGCGAGCGCGTGCACCTGGCTATGGTCTCGCGCGGCTACACAGGGAGAATGCCCCGGTGACCACTCCAGTCCTGGACGTACGCGGCCTCGCCTTCGCCTACCCCGACGGCCATCAGGCGCTCTTCGGCGTCGACCTGCACGTCCACCGCGGTGAGCGGGTCGCGCTGCTCGGTCCCAACGGGGCCGGCAAGACCACGCTGGTACTGCACCTCAACGGCATCCACCTCGCCGGCGCCGGATCGGTCGCGGTGAGCGGGCTTCCCGTGACCAAGGCCAACATCAAGGAGATCCGCCGCCGAGTCGGCATCGTCTTCCAGGATCCCGACGACCAGCTCTTCATGGGCACCGTCCGCGAGGACGTCGCCTTCGGCCCCGCCAACCTCGGGCTGCGCGGCTCGGAGCTCGACGCCAAGGTGACCGAGGCGCTCGCGAAGGTCGGCATGGAGGAGTACGCCGACCGGCCCCCGCATCACCTCTCCTTCGGCCAGCGCCGCCGGGTCGCGGTGGCCACCGTGCTGGCGATGGACCCCGAGATCCTGGTCCTGGACGAGCCCTCCTCCAACCTCGACCCCGCCTCCCGCCGCGAGCTCGCCGACATCCTCCGCGACCTCGACGTCACCGTTCTGATGGTCACCCACGACCTGCCGTACGCCCTCGAGCTCTGCGAGCGCTCCGTCATCCTCGACGGCGGCATCGTGGCCGCCGAGGGCCGCACCGTCGACGTACTCTCCAACGCCGACCTGATGCGCGCCCACCGCCTCGAGCTCCCCTTCGGCTTCGACCCGGTCGCCGCAGCCGCCACCCTCTAGCCGAGACGTCACTTACGTTGGCCGAGACGTCAGTTAGGTCGGCCGAGACGTCAGTTAGGTCGGCCGAGTTGGCACCGTGGTGCCAACTCGGCCGACGGGGCTGACGCCTCGGCAGGGGTCAGTCGGCCAGGCGGCGGGAGCGGTAGTGGAGCTTGGCGCTGACGTAGCCGCGCCAGCCGACCAGGGTGAGGCCGAGGAAGAGGAGCGAGACGACCAGGAAGGCGGGCGCGAGGCCCTCGCCGGAGAGGCCGCGCAGCACCATCCCGATGACGTACGTCCCGAGCCAGACGACCACGCCCGCAGGCCATGCGCGAGCGGCAGGCCAGCGGCGCCAGATCAGCACGGCCCAGGACACGGCGAGCCCGATCAGGAAGGGCCAGGCGATGCGGAGCACGACGAGCGCTGGGCCGGAGTCGTGCGACTGGCGTCCGGCGAAGGCGAAGAGGAGCACGAAGAAGACGTCGACGGCGAAGGCCGCGACCGCCCACTTGGGCACGAGCCCGGCGATGAGTGGGGAGGAGTCGTCGGGCTTCGTGGAGGACATGGGCCCAGGATACGAGCCTGATCTACGAGACCAGCCAGACCCCGCCGCGCATCACCCGGGTCGGCTGCAGCGACTCGTCGGTGAGCACGAGGTCGGCGCGCGCGCCGGGCTCGAGGCGGCCCGCGTCGAGGCCCACCACCGATGCCGGCCGCAGGCTCGCGGCCTTCATCAGCATGGCCAGGTCGATCCCGGCGGCTGCATGGCGGCGTACCTGGTCGATGAGCCGCGACGTACCCCCGGCGATCGACCCGTTGCCGGTCCCGTCGGCCACGCGAGCGACCCCGGAGCGTACCTCCACGGACAGCGGTCCGAGCTGGTAGTCGCCGTCGGCCATCCCGGCCGCGGCCATCGCGTCGGTGACGAGCACGACCGAGCCGGGCACCATCGACATCACGGCCCGGACCGTCTCGTCGTCGAGGTGTACGCCGTCGGCGATCAGCTCCACACAGGCATCGCCGACACCCGCGGCTCCGAGAGCGCCGAGCACCGGCCCAGGCGAGCGATGGTGCGCGGGCGGCATCCCGTTGAAGAGATGGGTGACCAGGCTCCCGGGCCCGGACAGGAAGGCACGAGCCCGCGAAGCCGACGCCGCGGTGTGTCCCAGTGCCACCACGACCCCGGCCTCGGTGAGCACCGAGGCGACCTCATCGGCCCCGGGGAGCTCCGCGGCCAGCGTCATCACCCGCAGGTGACCCCGTCCGGCCTCGACGAACTCACGGGCGAGACCGGCATCCGGCGCGAGCAGCATCGCGGGATCGTGCGCCCCGCGGCAGGAGTGCTCCAGGAACGGCCCCTCCATGTGGATCCCGGCGATCAGCCCGGCCTCCGCGGCCGTGGCCAGCGCCGAGACGACCGACAGCAACCGGGTTGGCGAATCGGTCACGGTCGAGGCCAGCAGCGTGGTCGTGCCGGCAGCGTGATGAACGCCGGCCGCGGTGGCGATCTCGTCCGCCGACGTCGAGTGGAAGGACGCACCGCCACCGCCGTGGTTGTGGATGTCCACCAACCCCGGGAGCAGGATCCCCGACGACGACGGGTCGCCGGGGACGGCAGCCCGCACATCCGAGACGAGCCCCGCGGACACGGTCACGACGACGTCGTCGAAGCCGCCCGGCCGCGGCACTCGGCCGCGCACCACATGCTCTAGATCCATCGCTTGAACCAGATCCTCGTCAGCCATTCCTGCCGGGTGAGCAGCTCATCGGTGTAGATCGGCCAGAACCAGGCGAAGTTGCAGATCACCAGCACGACGAAGATGCCACCGGCGACGGCACCCCCGACGCGACGCCGGGTGGCAGGGTTTCCGCCGGCCAGCGGCGGCGGCCGGTCGAGCAGCTTGCCCAGACACAGGCACAGGCCGAGCACCAGGAACGGCAGCGCGATGATCATGTAGAAGGAGAAGATCGGCCGCCCCGCGTACTGCAGCCAGGGCAGCCACGTCGACAGCACCCCGACGACGGCGACCCCGAACCTCCAGTCCCGCGCGGCGACCCACATGAAGGCCGAGACGATCAGCGCGACGAACGCTCCCCACCACAGCACCGGGGTGCCCAGGAGCAGCACCTGCCGCAAGCACGTCCCAGCCTCGGCAGGGCCGTCGCCGTCGGGATCGGTTGCGGGGGAGGCATCGCACATCTCGCCGCGCGACTTCGCGCCCGACAGGATCCCGGTGTCGGCGGCGACCCCGACCGGCCGGTTCAGGACCAGCCAGCCGATCGGATGCGAGCCGTAGGTGTGCTCGGCGCACTCCAGGAAGTGGGTGTGGAAGGTGAAGACGTCGCGGTGGTAGTACCACAGCGACCGCAGCGACTGGCTGACCTCGCCGAGGCCGGACGCGTCCGGCTCCGTGGCGGTCGGCCAGCGCTTGTCGTTGAGGTTCTCGGGGACGTACGACTTGTTCTCGCAGTGGCCCTCGCCGGTGTAGCGCGTGTACTGCGTCGCCGAGAGCGACTCCTCGTAGACGTCCGCGTGGGTCATCCACGGGATCCACGTCATCACGTAGACGGCCAGCGCGACGCCCACCAGATGCACGAACGCCGTCGGCCCGTCGGCCACACAGGCACGGAGCCATGACAGCCGTACGCCGAAGGAGCGCCGCATCCCCGCGGACCAGGCCACATAGAGGAGACCGAAGGCGGCCAGCGGGTAGAGCGCCTCCCACTTGGAGCCGATCGCCAGGCCCCATGCGATGCCTGAGCAGAGCAGCCACGGACGGAACAGCATCTGGCGGACAGGACCCCATGCACCCGGCGCGGCGAGCTGGGTGGGCGCGAGCGCGGAGAACCGCCGCCGGCACCAGTCGCGGTCCATCACCATCAGGTGCACCGCGAGCAGGAGGAAGAAAGCGACGAAGAGATCGAGCAGGGCCAGGCGCGAGAGCACGAACGCGAGCCCGTCGAGGGTGACCAGGATGCCGCCGACGAGACCGAGCAGCATGGAGCCGGAGACGCGGCGTACGAACCGGATCGTCAGCAGCACCAGCAGCGAGCCGACCACGACCGAGGCGATCCGCCAGCCGAACGGGTCCATCCCGAAGAGCTTGATGCCCAGGGCGATGATCCATTTGCCCACGTCGGGGTGGACGATCATCGACGGCCCGTCGGCGAACTGCCCGTCGAGCTGTCCGGCCAGGATGTTCTCGTCGGCGCCCTCGATGAAGTTACGCGCGTAGCCGAACTCGAGCAGCGCCCAGGCGTCCTTGGCGTAGTAGGTCTCGTCGAAGGCGAAGACCTTCGGGGTGCCCAGGTGCCACAGCCGCAGCAGGAACGCCAGCGCGGTGATCCCGAGCGTCGCCGCCCAGCCGGCCCGCGGCGAGCCGTTGATGCGGCGCCGGGCGCGTTCCCAGGCGGTCGGCAGGAAGTGACCTGAGGGGGTGCTGGCCAGGCCCTCCATGGGCTCCGGCTCCTCGGTCACCGTCGTCGTCACGAGGGAACCTTATAAGCCTGCGACAATATCGGTGTGGTAGATCCAAACGATGGCGTGCTCGTACTCGCGGCAACCCCGATCGGACGCGTCGAGGATGCCCCACCCCGCTTGGCCTCCGAACTCGCCACCGCGGACGTCATCGCCGCTGAGGACACCCGCCGCCTGCGTCGGCTGACGACGGATCTCGGTGTCGAGATCAAGGGCCGCATCGTCTCCTACTTCGAGGGCAACGAGAGCTCACGTACGCCGACGCTGCTCGCCGACCTCCTGGACGGCAACCGCGTGCTGCTGGTGACCGACGCCGGGATGCCCTCGGTCTCCGACCCCGGGTATCGCCTGGTCGCCGCCGCGGTCGAGAAGGACGTACGCGTCACCGCGGTGCCCGGCCCCTCGGCCGTCCTCACCGCCCTGGCCGTCAGCGGCCTCCCCGTCGACCGGTTCTGCTTCGAGGGCTTCCTGCCCCGCAAGGCCGGCGAGCGTTCCCGCCGCCTGGCGAACCTGGCGAAGGAGGAGCGCACCATGGTCTTCTTCGAGGCCCCCCACCGCACCGAGGCCGCCCTGGCGGCGATGCGCGACGCCTTCGGCGACGGCCGGGGCGCCGCGGTCTGCCGCGAGCTGACGAAGACCCACGAAGAAGTACGCCGCGGGGGACTGGCCGAGCTCGTCGACTGGGCCGCCGAGGGAGTGCGCGGCGAGGTCACCATCGTCGTCACCGGCGCCGACCCGTCCGCCGAGATCGGCAGCGACCCCGACAGCCTCCGCGCCGCCGTCGCCGACCTGGAAGGCGAGGGCCACACGAAGAAGGAGGCCATCGCCGAGGTGGCCAGACTGGCCGGCGTACCGAAACGCGAGGTCTACGACCTCGTCCACAAGAGCGTGTAGAAGACTGGTGAGCATGAGTTTCGCCCCGGCACCCGAGCCACTGCCCGCACCGGTCGTCGACAACCACACCCATCTCGACATCGTCCGAGGGGACGAGAGTCTCCCGGTCGAGGAAGCGCTCGCGCAGGCGGCCGCCGTGGGCGTGACCAGGGTGGTCCAGATCGGCTGCGACCTGCCCGGTGCGCGCTGGGCGGTCGAGGCGGCCCAGACGTACGACAACATGGTCGCCGGGGTGGCGCTCCACCCCAACGACGCTCCCCGCCAGCCCGACCTCGAGGCCGCGCTGGACGAGATCGAGAAGCTCGCCGGGGCGCACGACAAGGTGCGCGTGGTGGGGGAGACCGGGATGGACTTCTTCCGCACCGACGAGGAGGGTCGCGAGACCCAGGCCTACTCGTTCCGGCGCCACATCGACATCGCCAAGAGGCTCGACAAGACCCTGATGATCCATGACCGCGACGCGCACGAGGCGGTGCTCGAGGTGATCGACAGCGTCGGCCCGCCCGAGCGCTGGGTGATGCACTGCTTCTCCGGCGACCCCGAGTTCGCCCGCCAGTGCCTCGACCGCGGTGCCTACCTCTCCTTCGCCGGCACGGTGACGTTCAAGAACGCCCAGTACCTCCGTGACGCCCTCGCGATCACTCCCCAGGACCGCATCCTGGTCGAGACCGACGCCCCGTTCCTGACGCCCCACCCGCACCGCGGCGCGATCAACTCCAGCTACATGATCCCGGCCACGATGCGGGTGATGGCCGACGTACGCGGCGAGGACCTCGAAGCGCTCTGCCACGCCGTCAACACCAACACCGAGACGGCCTTCGGCGGCACCTGGTGATGGACCGGCACTGACACGAGAGGGGCCCGAGGCGATCGCCTCGGGCCCCTCTCGTTGCTGTGATCAGGTCAGGAGACGCTGAGCGTCATCGTGCCCCTGCGCTCGTCCGAGTAGAGCACCTTGATCTTGACGCCGCTGCCGGCCGTCTTGGTGGAGTGCGCCGGGTTGGACGCGTCGTAGTACGCCGTCTCCGAGCTGTCGTAGAAGGTCGGCACGCCCTTGCGCCGCGGCAGGTCGAGGACGTTGTTCGGGGCGCCGGCGATCTCGTTCTCCAGGTGGAGCGCGTCGGTGCGGTCGACGTCGAAGGTCGAGTCGTACCCCTGGATCCGGTTGCGCGACAGGGTGCCGTTCGACCACTTCTGGACGCCGACGGAGGCGTCGACGACCAGCGCCTGGCCACCACCGGGGTGCTCCGAGGTGTTGTTGTCGGTGAACTCGCCGTTCTTGTACCAGATCAGCAGGCCGTCCTGGTAGGCGTAGTGGTCGACCTTGTCAGGCGCGGTCACCCCGTAGCCGAAGTTGTACGGACCCTCGGCCAGCGTCTTGTCGTAGCCCTTGTACTGCCGGTTCTCGGCGATGTAGAAGCGCGGGTACGTCGAGATGTAGGTGCCGTCGGTGATGCCCATGTACTCCTTGTTGGTCCAGCCGTCGAAGGACGAGAAGTCCGTCGTGTAGGCCGAGCCGACCGAGAGGTCGTCGATGGCGAAGCCGTAGTAGGCGACGCCGCCGTCGTTCGCGGTGCGGAAGCGGAGCTTGACGTTCTGGCCCGCGTACGCCGAGAGGTCGGCGGTCAGGTCGACGTACTCCTGCGGGTCGTGGTCGGCGCAGTTGCCGTCACAGGTGCTGTCGGAGGTGCCGTGGATGCCGTTGTTGTACTCAGCAGAGGACAGGTTCGTCGCCAGCGGGGTCGACCACGTGGTGCCGCCGTCGGTGGAGGCCTCCAGGAAGGTGAAGTCGTACTCCGCCTCGAGGTCGTACTTCACCTTGGCCGAGAGCGTGCCGCCCGCGGGGACGGTGATCTCCGGGCTGACCGCGGTGGCGGTGCGGTCGTCGCCCTTGCCGGAGTAGAGGAACGTCTTGCCGGACGTACCGGAACCGACGTCGTGGGTGGTCTCGCCGTCGGGCAGGTTGACCACGAGCGCCTGCGGGGTCTTGGACCCGGTGTCGTGGAAGCTTGGACCCAGGGTCAGCTTCTTGGACGTACCGGCCTCGACGGTGTCGTAGTTGAGCCAGCCGAGGAAGAGCTTCTCCGGGGCGCCCATGTGGTTCGGGGTGGTGCCGATGGTGCCGTCACCGTGACCGAGCCAGGAGCCCGAGCTCATCAGGGTCCAGAAGCCGGTGCCGTTCTCGCCGCCCGCGGTGTCGTAGAAGTCCGGCAGACCGAGGTCGTGGCCGAACTCGTGCGCGAAGACGCCCAAGCCGCCGTTCTCGGGCTCGGTGGTGTAGTCGCGGATCCAGATGTCGGTGTTACCGATCTTGACGCCGCCGGCCTTCGGGTGGTTGGCGGGGCCGTCGGAGCCGGACGCGTTCGCGGCCCAGCGGTGCGACCAGATGGTCCACGGTGCGCCACCGGCCTCCTCGCCGACGCCGGAGTGGATCGCCTGGAAGTGGTCGATGTAGCCGTCGGCCTCGTTGAAGTTGCCGTCGCCATCGAGGTCGTAGCGGTCCCAGATGTCGTAGTCCTGGAGGTACGCAGTGATCTCGGCGTCGGTCTTGCCGGCCGCCTTCTGCGCGTCGTACCAGGCGTTGGCGCTGTCCTGGACGAAGTTCTTCATCGCGGCGGCGGTCTCGTCGCCCTTGTCGTTCTGGTAGTAGGACTCCGCGTGCGGAAGCGTCACCCAGTCGCTCACGTCGCCCTGGAGGTCGAAGCGGCCGCTCGACATCTCCTTGTAGACGTTGTGGAAGGACTCGGCGCCCTTCTCCTGGTTGAAGAACATGTCCATGTAGTGCTCGCGGGAGAAGTCCTCCTCCCAGTAGGTGGAGTTGTCGTTCTCGGCGGGCGGCGCGATCTCGTTGTGGAGCGGGCCCGAGGTGTTGTCGGGGAAGGCCGGGTTGCCGCCTTCGCCGAACTCGACCAGGAAGCTCAGCAGCTGGGACTTCTCGGTGGGCTCGTGCTCCACCCAGCGGGCGTTCTTGCCCGAGCCCATCTTCACGACCTCGCTGCCGTTCTTCGTGACCGTCTGCTTCTCGCCCGTGGCGACGGCAGTGGCGGCGTTGGTCTTGAGCTCGCGGCGCTTGGTGTTGAGCGCGTCGGGCTTGTCATCGACCTTCTGCTTCACCGCAGCGGCGGCGGGGGTCCCCGAGTCCTCGACGGCGCTAGCCGACGAGTGGGTCAGGGCCACCGGCGTCACGCCGGCGACCGCAACCGCGGCGAGAACGCTGGTAAGGCGTCTGTTCATCGTTCCTCCGGAGTCTGGTGACATCGCGCACATCTGCCTTCCCCGAGAACTGACCGGCACGACGGGCCATCACGACAGAGATGGCTTCGGAGTACAACACCAAGCAACGGAGTTACCTGTAAAGGATTTGTCGCCTATTGGCCAGAGGGAACGAAATTTCGTGGCGGGATTACGACATGCGCTCTGATCAACCCGCTTGACCAGCGATTTCGACGTGGTGAATCGCACACCTGTCATTTGCTACGACAGGTATTGACAGCACTCCCTGACCCTCATTTGATGCCGAGATTGCATGCTTGTAATTGCCTGCGGACTGGGCAGGAGACTTGCATTTAACCGACCGTATTTGTTCCGCTGTCCGGCGAGATAGCCGGGATCGGGACAGATCCGGACGGTGTTGGGGGTGGGCCTCAGCGCGTAGATCACCAGATCTCGCAACACCGTTCGCCCGTGCCCGGAGAGCACGAACATCGGAGCATTGTGCCCGTCAGCAGCACCACCTCATGGGTTCGCAACATCGCATCTACTCGTCGCCGTAAGGCCATTCTGGTCGGCGGACTCGCCGCCGCCGTGGTCGCCACAGGCGGCACCGCATACGGCGTCAAGACCTCGCAGACCGATGTCATCGTCTCGGTCGACGGCAAGGCCAAGGACGTCAGCGTCCACGCCGACACGGTCGGTGAGGTCCTCGAGGCCGAGGGCATCGAGATCGGCGACCGGGACGCGGTTGCTCCCTCGCTCGACACCGAGGTCGAGGACGGCAGCGCGATCAGCGTCCGCTACGCCCGTCAGCTGAGCCTCGAGGTCGACGGCAAGGCCCAGGACCACTGGGTCACCGCGACCACCGTCGGCGGCGCTCTCGCCGAGCTCGGCCGTGACTACGACCGGGCAGAGCTCTCGACCAGCCGCGGTGCCTACATCGGCCGCGACGGGATGTCGCTCGACGTCATCACGCCGAAGACCGTCAAGGTCGAGCTGGCGGGGAAGAAGACCAAGAAGGTCAGCGTGACCGCGCTGACCGTCGCCGATGCGTTGAAGGACCTCGGTGTCGACCTCGAGCGCCGGGACAAGGTCTCCCCGGCCTCCGACAAGGCAGTGAAGACCGGTCAGAAGATCGTCTTCACCGACTTCTCCGCCAAGACCCAGAAGGTCGCCCGCGAGAAGATCGAGGCGCCGGTCGAGGAGCGCGAGGACTCCTCGATGTACGAGGGTGAGACCGAGGTCGTCGACGAGGGCTCCGACGGGGTCCGTTCGGTGACCTACCGGATCGTCCTCAAGAACGGCGAGGCCGTCTCCAAGAAGGTCCTCGAGCAGAACGTCCTCGACAAGGCCGAGCCGCGCATCGTCAAGGTTGGCACCAAGGAGAAGGAAGCGCCTGCGGCCAACTTCGCCGGCGGCAACACCGTCTGGGACCAGCTCGCGCAGTGCGAGTCCGGTGGCAACTGGGCGATCAACACCGGCAACGGCTACTACGGCGGGCTGCAGTTCAACCTGCAGACCTGGCAGGCCTACGGCGGCTCCGGTCTCCCGAGCGAGAACAGCCGCGAGACCCAGATCGCGATCGCGACCAAGGTCCGTGACGCCAACGGTGGCTACGGCTCCTGGCCGCACTGCTCGCAGCAGCTCGGTCTGCCGCAGTAAGGCTGTTTCGGCCCTCGGGCCATAGTCTGTACCCATGACCGACCGCACCCCGCCGCGCCTGTTGGGCCCGGCGGAGGTGCGGTCGCTCGCATCCGAGCTCGATCTCCGCCCCACCAAGCAGCGCGGGCAGAACTTCGTGATCGATGCCAACACCGTGCGCCGGATCGTGCGCGAGTCCGGCGTCACCGCCGATGACGTCGTCGTCGAGGTCGGCCCCGGCCTCGGGTCGCTCACCCTCGCGATCCTCGAGACCGGCGCGAAGGTGACCGCGATCGAGATCGACGAGGTCCTGGCGCAGCGGCTGCCGAGAACCATCCAGGAGTACGCCCCCGACCAGGCCGACGCGTTCAGCCTGCTCCGCGCGGACGCTCTCCGGGTCGACTCCGTCCCCGGCCCGCCGCCCACGGCGCTGGTCGCGAACCTCCCCTACAACGTCTCGGTCCCGGTCCTGCTGCACCTGATGTCGCTGCTGCCCTCGCTGCGCCACGGCCTGGTGATGGTGCAGGCCGAGGTCGCCGACCGGCTGGCGGCCAAGCCCGGCTCCAAGGTCTACGGCGTCCCCTCGGTCAAGGCCGCGTGGTACGCCGAGGTACGCCGCGCCGGCGCGATCGGTCGCAACGTCTTCTGGCCGGCGCCCAACGTCGACTCCGGCCTCGTCTACTGGCGTCACCGTGATCCGCCGTCGACCGCCGTCTCGCGCGAAGAGGTCTTCGCGGTCATCGACGCCGCCTTCGCGCAGCGTCGCAAGGCGCTGCGCGGCGTACTCAAGCCTCTGGCCGGCTCTGCCGACGCCGCCGAGAAGGCACTCGTCGAGGCCGGGATCGACCCGCTGGCGCGCGGCGAGGCGCTGACCATCGCGGATTTTGTACGCATCACCGAATCGCTCCAAAGGGTTCCCTCATGACGATCACCGTCCGCGCCGCCGCGAAGTTCAACCTCCACCTCGGCGTCGGGCCGGTCCGTGCGGACGGGTTCCATCCGCTGGCGACCGTCTACCAGGCGATCGGGCTCTACGACGACGTCACCGTGAGCGAGGCCGCCGAGTGGCAGGTGACGCTCACCGCGGAGGACCACATCGCGCTGGGGGAGATCCCGACCGGCGATGACAACATCGTCGTGCGTGCCGGCAAGGCTCTCGCCGCCCACCACGGCATCGACAGGGCCGCGAACGTCGCGATCCACAAGGGCATCCCGGTCGCCGGCGGTCTCGCCGGCGGCTCGGCCGACGCCGCCGCGACGCTCGTCGCCCTCGACCGGCTGTGGTCGCTGGAGACCTCCGACGAGGATCTGCTGAGTCTGGCGGGGCAGCTGGGCTCCGACGTACCGTTCGCGCTCATCGGTGCCACCGCCATCGGCGGCGGCCGCGGCGAGATCGTGGAGCCGGTCACCGACAACGGTGCCTGGTGGTGGGTCGCGGTCGGCAACGAGCAGGGGCTCTCGACGCCGGCGGTCTACCGCGCCTTCGACGAGCATGCCGGGACCGGGGTCGGCGACCCCCAGGTCCCCGAGAGCCTGCTCATGGCGCTGGAGAAGGGCGACGCGGAGCTCCTCGCCGAGGCGCTCGCCAACGACCTGCAGGCCCCGGCGCTGGCGCTACGCCCCGACCTCGCCCAGACCTTCGCCGACGGCGCGGAGGCAGGTGCCCTGGCCGTACAGCTCTCCGGATCGGGCCCGACCGTCCTGATGCTCTGCCGCGACGCCGCCCACGCCCGCGAGGTCGCCGGAGCGATGCAGGCCAAGGCGTACGACCGCGTCTGGACCGCCCCGGGCCCCGTCGCCGGTGCCCACGTCGTCACCTACTGACAGCCGAGACGTCAGCTACGTCGGCCGAGAGGGCAGCACCGTGTCCCCTCGGCCGACGTACGTGACGTGTCGGCCGACGTACCTGACGCCTCGGCGGGGTCAGGCGGCGCTGGAGACGACCTCGTCGGAGATCGCCGCGGCAGCGCGGCGCAGGTGGCGGGTGATGCTGGCGGCGTTGAACCCGGCGGCGCTGCCGGAGACGGAGACGGCGGCGATCGCGCGGCCCTCGATCATGATCGGGACCGCGGCGCAGACGATGCCGAGCTGGGCCTCCTCGCGGTCGAAGGCGATGCGCTCGCTGTTGGCGCGGCGGAGCTCGGCGAGGAACTTCGCCGGGTCGCCGTGCGAGTGGCGGGTGCGCCTCACCAGGCCCGACTCGAGCACGGGCGCGATGTGGTTGCGGTCGCTGAACGAGAGGATCGCCTTGCCGAGCGCGGAGCAGGCGGCGGGCGCTCGCCCGCCGACGTACGTGTCCGGCTGGATGCCACCGCGACCGGTGATCTTCTCCAGGATGACGATGTCGGTGCCCTCGAGGATGGCGAGGTGCACGGTCTTGCCGGTCGCCACGTAGAGCTCGGCCAGGTGTGGCATCGCGGTCTCCCGGATGCCCTGCGGTCGGCAGATCTGCACCGCGTTGCCGAGCTCGAAGAGCCGCCGGCCGAGGACGTAGTGGCGGCCGGTGCGCTCGACGTACCCGCTCTGCTCGAGGTGGCGCAGAAGGCGGAAGGCGGTCGACTTGGGAAGGCCCGCGGTGCGAGCGATCTCGCTGACACCGAGCTTCGGGCCGGCTCCGAGAAATGCCTCCAGGATCTGGAGGGCCTTCGTCGCAGACGGGGTCGCCGAGGAGGTCGTCCTCGGGGCACCTTCATGGTCGTGCTGACTAGCCAGGGTGGGGATAGCAGTGACGCTCATGGGGGGGATCTCCTTAACTGAGACGGAGGCACCACGAAGGGGGGATCTGGGGCCTCCAACTCTCTGTGACAGCAGTCACTGTAACGATCGTTCCGGAGGTTGTGGAGCAAATGTTGGATAAATCTCATTCCTGACCTGCGGAAATAGATGACACGGCATACAGTTCGATGCGTTTCCGCCCGTTAGCGCCGTAAACCCTCTGTGGACGTACGGTAGTAGGTCAGTGACTGATCTGTGTATGAAACGGCGTAGCCGTCACCAGTCGCGCCAGCAGGTCCGAGGTCGTGGCCGGTGGCATGTCGGCGCTGTCGAGCGCCTCGGCAAAGAGAAGTCCGTCTGCGATCACCAGCAGGAGCGCGGCCATCTCATCGGCGTGCACCGGCCCGTCGTCACCGAGAGCTCCGCGGAACCAGCCGGCGAAGTCGTCGCGCGACTGGCGGCGTACGGCAAGGAACCGGTCGCGGCCGGGAAGTGGCTCGGCCCTCTTCGGCAGCACCAGCATCAGGCCGATCCGCAGGAACGGGGGCAGCCGGCGCAGGCTGGCCACCAGGGGCCTCAGCATCAGTGGGAGCTCGGCCGCGCAGTCGCAGTCCGCGCTGGGCGGCTGCCAGGAGGACTGGGTGCTGATCCAGGCGCGGTAGGAGTCGTCCACCGCTGCCGAGAACAGGTCGTCCTTGTTCGCGAAGTGCCAGTAGACCGATGAGGCCGGCAGCTCCGCCGCGGCGCAGATCCGGCTGATCGAGGCGCCCTCGTAGCCGCTCTCCGCGGCGACCTCGAGAGCTGCCGCGACGAGCTTCTCGCGGCTGCTGCTCCTGCCCTGGTACGTCACCGGCGGCAGCTCCACGGGCTCGGAAACGGCCGCGGGGTCCTGCTTGCGGAGGTGGTCCGCGACCTCGGCCAGCCCGTCGGCGAGCCGCTGCCGGAGCGGGTCGAGCTCGGCGTACTCGTCGGTCTGGGCGTGGATGAAGAGGCCGTCGTGGGCGGCGAGCGTCAGCCGGGCGAGGGTCTCGATGTGCGGGGCCGGAAGTTCGACCGCCTCGTCCCACCACCGCTCGAACTCGGCGAGCGTCTGGGTGCGGATCTGGAGGAAGCGCTCGCGCGGACCGTCGCCGACTGTCGGTCCGGACTCGAGTGCCAGCATCAGGCCCATCCGCCACCAGTCGGCCCTGGCACCGTGGGTGTCCGACGTCGTACGCCGCAGGTTGGCCAGCAGCCCCTCGCGCAGGTCGTCGCCGGTCGGTGTCGGCTCCCACCGCGGGGCGATGTCGTTCCAGCGGGTGTAGCCGTGCTCGAGCGCCTCGGCGAGGAGCTGGTCCTTGTTGGAGAAGTGCCAGTAGAGGGAGGACGGCGGGAGGCCGGTCGCGCGACGGACCAGCGCCATCGTCGTGCCGACATAGCCACGCTCGGCGGCCAGCCGGAGCGCTGCTTCGAGGATCATCTGACGCGAGCCGTGCGTGTGCTCGCGGAGCGTCGTCTTCTCGGCCATTGCACTGAGTCTAAGCAGGTCAGGGGCTCTTCGTCCGCCCGGTGTGCCGCTGGGTGGCCGCCGCGATGCTGGCTGCCTCACCGCCCTCGGGGACAATGGGAGACGATATGGCGAACCTCCTCAACCTCGAGCACGTCTCCAAGGCGTACGGCATCCGGCCCCTCCTCGACGACGTCTCCCTCGGCATCAACGCCGGCGACCGGGTCGGCATCGTCGGCCGCAACGGCGACGGGAAGACGACGCTCCTGCAGGTGATGACCGGCCTGGAGGAGCCGGACTCCGGTCGCGTCTCGCGCCAGCGTGGCCTGCTGGTCGGGTTCCTGCACCAGGGTGACCAGCTCATCGACACCCACACCGTGCGCGAGGCGGTGCTCGGCGGGCGCTCCGACCACGAGTGGGCCGGCGTCCCCGTGCTCCGTGAGATCGTCGAACAGCTCCTGGCCGGGATCGACCTGGACCGTTCCGTCATGGGTCTCTCCGGTGGCGAGCGCCGTCGCTGTGCCCTGGCCGAGCTGCTCCTGGGCGACCACGACCTGATCGTGCTCGACGAGCCCACCAACCACCTCGACGTCGAGGCCGTGGCCTGGCTCGCTTCGCACCTGGCCGCGCGCTCGTCCGCGCTCGTCGTGGTCACCCACGACCGCTGGTTCCTCGACGCGGTGTGCCAGTTCACCTGGGAGGTTCACGACGGCCAGGTCGACGCCTACGAAGGCGGCTATGCCGCCTTCGTCCTGGCCAAGGCCGAAAGGTCCCGTCAGGCCGCCGCCACCGAAGTACGCCGCCAGAACCTGGTCCGCAAGGAGCTGGCCTGGCTGCGCCGCGGTGCCCCGGCGCGTACGTCGAAGCCGAAGTTCCGCATCGACGCCGCCAATCAGCTCATCGAGGACCTACCCCCGCCGCGCGACCGCTTCGAGCTGCAGAAGTTCGCCACCCAGCGGCTCGGCAAGGACGTCATCGACGTCGAGGACGTCGACCTCTTCCGCGGCGAGCGGCAGCTGCTGTCGCACGCCACCTGGCGCATCGGCCCGGGGGACCGGATCGGTATCGTCGGCGTCAACGGCGCCGGCAAGACCTCGGTGCTGTCGCTGCTGGACGGCACCCTCCCGCCTGCGGTGGGGAAGGTACGCCACGGCCGCACCATCGCTCTCCAGCACCTGACCCAGCAGCTCGACGACCTCGACCCGGAGGCGCGAGTCCTCCCGACCGTCGAGTCGATCAAGCGCGTCACCAAGACGACCGACGGCCAGGAGCTCTCGGCGACCTCGATGCTCGAGCGCTTCGGCTTCACCGGCGACAAGCTGGTCACCCGCATCGGCGACCTCTCCGGCGGCGAGCGCCGCCGCTTCCAGCTGCTGCGCCTGCTGCTCACCGAGCCCAACGTGCTGCTGCTCGACGAGCCGACCAACGACCTCGACATCGAGACGCTCAACGTCCTCGAGGACTTCCTCGACGCCTGGCCCGGCACCCTGATCGTCGTCTCCCACGACCGCTACTTCCTCGAGCGCGTCACCGACTCCATCTGGGCCCTTCTCGGCGACGGCCAGATCTCCATGCTCCCGCGTGGTGTCGACGAGTATCTCGAGCGCCGCCTCCCCATCCCTGCCGAGACGTCAGCCCCGCCGGCCGAGGCGTCACGCTCGTCGGCCGAGACGGCAGCGGCTGGCCCGTCGAAGGCCAAGCCCGGCTCCGCCGACGAACGAGCGGCGAAGAAGGTCATCGCCAGGATCGACAAGCAGCTCGAGCGGATCGGTGAGCAGCAGCAGAAGCTCGAGCTCGCGATGGCCGAGTCGGTCAACGACTACACCCGGCTCGCCGAGCTCAGCGCCGAGCTCGATCAGCTCGCCGCGGAGAAGGACGACCTGGAACTGGAGTGGCTAGAAGCCGCCGAGGTCCTCGAGTAGTTCTTCGGGAACAAGCACGCCGAGTCGGCGCAAACTGACGAGATCGAGCGCCGAGTCGGCGCGTCATGACGAGCCGACTCGGCGGAGATTTCGGTCAGGATGAGCCGACTCGGCGGGGCTCTTGGTCAGGACGAGAAGGGGACCAGCAGCCGGCGCAGCAGGTCGGTGAGCTGGCTCTGCTGGTCGCCGGAGAGGCCGTCGAGGAACTCCCGCTCGGCTGCGAGGAGCGCCTCGAAGGCGCTGTCGACGGTCGCCTTGCCGTCGGGGGTGAGCCGGACGAGGACACCCCGCCGGTCGGCCGGATCCGGCAGCCGTTCGACCAGGCCGCGCGAGGCGAGCCGGTCGACGCGGTTGGTCATGGTCCCGCTGGTCACCAGCGTCTCGCGCAGCAGGCGGCCGGGGGAGAGCTCGTAGGGGTCGCCCGCTCGGCGCAGCGCGGCGAGTACGTCGAACTCCCACGACTCGATCCCGGAGCCGGAGAACGCGTCGCGCCGAGCGAGGTCGAGGTGACGCGAGAGGCGGGAGAGACGCGAGAAGATCTCGACGGGACCCAGGTCCAGGTCGGGCCGCTCGTGTGCCCAGGCCTCGCTCAGGTCGTCGACTTCGTCGCGCATGGCGAGAGCGTAGCCCAAGTTCGCCTCATCGAGAATCTTGACATCGAGACAAGTCGGCGAGACGATCTGAATATCTTGACATCAAGAGAAATCGAGAGGACGTACGCCATGACCGCATGGGATCCCGAGCGTTACCTGACCTACTCCGACGAGCGAGGTCGGCCGTTCGTCGATCTCCTTCGCCGGGTCGACGCGGATCGTCCGAAGACCGTGGTCGACCTCGGCTGCGGCCCCGGCAACCTGACCGCGTTGGCGGCGGGTCGCTGGCCAGATGCGAGGGTCGTCGGCCTCGACTCCAGTGCGCCGATGATCGACAAGGCGCGCGCGACCATCGACGGCGTCGACTTCGCGGTGGCGGATCTCCGCGACTGGGCCGAGTCGGTGGTGCCGGGATCCGTGGACGTACTCCTCTCCAACGCCACCCTCCAGTGGGTTCCTGGCCATCTGGACCTGCTCCCTGCGCTCGCCGGTGCGGTCAATGAGGGTGGCTGGTTCGCCTTCCAGGTCCCGGGCAACTTCGACGAGCCCAGCCATCGGCTGCGCGAGGAGCTCGCCGCCGAGGAGCCGTACGCGGAGCACACCCGTCACCTCGAGGCGCCCGGGTCGCACGACCCGGCCGACTACTTCGACGTGCTGGTGGGAGAGGGCTTCGAGGTCGATGCCTGGGAGACGACGTACCTCCACGTGCTGACAGGGGATGACCCGGTCTTCACGTGGATCGCCGGCACGAGCCTCCGTCCTACGGCCGCGGTGCTCGAGAAGGCTGGTCTCTTCGAGCCGTTCGCCGAGGAGCTCAAGAACCGTCTGGCTCAGGCCTATCCCGTACGAAACGATTCGGTAGGAAACAGTTTCGTCCTGCTTCCGTTCCGCCGCGTCTTCGTGGTCGCCCGGAAACTGGGGGCATGATGCGCATCCATCACGTGCAGGTCGGCATGCCCGCCGGCCGCGAGGACGAGGCCCGGAGCTTCTATGCCGACGGCCTCGGGCTGACCGAGGTGTCGAAGCCGGCCGAGCTGGCCAAGCGCGGCGGCGCCTGGTTCCGCTCTCCGGGCGGCGCGGAGATCCACCTCGGTGTCGAGGATCCGCACCGACCGCAGGCCAAGGCTCATCCCGCGCTGGCGGTCGAGACCGAGGCGGACCTGGAGGCGATGGGGGCGAGATTGGGGAGCCTGGGCTTCGAGGTCGACTGGAGCCAGCGCCACAACGCCGAGGGCTTCCAGCGCTTCCATGTCCGCGATCCGTTCGGCAACCGCGTCGAGATCGTGTGGCAGACGGGCATCTAGCACGAACTTCTGTCCCGTGTAGGCGAAAACCGGAATCATCCAAAAAAGAACCGTAACGCCCACTGGTCTGGACCGTTGTCCCCCGGGGGATACAACAACGAGCCAGGAATGATGCCAGAAACGATGGAAGGCAAGACTTTGACTGACGACGTGACCGTCCCCCAGCCTCGGGACGCGGAGACGACGAGCGTGGTCAATCGAGTCCGCCGGGCTCAGGGCCAGCTCGGTGGCGTGCTCCGCATGATCGAAGACGGCCGCGAGCTCGCCGATGTGGTCGGCCAGCTCAAGGCAGTGACCCGCGCCCTCGACAAGGCGGCCTTCGCGCTGCTCTCCAACGAGCTGCGCCGCGCGCACGCCGACGGAGATCGCCCGGAGCAGATCGAGGAGCTCGAGAAGGTCTTCCTCTCCCTCTCCTGATCTCGGGCCAGGAGAGGGGAGGAGGTTACCCTCGGGTAACCTGGCTGCCATGAGCCAGCTCTACGACCTCTGGAAGTCCTTCAACCGTGTCCCGGTTGTCGGCAAGCGAGCATTCTCGGTCGCGTTCGCGAAGAAGGCGCCCTACTTCGGGTCCATCCACCCGCTGGTCAACCAGCTGCGACCCAACTACGCCGAGGTCATCGTCCCCAACCGCAGGGGCAACCACAACCACATCGGCACCGTTCACGCCATCGCGCTGTGCAACGGTCTCGAGATGGCCATGGGTGCCCTTGCGGAGGTCACCATCCCGCGCGACAAGCGCTGGATCCCCAAGGGGATGACCGTCTCCTACACCGCCAAGGCCTCCACCGACATCACCTGCATCGCGGAGACCGACCAGGAGCAGTGGGACACCGCCGACGGTGACCTCGCGGTGCGCGTCAAGGGCATCCGTGAGGACGGCACCGTGGCCATCGAGGGCACGATCAACCTCTGGGTGACCCCGAAGAAGAAGTAAGAGCAGGTAGACGACTGAGCGAGGTCGAGCGGCGAGCTTGCTCGTCCGCTCGGGCCGAGCGAAGGAGTCAGCTCGCGAAGCGAGCACGCAACGGCCCGCTGCCCCGAGGGGCAGCGGGCCGTTGGTTCGTCCTGATGGTGTCAGGCGTTGCCGCCCGGCATGCCGGCTGCGGTCGCCGTCTGCACGTCCGGGTCCTCCGCGGTGCCGACGGGACCGGCGGTGTGACCGACCCTCCGCGTACGGGCCTCGACGACGTTCGCCACGAAACCGAGGATCGTGTTGATTGCGATGTAGATCAGCGCCACGACGATCGCCGCGGGGATCAGGTTGTTGTAGTTGCCCTCGATCTTGTTGATCTGGTTGAGCAGTTCGTCGTAGGCGAGGATGTAGCCGAGGGCGGTGTCCTTGAGCAGGACGACGAGCTGAGCGATGATCGCCGGCAGCATCGAGCGCACGGCCTGAGGCAGCAGGATCGCACGCATCACCTGACCGGGCGAGAGCCCGATCGCGACGCCGGCCTCCGACTGTCCCTTCGGCAGAGCGTTGACACCCGCACGGATGATCTCGGCCAGCACGGAGCCGTTGTAGAGCATGAGTCCGAGGACGACCGCCCAGAAGACGCTGGTCTCGAGCCCGAGCGGCTGCTGCATGAAGTAGATGAACATCATCAGCAGCAGCATCGGGATCGCACGGAAGAACTCCACGATCACACCGCTGGGGACGCTGATGATCCGGCTCTGCGAGAGGCGGCCGACTGCGAGGAGGAACCCGAACGTGAGCGCGAGCACCGCACCGACGGCGAAAGCGCTCAGCGTGCCGATGAGACCAGGGATGAGGAAGTTCTCCCAGACCGGCGCCTCGAGGAATGGCTTCCACTTCTCGGCGTCCCACTGCCCGGTTTCGTCGAACTTGGAGTAGACGAACCAAGCCGCCCAGGCCAGGAACACGAGGGCGATGGCCGAGTAGACCCAGTTGAGCGCCTTGCCGCGGGGTCCGGGGGCGTCGTACAGAACTGAGGCGCTCATTATCGGATCACCGCGAATCGCTTGGCGGCCCAGCCGGCGATGAAGCCGATGGGCAGGGTCAGGATCATGAAGCCCACCGCGAAGATGATGAAGATCAGCAGGATCTGGTCGGAGTTGCGCTCCATCAGCGACTTCATCTGCCCCGACGCCTCGTTGACCATGGTGGCGGTGGTGACACCGATGGTGACGGCGACCGTCGTGTTCTTGGTCATCGCGATCAGTACGCTGGCGAGCGGGTTGATCACCGACCTCAACGCTTGGGGAAGGACGATCAGGCGAAGGTTCTGGGTGAAGGTCAGCCCGATCGCGCGCGCCGCCTCGGCCTGGCCGAGCGGCACCGTGTTGATGCCCGAGCGCAGCACCTCACACACGAAGGTCGAGGTGTAGACGCTGAGTGCGAGGACCGCCAGCCAGAAGTTGTTGCGGTAGATCAGCTCCTCGTTGAAGTTGAGGCCGAGTTGATAGCTCAGTCCGAAGAGCGTGAAGAACATGACCAGGGTCAGTGGAGTGTTGCGGAATGTGTAGACGACGGCCGAGCCGATCCAGCGCAGCACGGGAACCGGTGAAACCCGGAACGTCGCGAGCACCACGCCGAGCAGCAGCGAGAAGATGCCGCTGAAGAAGGCGAGTCTCAAGGTCAGCCCGAACGAGGTCAGGATGGCTGACCCGCTCTCGGAGATGAGGTCCATTGGTCCTTCCAAATTTCTTGCGCTGGACGCGGCGACGGGGCAGGGGAGCAGACTCCCCTGCCCCGCGGATGCCTCAGTAGCGGTCGACGGCCGGCGGCTCCGGCAGCTCGTAGCCGGACTCACCGAGGTTGTCGTTGAACGCCTCTTCCCAAGCGCCGTCCTCGAAGGACTTCTCGATCAGGTCGTTGATCTTGTCGCGGTCCTTGCTGCCCTTGGGCAGACCCACGCCGTAGTTCTCCTCGGAGAACGGCGCACCGACGATCTTGAACTTGCCCGGGTCCTGCTGGGCGTAGCCCGCCAGGATGATGTCGTCGGTGGTCATCGCGTCGAGCTGGCCGCCCTCGATCGCGGTGACGCACTTGCTGTAGGTGTCGAACTCCTGCAGCTGAACGCCCTTGGCGTACTCGTCCTTGACCTTCTGGGCCGAGGTCGAGCCGGTCACCGAGCAGAGCTTCTTGCCGTCGAGCGTGTCGGGGCCGGTGATGTCGGTGTTGTCGGCGGCGACCAGGAGGTCCTGGCCGGCGATGTAGTACGGGCCGGCGAAGTCGACCTCGGCCTTGCGCTCGTCGGTGATCGAGTACGTCGCCAGGATCATGTCGACGGTGCCGTCCTTGAGGAACGTCTCGCGGTTGGCGGAGACGGCCTCGACCCACTCGATCTGGTCGTCGTCGTAACCGAGACCCTCGGCGATGTACTCGGCCATGTCGACGTCGAAGCCGGAGTAGTCACCGTCGGCCTCCTTGAAGCCGAGGCCCGGCTGGTCGAACTTGATGCCGATCTTGATCTTGTCGCCGCCGGCGTCGGAGCCGGTGTCGTCGCTACCACCACAGGCAGCGAGCGAGCCCGTGAGCGCGAGAGCGCCCAGGGTCGCGGCGATCTTCGTGAACTTCATCGTTTCCACCTTCTGGAATTCTGGAATTGAGGGTTGGTGCGGTGCAGGTTTCGCGAGCTCAGGGCTCACCCGAGACGTACGTTCAGTGCTTGAGGATCTTGCCGAGGAAGTCCTTGGCGCGCTCGGACTGCGGGTTGTCGAAGAACTCGGCCGGGGTGTTGGACTCGACGATCTGGCCGTCGGCCATGAAAACGACCCGGTCGGCGGCGACGCGGGCGAAGCCCATCTCGTGGGTGACCACGATCATCGTCATGCCCTCCTTGGCGAGGCTGACCATGACGTCGAGCACCTCCTTGACCATCTCCGGGTCGAGCGCGGAGGTGGGCTCGTCGAAGAGCATCACCTGCGGCTTCATCGCCAGCGCCCGGGCGATGGCGACACGCTGCTGCTGGCCACCGGAGAGCTGCGCAGGGTACTTGCTCGCCTGGACGCCCACGCCGACGCGGTCGAGCAGCTTCTTGGCCTCGGCCTCAGCCTCGGCCTTCTTCAGCTTGCGCACCTTCATCGGGCCCAGCGTGACGTTCTGCAGGATCGTCTTGTGCGCGAAGAGGTTGAAGCTCTGGAAGACCATCCCGACCTCGGCGCGCAGCTTGGCCAGGCCCTTGCCCTCTGCCGGCAGCTCCTTGCCGTCGAGCTTGATCGTGCCCGAGTCGATCGTCTCCAGGCGGTTGATCGCGCGGCAGAGAGTCGACTTCCCCGAGCCCGACGGCCCGATCACCACGACGACCTCGCCACGCTTGATCTCCAGGTTGATGTCCTGGAGAACGTGAAGGTCGCCGTAGTGCTTGTCGACATGGTCAAGAACCACCAAAGCGTCTCCCGAAGGTGCGCCGGCGGGTTCGGTGTCAAGCACGGTCATGCCGCAGACCTAACCACATCCTGCATTGCACATCTATGACTTGGCCCCCGGGATCGGTTACAACCAGATAACCAACAAGACTGGGTACGCCCGTTGGGTCGCCCATCCGCGCTGGATTCCTCGACGCGGCCCCTGCGGTCGTACGCTTGAAGGCGCTATGACTACGTCGATCGCCTCTGGCTCCGCTTCGGCGGTGCGCACCTACGAAGTCCGCACCTACGGGTGCCAGATGAACGTCCACGACTCCGAGCGCCTCTCCGGGCTGCTGGAGGATGCCGGCTATCTGAAGGCGACCGAGGGTACACAGGCCGACGTGGTCGTCTTCAACACCTGCGCGGTCCGGGAGAACGCCGACAACAAGCTCTACGGCAACCTCTCCCACCTGGCCCCGATCAAGCAGGCCAACCCCGACCTCCAGATCGCCGTCGGCGGCTGCCTCGCGCAGAAGGACCGCGCGACGATCACCGAGAAGGCGCCGTACGTCGACGTGGTGTTCGGGACGCACAACATCGGCTCGCTCCCGGTGCTGCTCGAGCGGGCCCGGGTGCAGGAGGAGGCCCAGGTCGAGATCCTGGAGTCCCTCGAGGTCTTCCCGTCCACGCTGCCGACGAAGCGCGAGTCGGCGTATGCCGCCTGGGTGTCCGTCAGCGTGGGCTGCAACAACACCTGCACGTTCTGCATCGTCCCGAGCCTGCGCGGCAAGGAGAAGGACCGGCGACCGGGCGAGATCCTCGCCGAGATCGAGGCGCTGGTCGCCGAAGGTGTCACCGAGGTGACCCTGCTGGGCCAGAACGTCAACGCCTACGGCGTCGAGTTCGGCGACCGGCAGGCCTTCTCGAAGCTGCTGCGCGCCTGCGGCGAGATCGAGGGGCTGGAGCGGGTCCGGTTCACCAGCCCCCACCCGGCCGAGTTCACCGACGACGTCATCGAGGCGATGGCCGAGACGCCCAACGTGATGCCGTCGCTGCACATGCCGCTGCAGTCGGGCTCCGACCGCGTGCTCAAGGCGATGCGCCGCTCCTACCGGTCGACCAAGTTCCTCGGCATCATCGAGCGCGTCCGGGCAGCGATCCCGCACGCGGCGATCACCACCGACATCATCGTCGGCTTCCCGGGGGAGACCGAGGAGGACTTCCAGGCCACCCTCGATGTGGTCCGTGAGTCGCGCTTCGCCTCCGCCTTCACGTTCCAGTACTCCAAGCGTCCCGGCACCCCCGCCGCGGATCTCCCCGACCAGATCTCGCCGGAGGTCGTGAAGGACCGCTACGGCCGTCTCGTCGACCTCGTCAACGAGATCGCCTACGAGGAGAACAAGAAGAACGTCGGACGTACGCTCGAGCTGATGGTCGCCGAGGGCGAGGGTCGCAAGGACGCCGAGACCCACCGGCTCTCCGGTCGCGCTCCCGACAACCGGCTCGTCCACTTCAACGCCGCCGGGGCCGAGGGCGTACGTCCTGGCGACATGGTGAAGGTCGAGATCACCTACGCGGCTCCGCACCACCTGGTCGCCGACAACCCCGTGCTCGAGGTACGCCGCACCCGTTCCGGCGACGCCTGGGAGGCGCGTCAGGGCCGCCCCGAGGCCGCGGCCGCTTCGGTCGGGCTGGGGATGCCGTCGGTCGGCGTGCCCGCTCCGCTGCCGGCTGCGCCGGCGTGCGGCTGATCGTTCGGCACCTGATTACTCGAACAGCAAATTCTCCGTAACTTCGTTCCCCCTGAGGGTATTCCTGTCCTAGTCTGAGGCAACTTGTCTCAGGAAGGGATACCCCCATGTCGATTCCCAAGCTGGTCAACAGAGCAGCGGCGATGGGTGCACTCGGTGTTCTCGTGGCCTCGGGCCTGGCAGCCGCGGCCCCCGCGGGCGCCATGCAGGCGTCCGCAGGAGGAGATGCCTGCTTCGACCCGCACGAGGTCGGCGCCGCCCGCGTCGCTGAAGGGGCCAAGCAGGTCCGCGACACCAACCATCTGACCGCGAAGCAGGCCGAGGCCAAGGAGAAGGCGCTCTCCAGCGCCCTGGCCGCGCAGGGGAAGAAGGGCGGCACCGCCAACCTCGCCGCGACGACCATCCCGACCTACATCCACGTCATCCAGGAGGACGCCACCACCGGCATCGTCCCGCAGGCGAACATCGACGCTCAGATCGACGTGCTCAACGCGGCGTACGCCGGCACGCCGTTCTCCTTCGACGTGGTCGGCCAGGAGACCACGATCAACCCGGCCTGGTACCCGATCATCTCCGGCTCGGCCGGCGAGCGGGACATGAAGGCGGCCCTGCGCCAGGGCGGCGACAACGCGCTCAACGTCTACATCGGCGAGATCGACGACGGCCTGCTCGGCTGGGCGACCTTCCCGACCAAGAACATCGGGTCGCAGGACGGTGTGGTCATCCTCGGCGAGTCGCTGCCGGGCGGCTCGGCGGCGCCGTACGACGAGGGCGACACGGCCACGCACGAGGTCGGCCACTGGCTGCACCTCTACCACACCTTCCAGGGTGGCTGCCGCGGCAAGGGTGACCAGGTCGCCGACACCCCGGCCGAGGCCGCGCCGGCCTTCGGCTGCCCGGAGGGCTCCGACACCTGCACCGCTCCGGGCCTCGACCCGATCCACAACTTCATGGACTACACCGAGGACGCGTGCATGGACGAGTTCACGCCGGGTCAGGTGCAGCGCATGATCGACGGATGGGTGGCGTACCGCGCCTGATCGTCGATCTCTGGGTGAGATCTCTGTGTGAAACGCGTCGAGCGCCGGGTCCCTTGCGGGCCCGGCGCTCGATCCGTGTGTGATCAGCAGAGCTGGATCAGTACTGCGACTGGCTCTGCGCGCCGCCGAAGCCGCCCTCGCTCGAGCCCTCGTCGGAGCCGTAGGAGGAGCTCTCGGACTGCTCCTGACCGCCGCCGAAGCCGCCCTCGCTGGACTGCTCGCCGCCGAAGCCACCCTCGCTCTGGCCACCCTCGGAGCCGTAGGACGAGCCCTCGTTGGACTCCTGGCCGCCGAAGCCACCCTCGGACTGCTCGCCGCCACCGTAGGAGCTGCCCTCGTCGGACTGCTCACCGTAGGAGGAACCGCCCTCGCTCGAGCCGTAGGAGGAGCCCTCGGACTGCTCCTGGCCGCCGCCGAAGCCGCCCTCGCTGGACTGCTCGCCGCCGCCGAAGCCGCCCTCGCTCTGGCCGCCCTCCTGGCCGCCGAAGCCACCCTCACTCTGGCCACCCTCGGAGCCGTAGGAGGAGCCCTCGTTGGACTCCTGGCCGCCGAAGCCGCCCTCCTGGCCGTAGTTCTGCTGCTCGTCGCTGTTGCCGTAGTTCTCAGACATATTGGTCCACACTTCCGAGTAGTTGTGATTGGACCGGAATCGAACGTGCATCGCACGCTCGCCCCCCGGCTGCCTCATTCGTGAGACGAGAATGAGACGGTCTCGACCGTTCCATGTGACGGCACAAGTCGCAACAGGTTCGTAACAGTGTTTCGAAAATAGACACGTAAAAAGTCAGCTGGGTGTATAGGAACGGAAACGCGAAGCGGGGAGCAACCCGGTCTGGGTCGCTCCCCGCTTCGAGGCCTGTGAATGGCTCAGTTGCCGCCGTCCAGCTTCTCTGCTTCGTTCTTCGCAGTCTCGACGCCCTGGTCGATCTGGTCGCTGAACTTGCCACCGGTCTTCTCGTCGGCGAACTCGCCGGCCTTGTCCAAGCCCTCGCCGACCTTGTCGGCGCCGATCTTGTCGATGCCCTGCTGGGCGAGGTCCTTTGCCTTGTCCAAGAAGCTCATGCTTCCCCCTCTTGATCGGTGGCTCCCCGTATGAGCCAACTAGCGGCCAGACTAACCACATGGAGTACGACAGCAACAGGGGGACACGCGACCCGAATAGTTCATCTGGACTACGTGGGTCGGGATCTTTTTCCCTGTCCGACACCCCGATCGTGGCCGTCGTCGGAGCCACCGCGGCAGGGAAGACGTCGCTCTCGCTCGACCTCGCCGAGACCCTCGGCGGCGAGATCATCAACACCGACGCGATGCAGGTCTACCGCGGCATGGACATCGGGACCGCGAAGCTGCCGGTCGCGGAGCGGCGCGGGATCCCGCACCATCTGCTCGACCTCCTCGACATCGCCGAACCGGCCTCCGTCGCCGACTTCCAGGGGCTGGCGCGCGAGGAGATCGCGACGCTGCGCAAGGCAGGGAAGACACCCGTGCTGGTCGGCGGCAGTGCTCTCTACACGCGAGCGATCCTGGACCGGTTCGAGTTCCCGGGGACCTCGAACGAGGTGCGTGAGCGTCTGGAGAAGGAGCTCGAAACCGCTGGTGAGAAGGCGCTTCACGACCGCCTGCGAGCCCTGGACCCGGTCGCGGCCGAACGGATCGAGATCGACAACGGTCGTCGCGTCGTACGCGCTCTGGAGGTCATCGAGCTGACCGGCGAGCCGTTCAGCGCACGGTTGCCCGAGCAGGTCTACCACGACCCGGCCTCCATCCAGATCGGCGTCGACATCTCCCGGGAAGCCCTGGACGTACGCATCCGGCAGCGGGTCTCGGAGATGTTCGAGTCGGGCTTCGTCGATGAGGTCGCGCGGCTCCTGGAGGCGGGTCTGGGGCGGTCGAGGACCGCGTCGAAGGCGATCGGCTACCAGGAGGTCGCCGCCTATCTCGCCGGGGAGACGACGCTGGAGGAGGCCATGGAGAGAACGGCCATCAAGACGAGGCAGTTCGCACGCCGGCAGGACGCCTGGTTCCGCAAGGATCCGCGGGTCGTGTGGGTCGCGTACGACGATCCGTCCCGTCTGGAGAAGGCCGTCGCGGCGGTGCGGAGGGTGGGGCTGTGAGCGAGAACGTGCGTGACAGGCTGAGGGAGCTGCTGGACGCGGTGCTCGACGGGGCCGACGCCGGAGAGCCGCGCACGCTGGCGCAGATGGCCGGCGACGCGTACACCTCGCCCTATCATTTCAACCGGCTGCTCTCCCGGGGTGCGGGCGAGCCGCCGGTGGCGATGCGGCGGCGGGTGATGCTGGAGCGCGCCGCGTGGCAGCTGCAGCACGGTGGCACGGTGACCGATGCCGCCTGGGCCGCCGGCTACGAGTCGGTCGAGGGCTTCTCGCGGGCCTATGCGAAGGCCTTCGGGCACCCGCCGAGCACCGCCGCGGTCAGCCACTGGCTGCCGGCGCCGAACGGGATCCACTTCCATCCGCCGGAGTCGTTGTGGGTCGACTCCCAGGAGCGGGTGCTCTCTCCGCTCACCGAGCAGCTCGTCATGCACGACCTCGACGACACCAGAGCGCTGCTCGACCTCGCCAAGGGCCTGCCCACGGAGGTGCTCACGCAGGTGCGGCTGGCCGGCCACGTGGTGCTGGAGTGGGACGGCCCGGAGGAGTCGCTCGCGCAGGTCCTGGAGGCGACGGTGTGGGCAAAGGAGTGCTGGGTGGCCTCGATCGAGGGCCTCGCGATGCCGGTCCGGAGCCGCACGGACTCGGTCGTCGCTCTGGTCGAGCGGCACGAGGCCGTGGCGGCGCGGTGGTTGGCGGTCGTACGCGACATCGAGCGGCGCGGGGCCTGGGAGGACCGGCTCATCGACGCCCTGTGCGAGCCGCCGGAGAGCTTCCAGATCGGGTCGGTGGTCGCCCACGTCCTGACGTACGCAGCCCATCGCCGTCTGCTGGTCCGGATGATGCTCCGGATGGCCGGTGTCGAAGTCGACCGGGGCGACCCGATCGAGTGGCTGCGGGCTCGCCGGGGCGAGGTGCCGACGGTCTGAGCGACGGGCGAAATGATTCGGCCGCCCGCGCGCCCGCCTCGTACCCTGAGGCCGTGACCCCTACCTGGACTGAGATCAGCACGCTCGAGGAGCTCGTCGACCTGGTCGGTGTGCCGAACGAGCGGGCGGTGACCAAGGGGCGCCCGGCGCTCCTCGACATCGACAGGCAGTGGCTCGCCGCGACGCCGTTCTGCGTGCTCGCGACCTCGGACGCCGACGGCAACTGCGACGCCTCGCCGAAGGGGGATCCGGCCGGGTCGCTGGTGCACGTCATCGACGACACGACGATCGCGATCGCGGAGCGTCCTGGCAACAAGCGGGTCGACGGCTACCGCAACGTGCTCGCCAACCCGCACGTCGGGCTCAACTTCCTGATCCCGGGCCGCGGCGACACGCTGCGGATCAACGGCCGTGCCCGGCTGGTCTCGGACGCACCGTTCTTCGACGAGATGGCCGTCAAGGGCAAGCGGCCGATCCTCGCCCTGGTCGTCGACATCGACGACATCTTCTTCCACTGCGCGAAGGCGTTCCTGCGCTCGGGCCTGTGGGACCCGGAGACGTGGGACCCCGACCACCTCCCCAAGCGTGCGGTCATCGCCAAGCAGGTCGAGAACGACCCGCGTACGCTTGCCGAGATGGAGGACTACTACCGCACCGACACCTACTCGAAGTTCCTGTACTGATGTCCTACGCGTTCTTGAAGGGGCACGGTACGGAGAACGACTTCGTGCTGCTGCCGGACGTCGACGGGTCGGTGCACGGTGCGCTCTCCGACGAGGAGATGGCCGACCGGGTCCGGGCGCTGTGCGACCGCCGGGCCGGCATCGGCGGCGACGGGATCCTGCGGGTGATCCGGACGGCCGCCTATACCGGTGAGGATCGTCCGGTCAGCGACGCCGAGTGGTTCATGGACTACCGCAACGCCGACGGCACCCGAGCCGAGATGTGCGGCAACGGCACCCGGGTCTTCGCGGAGTATCTGCGCTCCGTCGGGCTCGCCGGCGACGAGGTCACCTTCGCGACCCGCGCCGGCGACAAGATCCTCCGCGCGTCCGGAGACGTCTGGACCGCCGACCTGGGCTCGCCGAAGCTGCTCGGGTCGACCCAGGTCACCGTCGCCCACCACTTCTGGTCGGCCTGCAACGTCGACATGGGCAACCCGCACGCCGCCGCCGAGGTCGAGTCGATCGACCCCCACGGCCCCGTCGGTGACCTCTACGACTCCCCGATCTTCGACGAGGCGGTCTATCCGCACGGGGTGAACGTGGAGTTCTTCGAACGCGTCGCCGAGCGTCACGTCGCCATGCGGGTCTTCGAGCGCGGCGCGGGCGAGACTCGCTCGTGTGGCACCGGAGCCTGCGCGGTGATGGTCGCGGCCGCCGAGGCCGACGGTCTCGCGATCGCGCGCGATGCCGATGTGACGTACCGGGTCGATGTCCTCGGCGGCACGCTCCACGTCACCTGGACGACCGACGACCGGGTGCTGCTCACCGGGCCGGCGGTCCTGATCGCCGAGGGCACCACCGCGCTCTGACTGCGAGACGGTTAACGGGTATTCACCATCGTGAGGGTGGTCACGTCTATGGTGCTGCCCATGGAGTTGACTGATAGCACAGCGATCGTGACCGGTGCGGCCAGCGGGATCGGGGCGGCGACCGCCCGGGCGCTGGCGGCCAAGGGTGCGACGGTGATCGTCGCGGACATGCAGAAGGACAAGGGCGAGGCCCTCGCGGAGGAGATCAAGGGCCTGTTCGTGCCCGTCGATGTCACCGACACCGACCAGATCACCAACGCCGTGGAGCGGGCCGTGGAGATCGCGCCGCTGAAGGCGGTGGTCAACTCGGCCGGGATCGGGTGGGCGCAGCGCACCATCGGCCGCGACGCCCAGATCGGCTCGGCGCACGACCTGGACGCGTACAAGAAGGTCATCGCGATCAACCTGATCGGCACCTTCGACATGTGCCGCCAGGCCGCGACCTACATCAGCCGCAACGAGCCCGACGCCAACGGGCAGCGTGGCGCGATCGTCAACCTGGCCAGCGTGGCGGCCTTCGACGGCCAGATCGGGCAGGTGTCCTACTCCTCGTCCAAGGGCGGCGTCGTCGGCCTCACCCTCCCGCTCGCGCGCGACCTCGCCGCCGTCGGCATCCGCGTCAACACCGTCGCCCCGGGGCTGATCGACACCCCGATCTACGGCGAGGGCCCGGAGTCGGAGGCGTTCAAGGCCAAGCTCGGCGAGAGCGTGCTGTTCCCGCACCGGCTCGGTGAGCCGGCGGAGCTGGCCAGCATGGTCGTGGAGTGTCTGACCAACGACTACATGAACGGCGAGACGATCCGCGTCGACGGTGGCATCCGGATGCCACCGAAGTAACTGAACGCAAGAAGTACCCCGACGGCTGGCGCACCGCTAATGTGTGCGCCAGCCGCGGACCGTTTCATGACCGCTCCGCGGATGTCGGAGCAAGGAGTTCGCATGTCCGATAAGGCGGACACCAGTACGTCGAAGGCGCTCGCGATCATCGAGCCCGACGACCCCACGGGGTCGGCGGGACCGGGCGAGCCCTCGCGCGAGCCACGCCTGACGCGGGAGACGGTCGGCGTGATCGCCGGTGCGGCCGGCGTACTGGCACTGTGCCTGCTCGCGACCGCGCTGGTCGCCAACGGCAACGCGGACTCGACCGACGACCGGAGCTGTCTCGGCCCGGACATGACGGTCGCGGTGGCTCCTGAGGCGGCGACCGTCGTGGGCAACATCCTCGAGGACGCCGGCTGCGGCCAGATCGAGGTGGAGGCGACCAAGGCCGACCAGGTCCTCCAGCCGCTGGCGCTCGACGGCGATCTCCCCGATGTGTGGATCCCTGACTCCTCGGTCTGGCTGGACCGGGTCGACCCGGCCGTCGAGCCGGTGACGCTGCGGGCCTCGATGGCCTCCTCGCCGGTCGTGCTCGTCTCCGGCGACGGGCTCACCCGCACCTCCTACGCCGAGGCCTTCGCCGAGGACGACCTGCTGATGGGCGACCCCCAGCGGATGATGAGCGCGCTCGGCACAGCCGTCGCGAGCCGGGGGAAGCCCCAGAGCGAGGCCAAGCTGGAGCCGTACGCAGAGCGGCTCGCCTCCGGCGTGGAGGGCGCCGGGCCGACCGACTCGGCACGCCTGGCCGAGCTGCAGACGGTCATGAGCGGAGTGACCGCGACCAGCGAACAGCAGTGGTCGACGTACGCGCCGTCGCTGAAGGCCAGTGCCCCGAAGGAGGGCACGGTGGTCCTCGACTACCCGGTCCTGATCACCGCCGACGCCTCGCGCCGCAACTCGATCGCCGCCTCGATCACCAGCTTCGCCAGGGTGCTCGACAGCGGTGCCGCCGACACCGCGCTGACCCAGGCCGGGTTCCGCACCACCGGAGCCGGCAAGCCGGCGCCCAACGTGGGCGCGTACACCCGCGTCGACACGGCCGCGGTGGCGGAGACGGCCGCGGAGTGGAACGCGAGGCTTCGGCCGACCCGGGCGGTCGCGGTCATGGACGTCTCCGGCTCGATGGCCTGGCCGGCCGCTCCTGACAGCGCCACCACCCGCCTCCAGCTCACCCAGAAGGCTGCCTCGGAGGCCGTCGGTCTCCTTCCCGGCAGCGCCGCGCTCGGGCTCTGGGCCTTCTCCGAGAAGACCGAGGGCACGCTGGGCGCGGACCACAAGGTGCTCGTCCCCACCCGTCAGCTGGCCTCGAAGGACCAGCGCGCGCAGCTGACCGAGGAGATCGCCGGTCTCACCGAGCGCACCGGTGGCGGCACCTCCCTGCACGACACCGCCCTGGCGGCCTACCAGGCCGCGGTCGCCTCCTACGACCCGCTGGCCTCCAACGACGTGCTCCTGTTCACCGACGGCACCAACGACGACCCCGAATCGATGGACGTGGCAGAGCTCGTACGCCAGCTCGAGGCTGCCTCCGACCCACGGCGGCCGGTCCGCATCCTGGGGATCGGGATCACCGCCGACGCCGACCTCGGCACGCTGCAGGCGATCGCCGATGCGACCGGTGGGGCGGCGTACGTCGCCCAGCGGCCGGAGGACGTCGGAACCGTTCTGCGAGAGGCACTCGAGCAGCGCTGAGGCGCGCTCTTGGATAAGCATTGTCCCCCGGGTGGTGCGGCGCCGTACCCTTGTTGGTATATGACGAACAACGCACACGATTTTTCACTCGCTGACGAGCTCGAGGCCACCGAGGACTGGGACGCGCTCGATGACGGGTTCGAGTCCGGCTACGCCGACGAGGATCCTGAGGACATCGACCCCACCGTCGGTGCGATGGAGCTCGCCGAGCGGCACGCGCTCAAGCGCGTCGCCAGCCTGCGCACCGAGCTCGAGGACATCACCGAGGTCGAATACCGCCAGCTTCGCCTGGAGCGAGTGGTGCTCGTGGGCGTGTGGGCCGGCGGCACCCAGACCGACGCCGAGAACTCCCTGGCCGAGCTCGCGCTCCTCGCCGAGACGGCCGGCTCGGAGGTGCTCGAGGCGATCTACCAGCGCCGCCAGGCGCCGGACCCCGCGACGTACATCGGACGCGGCAAGGTCGAGGCGCTCAAGGAGATCGTCGCCGCGACCGGCGCCGACACCGTGATCGCCGACGGCGAGCTCGCGCCGAGCCAGCTCAGGAACCTCGAGGACCGGACCGGGGTCAAGGTCGTCGACCGGACCGCGTTGATCCTCGACATCTTCGCCCAGCACGCCAAGTCGCGCGAGGGCCAGGCACAGGTGGAGCTCGCCCAGCTCAACTACATGAAGCAGCGGCTTCGTGGTTGGGGTGGCAACCTGTCCCGCCAGGCCGGTGGCCGTGTCGCCGGTGGTGCCGGTATCGGTGGCCGTGGTCCTGGTGAGACCAAGATCGAGACCGACCGCCGCCGGATCAACACCAAGATCGCCAAGCTCAACCGTGAGCTGAAGGCGATGAAGGGCACCCGCGACACCAAGCGTGCCGACCGCAAGCGCCACCACATCCCGGCGGTCGCGATCGCCGGCTACACCAACGCCGGCAAGTCGTCGCTGCTCAACCGGCTCACCGGTGCCGGGGTGCTCGTCGAGGACGCGCTCTTCGCGACCCTGGACCCGACCACCCGCCGCACCACCACCGAGGACGGCCGGGTCTACACGATGTCCGACACCGTCGGGTTCGTGCGCCACCTGCCCCACCAGCTCGTCGAGGCCTTCCGCTCGACGCTGGAGGAGGTCGCCGACGCCGATCTGGTCGTGCACGTCGTCGACGGTTCTCACCCTGATCCCGAGGGTCAGCTGGCCGCGGTGCGCGAGGTCTTCGCCGAGATCGGTGCCAGCGAGGTGCCGGAGCTGGTCGTGATCAACAAGGCCGACATCTCCGACCCGCTGGTGATCGCCAGGCTGCTGCGCGCCGAGCCACACTCCGTCGCGGTCTCGGCCAAGACCGGAGAGGGCATCGACGCGGCCATCAAGGCCGTCGAGACCGACCTGCCGCGACCGGGTGTCGAGTTCTCCGCGCTGGTTCCCTACGAGCGGGGCGACCTGGTCAACCGGATCCACCAGCACGGCGAGATCGACCACCTCGAGCACACTGCCGAAGGCACCATTGTCAAGGGCCGTGCCAACGCGGACCTGGCCGGGGAGCTGGCTGCGTACACGAACTGAGCGAGGCCGAGCGGCGAGCTTGCTCGTCCGTTCGCGCCGAGCGAGGGAGTAAGCGCGCGCAGCGCGCACTCTGCATGATCTTGGAAGCTGATCTCGGGCGCTGATCTTCGACGCTGATCCGGCGTTGCGACATTGGCGATGACAGGCTGGTCCCTCACACTTGGGACGATCGGTCGTCGGAGAGGTCAGGGATGCGGACAGAGGTACGCCACGCGGCGCGCGCCACGATCGTGAGCGCGCTGGCTGGTGCTGTCCTGGTGGCCACGCTGGCGGGCTGCGGCAGCCAGGACGAGGGCGCGCTCCCGGGGCAGAAGGCGAGCCACGAGTCCGAGGTGACCCAGGATCTGTGCACTCGGCTGGCCGCCGAGTCGGTGACCCGCGCCTCTGTGGTGACCGGAGCCGGCGAGAAGGTCGTGGTGATCGGTGACTCCTGGGCCTCTGGCTTCGGGCTGGACGACCCCGGCCTGTCCTGGCCGCGCTACCTCGACGGCGAGGTGCGGGTCTCCGGCTTCGGCGGCACCGGCTACTCGCACGAGCTGATGGAGCGGTGCGGCCCGATCTCGTTCCCCGAGCGGGTCCCCGACGCGGTGGCGCAGGGGGCCGACCTGGTCGTGCTCGAGGGCGGCATCAACGACTCCAAGAGCGATCTCGACGACGTCGAGAAGGGCTTCCGGGCCACCCTGGACGAGCTGAAGGGCCACGAGGTGATCGTGCTCAGCGCGCCCAAGGTGAACTCCCGCGCCAAGGCCATCCGGGGCGTCAACAAGATGATGCGGCGGGTCTCGGCGGAGTACGGGGTGACGTACATCAACGTCTTCGACCTCGAGCTGCCGATGCTCGAGGACAACACCCACCTGACCGTGGCGGGCCACATGCAGTTCGGGGAGATCGTCGCCCGCCGGATCGCGGAGAGCCGATCGGAGACTGTCCCCGCCCACGGCTAAGGTTGCCCAAGTGACCGTCACCGAAACCGCATCCCCGACGCCCGTACGTGAAGCACTGGCGGATGCGGTCGCGACCCTCGGCGGGGCCACCCGCGAGGGTCAGGTGCTGATGGCCGACGCGGTCGCGCAGGCCTTGGCCGACGAGGAGCACCTGCTCGTCGAGGCCGGCACCGGCACCGGGAAGTCGCTGGCCTACCTGGTCCCGTCGCTGCTCCACGACAGCCGGGTCGTGATCGCCACCGCGACCCTGGCGCTGCAGCACCAGCTCGTCGAGCGTGACCTGCCGCGCCTGGTCAAGGCGATCGGCTCGCGCCCCGGCGTCGACGCGTCCTACGCCGTCCTCAAGGGCCGCTCCAACTACGCCTGCCTCCACCGGGTGCGCGAGGGCGCCCCCGACGACCAGGGCACCCTGGTCGACGTCCCGCTGGGCCCGATGGCCGAGAAGGTCCTCGAGCTGCGCAGCTGGGCCGAGAAGGAGGCGGAGAAGGGCGGCAGCGGCGAGCGCGACTCCGCGCCCCGCCACACCGACCGCGAGTGGCGCCAGGTCTCTGTCAACCACCGCGACTGCCTCGGCGCCGCCAAGTGCCCCTTCGGCGAGGAGTGCTTCGCTGAGGTCGCCCGCGACAAGGCCCAGAAGAGCCACCTGATCGTCACCAACCACTCCCTGCTCGCGATCGACGCGATCGAGGGCGTGCCGATGATCCCGGAGTACGACGCCGTGGTGATCGACGAGGCCCACGAGCTCGTCGCCCGAGTGACCCAGGCAGCGACCGACGAGCTGACCGCGGCGGAGGTGGAGCGGGCCGCCCGACGGGCCCAGAAGCACATCGAGGGCTCCGAGGCCGACGACCTCGCCGACGCCTCCGACGCGTTGCGGGCGGCGATCAACGAGACCTCGCCCGGCCGGCTGATCACGCTGCCCGAGGTCGTCTCGGACGCGCTCGTGCTGGTGCGCGACGCCGCTCGGTCCGCGCTCTCCGCGCTCCCGAAGCCGAAGGACTCCGAGGGCGCCGACCCCGGCTTCCAGCAGGCCAAGGGCGGCCTGCAGGAGGTCTTCACCACCGCCGAGCGGATGGCCGCCGCCTCCGAGCACGACGTGATCTGGCTCAACGAGGGCGGGGACCGGATCCCGCCGAGGCTCTGCGTCGCGCCGCTGCAGGTCTGGGCGCAGATGCGCGAGAAGCTGCTCACCGAGAAGACCGTCGTCTTCGCTTCGGCGACCCTCAAGCTCGGCGGCGACTTCGGCCCCGTGGCCGGATCCCTCGGGCTCAAGGCGGAGGAGCGCACCGAGGTGGGCGCCGGGGCGCAGCGTACCGATGACGTGCTGCCGTGGATCGGGCTCGATGTCGGCAGCCCGTTCGACTACGGCAAGCAGGGGATCCTCTACGTCGCCCGCCACCTGCCTCCTCCCGGACGCGATGGCATGGGCGCCAAGACCCTCGACGAGATCGTCGACCTGGTCGACGCCGCCGACGGGCGTACGCTCGGGCTCTTCTCCTCCCGGCGCGCCGCCGAGGCCGCCGCCGAGGTCGTGCGCCAGAAGCTGCCTCACCTGACCACGCTGGCCCAGGGCGACGCGCAGCTGCCCGAGCTCGCCGCGCAGTTCGTCGCCGACCCGCACACGGTGCTCTTCGGCACGCTGTCGCTGTGGCAGGGCCTCGACGTCCCCGGTGACACCTGCCAGCTCGTGATCATCGACCGGATTCCGTTCCCGCGGCCCGACGACCCGCTGATGTCAGCCCGGCAGCAGGCGGCGGACAAGGCCGGCGGCAACGGGTTCATGCAGGTCGCCGCCACCCATGCCGCGCTGCTGCTCGCACAGGGGGCCGGCCGGCTGATCCGCACCACCACCGACCGTGGCGTGGTGGCCGTCCTGGACGCCCGCCTGGCCACCGCCCGCTACGGCGGATTCCTCAAGGCCAGCCTGCCGCCGATGTGGGCCACGACCGACCCCGACGTCGTACGGAAGGCCCTCAAGCGCCTGTCGGAGATGGCCTCGTCCTGACCTCACATCACGCCGAGTCGGCTCGTTCTAACGAGCCGACTCGGCGTGATGTGAGGGGTCAGCGGTACGTCTTGGCCCACCAGCGGTGGGTGGCCTTGTCGGGGGTTGCGATGCCGTGGCACGAGAACGCGGTGCCCTGGCCGCAGTCGAAGTTGCTGCTCGCGTTGGCGAAGGTGACCTCGACCTTGCGGATCCGCTTCGAGGAGAAGCCCTCGATGGTCTTGGTGGCGATGCCCTTGCTGTTGGGCTTGAGGTAGTAGACGCCGCGGGTGCCGTCGGTGCGGAAGATGCTCACCACGGCGCCGTTGGCGTTGGGCCGGGCCACGTCGACCTTGACCCGCAGCTTCCAGCCCTTGCCGACGTTCTTCGGGACGAGGCGCTGGGAGGCGTAGGTCAGGTGCTTGAGGGTGAACTGGCCGTCGACGGTCTGGCGCTTGGCGGGCAGCGCAGTGCGGCCGTCGTAGACCGGCGGGTAGTAGAACCGGCCTTCGCTGTAGGTCTTCGAGGGGGCCAGGTTGGCGGCGGCGAAGCGGATGTACTGCTGCTTCAGCGTGGTGCCACGAGCGGCAAGCGCCTGCCGGATGGCGGTGGTCGAGTAGGTCGACGGCGCTCGGTTCCAGATCGAGAGGACGACCTCCGGCAGGGTCCCGCGCTCCTTGGCGAAGCGCTCGGACAGGTAGCGGAAGAAGATCCAGTTGCCGTAGATGCCGAGGTTGGAGGCGTAGGAGTTGTCCAGCGGCTTGCGCTGGTCCTCGAGCTGGCCGTAGCCCAGGTACTGGCGGTTGTCGTTGATGCTGTCGTAGACCTCGTCCTCGACCCAGGTCGCGGTCGACTCCATCATCCAGCGGTCCTCGCCGGCGTCGTAGGCGAACTGGACCGCGTGGAAGTACTCGTGGGCAGCGGTCACCCGGAGGTTCTCGGTGGGCGTGTTGACCGTGCCGTACTCGCTGGTGGCGTAGTCGTTGTCCATGACGCAGTAGGCCGTCGCGGCCGTCTTGGAGACCTTGGTCTCCGGCGCGCAGTAGCCGTAGTAGCCCTCGTCGTAGAGGTTCTCCAGGTAGATGTCGACCTTGCCCGGGGTGACCGACTTGTCGGCCGCGGGCTTGCGGTAGCCCGCCTGCACGTAGAGGTTGTGGACCTTCGTGACCACGTCGCGGACCTGGTTCGCGTACGTCGACGAGGCACGGTCGCCGCCCTTGCCCGGCGTGTAGTGGACGCAGACCGCGTCGCTGCAGGTCTGGGTGGCGGTGCGCGGGCGGGCGAGCAGCTCACGCGCGGCCGCCTTGTTCGAGCCGTCCAGGGCGTCCTTGGCGTTCCACAGGTCGGTCAGCGCGATGGTCGCGTCGGGCCGGCCGGCGACGTGCCGCCCGGGCACGACCTGACGAGCGCCGCGCACCGACTGGTTGCGCTTGACCTTCTTGGCCGCGGCGAGCGCCTCCCGGGCCGCCTTCTCCGTCACCGGCTGCTCGGCGCTGGTGTCACCGCCGGTCCTCACCGAGGTCGCCGGCGTCGAACCGGTTGCGGGCATGGTGGCGACGAATGTCGCGACGACCATGCCTGCGATCAGGACGAGGGATCGTTGTTTGCGGTTGATCCGGCGGGCAATGTTTCGCATGAGATACCAGACGTTCGGGAAGGCAGACCTGGGCAGTCTAAGCGCAGAGCGTCGCTGTGTCCGGGGGACACGGCCTAGACGGGCTCCGTGACGTGATGGAGCCTGTTGCTTCCGGTTGCGGTGGCGTACGACCTGGTCCAGGTGGCGGCGGTGTTGGAGTCCTTGCGCTCGCCGATGACGTACCAGTCCATCTGAGCCCGGTTGCGGGTCACGTCGAGCACGGAGTAGCCGTGGTCGTCGAAGTTGAGGTAGCGGACGTGGCGGTTGGCGGTCCTGATGATGTTCTCGACCGTGAGGCTGACCGTGCGGCGCGGCGCACCGAGGATGTCCTTGAGGTTGTTCGAGGTCACCGAGGTGGCCACGAACTCGACTCCGGCGGTCCTGCCGAGCGGGTAGACGGCGGAGTCGTACGGCAGGTCGCAGGCCCACGCCGAGTGGATGTCGCCGGTGACGAAGACGGTGTCGGTGATCGCGTTGTTGCGGATGTGCTCGAAGAGCTCGGTGCGGTCGGCGGTGTAGCCGTCCCACTGGTCCACGTTGTAGGCGATGCCGTTGTCGGGCAGCAGGCCGGTGACGTCGTTGACCGGGCTGATGAGGCTCTTGGGGAGCGCGCCGAACGTGACCGGCGCGATCATCACCGGGTTGCCGACGATCTTCCACTGGGCATCGGTGAGCAGGCCGTCCTTGAGCCAGGCGAGCTGCTCGTCGCCGGTGATCGTGCGGTCGGGGTCGTCGACGTCGGCGAGGTCGGTGCGGGCGACCTGCTGGGAGCGGTAGGAGCGCAGGTCGAGCATGCTCAGCTCGAGCAGGTTGCCGAAACGCAGCCGTCGGTAGATGCGGTCGTGGAGGTGGCCGTCGGTCTCCACCGTGGCCGTGCCGCCGACGCGCAGCGGCATCCACTCGTCATAGGCCTGGTTGGCGTTGGTCTTGCGGTCGATCCAGTCGTACTCGCCGGGCTCGTTGTTCTCAGCACCCAGCAGCCAGGCGTCGTTGGCCGACTCGTGGTCGTCCCAGGTGACGATCCAGGGCAGCCGGGCGTGGGCGGCGGCGAGGTCGACGTCGCGCTTGTACTGCGCGTGCCGGATCCGGTAGTCGGCCAGCGTGTGCATCTCGTGGGCCGGCTCGTGCGGCCGGACGTCCTCGTTGGCCATGCCGTAGCCGTACTCGCCGGGGGCGTACTCGTAGAGGTAGTCGCCCAGGTGGAGGATCGCGTGCAGGTCGTCGCGGGCGGCCAGGTGGCGGTAGGACGCGAACCAGCCGGCCTGCAGGTTGGAGCAGGAGACCACCCCGAAACGTACGTTCTCCGGGGTTGCGTCCGCGGCCGGAGCGGTGCGGGTGCGGCCGACCCGGCTGGTCTGGCCGTTGTAGGTGAAGCGGTAGAAATACCAGCTCTCCGGGGCCAGGCCGGAGACGTCGAGCTTCACGGTGTGGTCGCGGTCGGGGCCCGTCTGCTGGGATCCCTTCGCGGTGACGCGGCCGAAGTCGGCGGTGGGTGACACCTCCCAGCGGACCAGCACCTCCTCGCCCTGTCCGGACCCTGGAGTCGCGTCCGCGGTCGGCGTGACCCGGGTCCAGATGACCACGCGGTCCGGGAGCGGGTCACCGGAGGCGACACCGTGCTGGAAGTGGTTGAGCGTGCTGCCCGCGGCCTCGGCGGGCTCGGGAAGAGCGATGGCTCCGGCCCCTGCGGCGGTCGCCAGCCCGGCGGCGATGAGGGTACGGCGGTCGATCTGCGTCTGGGTCACGCTGTATGGAACGACGCAGCCGCCGGCCCTGTCATGGGCCGGCGGCTGGATTTCACGCAGTGTTCCCGGACTGGTTCCGGGAGGGCTCAGAGGCTTCGCAGAACCGCCGTCACCTTGCCGAGGATGGTCGCGTGGGTGCCGTCGATCGGCTCGTACGCCGCGTTGTGCGGCAGCAGCCAGACCTTGCCGTCCTTGCGGGAGAGCGTCTTGACCGTGGCCTCGCCGTCGATCAGCGCGGCCACGATCTCGCCGTTCTCGGCGGTCGGCTGCTGGCGCACGACCACGAAGTCGCCGTCGCAGATGGCCGCGTCGACCATCGAGTCACCGGAGACCGAGAGCAGGAAGAGGTCGCCGTTGCCGACCAGCTGCTTGGGCAGCGGGAAGACGTCCTCGATGCTCTGCTGGCTCGAGGTCTCCTCGGCCAGGATCGGGCCACCGGCCGCGATCCGTCCGACCAGGGGGACCATGGCGGCGTCGGGGTTGGGGTTGATGTCGGCCTCGGCGGTGATCGTCGACTCGGGCTCCTCGCCGGACATGGCCTTGCGGTGGGCCATCACCTCCGGGAGGAAGACCTCGAGAGCGCGCGGTCGCTTCGGGTCCTTGCGGATCAGACCACGCTGCTCCAGCGCACGGAGCTGGTGGGCGACGCTGCTGGTGCTGGTCAGCCCGACCGCGGCCCCGATCTCGCGCATGCTGGGCGGGTAGCCGCGCTGCTCGATGCTGTCGCGCAGGTGAGCGAGGATGCGCTGCTGACGCGGCGTGAGCCCGGTCGCGTCCGGCGGCCCGTCGGGCAGCTCGCGGACGCGGCTCTTCTTCGAACCGCCTGATCCGGTGCCTGTCTTCTGCGTGGTCATGTCATCACATTAGTCCCTCTGGCACCACGACATCAAACATTTGTTCGACCTCGCGGGCGGCGCGTGTCGGCGTTCGAAAATTCTTGGGGTCGCTACTTGCGTTGTTCGAACACGTGATCTACCTTCGAACATGTGCTCGATCGAACACGTGATCGAGAGACTTGTGATCAGGAGGCCGTGAGATGAGTGCAACCGTCTATGTGCTGCCCGTAGCCGAGCCGCCGCGTCCGGCGCCGGAGGTGCGTCGCTCGACCGTGCGGCTCACGCGTCGCGGCCGAGTCGTCGTGTTCGCATTCGCGCTCGTCGTGCTCTTCGGGATCGCGCTGATCGGGGCGCGGGTGGCGTTCGCGGTGGAGAACGGTGCCGACAAAAGCCCCTCCACCTCCGCCCACACGATGGTCGTCGGCGATGGCGACACGCTCTGGGACATCTCCTCGAAGGCCGTCGCCGGCACCGACTCCTCGATTCGGGAGATGGAGCAGAGGATCAAGGAGCTCAACGGTCTCGAGTCCTCGATGCTCGTGTCCGGACAGACGCTGATCGTTCCGACCGCGCCGTAGGCGGCGCCGCATAGATGTCCGGCTGCTCCTTCGAGACGACTGAGCGAGGTCGAGCGGCGAGCTTGCTCGTCCGCTCGCGCCGAGCGAGGGAGTCAGCCCGCGCAGCGGGCACCCTGGCGGCCGGCTACCGGGGAAAAGTGAGAGTGCTGCAGACGATGGGAAGCGTCTGCAGCACTCTCGCTGTGTCGGGTCAGTGGCGCCCGCGGTAGGGGCTGTCCGGCTCGGCCGGCGGCCACTGCTTGTTGCGTGTGCTGTGTCGCGGCGGCCACTCGTCGTCCGGCTCGGCCGTCGGTTCCTGGGGCTGGCGCTGGGTGGGCATCGCCTGGGTCGCGGCGGGGTCCTGGGTCAGGCGAGCCCGCGAGCCGGTCTGGCCGTAGCCGGTCGGGGTCTGGTAGGCGCCCGACTGATACTGAGGGGAGCCGGCCTGCTGGGTGGGGTAGCTGTCCGTGCCGTATCCCTGCGAGCCGTACCCCGAAGCGCTCTGCGGCGTCGACGTCGGTGTCGGCGGGCTGGAGTAGTAGGGCTGCGGGGCGGGCGGCGGGCTGGTCGGCGGCTGGTAGGACGGTGCACCGTAGGCGGCCCGGCTGCCGGTGTTGCCGTAGACCTGGTCGCTGCTGGGGTAGCCGTAGGGCGACTGGGAGCCGGTGTCGGTGTAGGCCGAGCGGTTGCTGGTGTCGCCGTAGGGCGGCTGGCTCCCGGTGTCGGAGCTGTGCCGGCCGTACGAACCGGTGTCGTCGTAGCCGTAGGAGCCGGTGCCGTAGTAGTCCTGCTCCGGGTAGGCCTGCTCAGGGTAGGCCTGGTCGGAGTAGGCCGGGGCCGAGTAGTCCTGCTCCTCGACGTAGGCGTTGGAGTGGCTACCGGCGTAGTCGTCGGCGGGTGGCGTGGTGGGGGAGCCGGAGAAGGCCCGCCAGGCCTTCCCGGCGAAGGTGAAGGTCAGGAAGAGGCAGGCGACTGCAACGACCGCCGCGATGGCGAGCTTCGCCCAGGCGCCGGAATCGCCTCCCCGTGCGTCGGCCCCGAAACCGACGGCGACCCACACGAGCACTCCCCAGATGACGAGGAAGGCCAGTGTCGCGATCGCAGGCAAGATGAAAGGTGGCCGGGGACCGCTTCTGGGGCGCGTGCCTCTCCGCGACCCGACGCGATTTCCTCCGGAGATGTTTGTCACGGGGGTCATTCTTACTCATCCAGGCCAGTCCGTCGCCGCTGAACCGGAATCTTTCGGTGTTTGACCGGCGACACGCCGGACACGCGGGTAAACACGGCGCTCGCTTGCATCGTCGTGGGGGCGGGCGTACGGTTACCACTACATCTAGTAGTTACACCGCTGTAGTTATCCACATCTAGTTCACATGAACAGGCGGATGGCCCACAGCGATGGGGGTGTTGTTCCACAGGGACTCACGCTCATATCCACAGGTTCCACAGGCTCGGGCCGCCAATGAGACGGCCTGGATCCACAGGTCTCACGAGAGGGGCTCGACCGTGCACTGTCCGTTCTGCCGACACAGCGACACCAAGGTGCTCGACTCCCGCGTGGCCGAGGACGGTGGCCAGATCAGGCGCCGCCGGGTCTGCCAGGAATGTGGGAAGCGGTTCACGACCGTCGAGCAGATGCAGCTGATGGTGGCCAAGCGCTCCGGCGCAGCGGAGCCGTTCAGCCGCGACAAGGCGGTGCACGGCGTACGCAAGGCGTGCAAGGGCAGGCCGGTCACCGAGGACCAGCTCGCCTGCCTCGGCCAGGAGGTCGAGCAGGCGCTGCGCAGCCAGGGGCTGGCCGAGGTTCCCAGCAACGAGGTGGGGCTGGCGATCCTCGCGCCGCTGCGGGAGCTCGACGAGGTGGCCTACCTGCGCTTCGCGAGCGTCTACCGGGCCTTCGGCTCGGTGGAGGACTTCGAGCGTGAGATCCAGATGCTGCGTACGGAACGGGAAGTCCAGGACTTCGAGGCAGAACATCCGGTCGAGGCCCCGGTGGGCTCCGACTAGGTCCCACGGGACACACAGACCGGCCCGGGCAGGCCGTGGGGAAGCGACCTGCTCGGGCCAATCAACGGCACAGCCAGCGGAAACAGATAGAACAGAGCAAGGACTCCACCATCAGCACCGACCAGCAGTACGGCACAGCGATCGATGACAACAGGGGGAACGAAATGACAGACACGGCAGCAGAGGCACAGGCATCGGCGAAGGCAGGCGCCGGGCTGAAGATCGAGCGGATCTTCAGCACCGAGGGCGTCCACCCCTACGACGAGATCACCTGGGAGCGTCGCGACGTCGTCCAGAAGAACTGGAAGACCGGCGAGACCGTCTTCGAGCAGACCGGAGTGGAGTTCCCCGACTTCTGGTCGATCAACGCCTCGACGATCGTGACGACCAAGTACTTCCGCGGCGCGCTCGGCACCGAGAAGCGTGAGCAGAGCCTGAAGCAGCTGATCGACCGGGTCGTGAACACCTACGTCGCCTCCGGCAAGGAGAACGGCTACTTCGCCTCCGACGACGACGCCGACCTCTTCGGTCGCGAGCTCACCTGGCTGCTGGTCAACCAGCACTTCGCCTTCAACTCGCCGGTCTGGTTCAACGTCGGCACCGAGTCCCCCCAGCAGGTCTCGGCCTGCTTCATCCTCTCGGTCGACGACTCCATGGACTCGATCCTGAACTGGTACAAGGAGGAGGGCCTGATCTTCAAGGGCGGCTCCGGTGCCGGTCTCAACCTCTCCCGCATCCGCTCCTCCAAGGAGCTGCTGAAGTCCTCCGGCGGCACCGCGTCGGGCCCGGTCTCCTTCATGCGCGGCGCCGACGCGTCCGCGGGCACCATCAAGTCCGGCGGCGCCACCCGCCGCGCGGCGAAGATGGTCGTGCTCGACGTCGACCACCCCGACATCGAGGAGTTCGTCGAGACGAAGGCGCGCGAGGAGGACAAGATCCGCGCGCTGCGCGACGCCGGCTTCGACATGGACCTGGGCGGCAAGGACATCTCGTCCGTGCAGTACCAGAACGCCAACAACTCCGTGCGCGTCTCCGACGAGTTCATGCGCGCCGTCGAGGAGGGCAAGAAGTTCGGCCTCCGGGCGCGTACGACCGGTGAGGTGATCGAGGAGATCGACGCCCGCGAGCTGTTCCGCAAGATCTCGATCGCGGCGTGGGAGTGTGCCGACCCGGGTCTGCAGTACGACGACACGATCAACGACTGGCACACCAACCCGGAGACGGGCCGGATCACCGGCTCCAACCCGTGCTCGGAGTACATGTCGCTGGACAACTCCTCCTGCAACCTGGCGTCGCTGAACCTGCTGAAGTTCCTCAAGGACGACGACACCTTCGACGCCCTGCGCTTCCAGCAGGCCTGCGAGGTCGTCTTCACCGCGATGGACATCTCCATCTGCTTCGCCGACTTCCCGACCGAGGCGATCGGCGAGACCACCCGCGACTACCGCCAGCTCGGCATCGGCTACGCCAACCTCGGCGCGCTGCTGATGGCGATGGGTCTGGGCTACGACAGCGAGGGTGGCCGCACGATGGCCGCCGCCATCACCTCGCTGATGACCGGTGCCGGCTACAAGCGCTCGGCCGAGCTGGCCGGTGTCGTCGGCCCGTACGCCGGTTACGCCCGCAACGCCGAGGCCCACCAGCGGGTCATGCGCAAGCACCAGGCCGCCAACGACGCGGTCCGCTCGATCAACCCGGTCGACCGCAACATCATCGACGCGGCGACCCGCGTGTGGAACGACGTCGTCGAGATCGGCAAGGTCAACGGCTTCCGCAACGCCCAGGCCTCGCTGCTCGCCCCGACCGGCACCATCGGCTTCATGATGGACTGCGACACCACCGGCATCGAGCCCGACTTCTCGCTGGTCAAGTTCAAGAAGCTCGTCGGTGGCGGCTCGATGCAGATCGTCAACCAGGTGATCCCGCGCGCGCTGAAGAAGATGGGCTACCAGCCCGAGCAGATCGAGGCGATCGTCGCCTACATCGCCGAGCACGGCCACGTCATCGACGCCCCCGGCCTGCGCCAGGAGCACTACGAGGTCTTCGACACCGCGATGGGCAAGCGCGCCCTGCAGCCGATGGGCCACGTACGCATGATGGCGGCGACCCAGCCGTTCCTCTCCGGCGCGATCTCCAAGACCGTCAACCTGCCCGAGACCGCCACGGTCGAGGAGATCGAGCAGGTCTACATGGAGTCGTGGAAGCTGGGCCTGAAGGCCACCGCGATCTACCGCGACAACTGCAAGGTCGGCCAGCCGCTGGCCGACGGCAAGTCGGAGGGCGCCAAGAAGGACCAGGGTCTCTCCACCGCTGCCGCTGCGGAGGCCGCGGCCGCCGAGGTCGAGCCCGAGGTCGTCGAGAAGATCATCGAGAAGATCGTCTACGCGCCGACCCGCAAGCGCCTGCCGAAGTCCCGCGTCTCGCGCACCACCTCCTTCACGGTCGGTGGCGCCGAGGGCTACATGACCTCCGGTGCCCACGCCGACGGCGAGCTCGGTGAGGTCTTCCTCAAGCTCGGCAAGCAGGGCTCGACCCTCGCCGGTGTCATGGACGCCTTCTCCATCGCGGTCTCCGTCGGCCTCCAGTACGGCGTGCCCCTGGAGACCTACGTCTCCAAGTTCACCAACCTGAAGTTCGAGCCCGCCGGTCTGACCGACGACCCGGACGTACGCATGGCGCAGTCGCTCATGGACTACGTCTTCCGCCGCCTGGCGCTGGACTACATGTCCTTCGAGGACCGCTCCGCTCTCGGCATCTACTCCGCCGACGAGCGTCAGCGCTACCTCGAGACCGGCTCCTACGAGCAGCTCGGCAACGGCACCACCGCCGCCGAGCTGGTCCAGAAGCCGGCGCCGGAGCGCAAGGCTGCTCCTGTCGCCGAGCCGGTCGAGGCCGAGGTCGAGGAGGAGACCGAGGCCGAGGTCGTCGAGGAGGCGCCGAAGGCCACCGCCCACACCACCGCCGAGCTGCTCGAGTCGATCAGCGGCATGGCCATCGACAGCCCGCTCTGCTTCACCTGCGGCACCAAGATGCGCCCCGCCGGCTCCTGCTACGTCTGCGAGGGCTGCGGCTCGACCTCTGGTTGCAGCTGAGCCTGAAGGCTGAATGAGTCCGGTCCCGCACCTGAGGAAGGGTGCGGGACCGGGTTCGTTTTATGGGTGGGCGTGAACGACGAGCACGACAGCAGGCGCCATGTCGCCGAACACGCTCGTCAGCCTATGGTCTCTGGATGACAAGCGGTGTCTCGTACGACGGGAACGACTTCTACTGTGACGTCGCCATTCCACACCCCGACCGTCTCGACGTGGTGCACAACAGCGCCAGGGTGCTGGCGTTCCACCACACGCGGCCGTTCTGGGCGGTCCATGTCGTGGTGGTGCCTAAACGTCATATCGGGTCGCTCACGACTGTGAGCGACGAGGATGAGATCGATGTACGTGAGCTGTTCGGTGTCGTCCAAGCAGTGGCCAGAGACGTGGAGGTCGAGCATGGCGCCGCGGCCGTGCTCACCAATCTAGGTGCCTACCAGGACTCCAAGCACCTGCATGTGCGTCCATAGCGGCGGGCGCCGAGATTGACCCGTGCTGGTGCAGTAGTTGCGCGACTCTGGCGGCCATTCGGCAATGAGTTTCGAACACCTGGTGCCGGCGAAGGCGGGCGGTGAGCCTGCCGCCCAGCGCCAGGTCGTCGAGGTCGCGGTCGGCGTCGCGGCCCAGCGTTGCTCGGAACGATAGGTGCAGGCGCCGACAGTTTCGTGAGCTCTGTCGATGCCCAGCGGTCAGTGGCCGAGGATGCGGCTCAGCCAGGTGCCGTTGGGGTCCTTGGGGTCGGCGGTGTGGCCGGGGCACCACTGGCCGGCGGGTACGGAGGCCTTGACGGTGGCGACGTGGCGGCCGCAGCCGGCCCAGGTGGTCTTCTTGCACTTCTTGCAGCGGACGGGGCGACACATGGTTCGGTTCCTGCTTCTGTGGTTCTGGTCGGGGCTCAGGCGGGAGGTTCGCCGGCGTCGAGGGCGTCGACGAACTCGCAGAACGCGTCGAAGGCTCGCGCGCCGTGGATGGTGGCGGGACCGCCGTGCATGAGGAAGGTGACGCCGATCGCCTCGGCTGCCTCCTGGGGGCTCGCGCCGGCGCGAGCGGCGCCCTGTCCGTGGGAGGCGGTGCAGCCGTCGCAGCCCTCGACCACGCCGATCGCGAAGGCGATCAGCTCCTTGGTCTTACGGTCGAGCGCACCGTCGGCGAAGGCCGCCTTGGAGAGCCCGCCCCAGCCCTTGTAGACGTCGGGGATCGCGCGGCGTAGCTCCTGGTGGAGCGGCCCCAGGTCACGCAGGACGCTCTTGCCGTGAGGTGAGCTGTGGTCGGTCGTGGTGGTCATGATGGCTCCTTTCGGCGTGGTCGAGGGACTGTCTCTCCTCGGCAGGCATAACCCCCCGGGGGGTTACGTTGACGACGGTAGCATAACCCCCCGGGGGGTTATAGAATCACTGAAGACGAAGGAGAACCGATGACCAGCTTCACCCTGAGCGCCACCATCCCCGCGTCGTACGCGGAGACCTTGGCGCGCGTGCGAGACCTCCTCGGCGACGCCGGATTCGGCGTCCTCACCGAGATCGACCTGGCCGCCACCCTGCACGCCAAGCTCGGTGTCGACATCCCGCAGCAGGTGATTCTCGGAGCCTGCAGGCCCCAGCTCGCACATCGCGCGCTCGAGGCCGACCCGCGGATCGCGACGATGCTGCCGTGCAACGTCGTGGTGGCGGCCGAGGGGGAGGAGACCCGGGTGGAGATCTTCGATCCGGCTGCGATGACCTCGTTCAGCTCGGACGTCGGCGTCGCCGAGGTCGCGGCGGACGCGCGCCAGCGCCTCACCGGCATGTTGGAAGCACTCACCGAAGAGAAGAAGGACGACCATGCAGCTCGAGCCTGACGAGATCAAGGCCATCATCACCCGACTCAAGAAGGCCAACGGACACCTCGCGTCCGTGATCCGGATGCTCGAGGAGGGTTCGGAGTGTGAAGACGCCCTGACCCAGCTCGCGGCGGTCAACAAGGCGGTCAGCCGAGGCGGCTATGCGCTTGTCGCCACCGGGCTGGAGAAGTGCCTCGCCGAGGGTGGGCGCGACAGCGTCGACACCAAGAAGATGGAGAAGCTCTTCCTCGCTCTTGCCTGAACGGCGGGCCGATCACTGTCCACAGGCGAGTTCCGGGACAGGGTTATCCACAGGCCGGTGATAGGCGCTGGCGGGGCCTCGGGATCCGAGGTCTGCTGGGGTCATGCCCAAACGAAAGAAGCGTGAGAACTCACCTCGTCCGCCGAACCGGCCCGGGGATCCGCGGCGGCGGTCGTTCGCGGAGAAGGTCATCGACAGTCCCTATTGGCCGGCGATGTTCGCGGTGAACGACGCCGAGGCCCGCGGGGATGTGAAGTCGGCCCTGGAGATCATCCACACGACTAGCGATCAGCTCGACAAGGAGCAGTTCTGGCATCCGTCGCGCCTCGAGCGGCTGGAACAGCTGCGGCTGCTCGCGGCGCTCATGCCGAGGTGGGCGCATTCGCGCTGGATCGTCGCACAGGCGATGCAGAGCACCAACGCGCGCAACCAGTGGCGGATGTCGAAGGCGATCCGTGTCGCTCTGGACGTCCGTGGCGGCCCCGACCCAGGACGTGACCGGGAGGACGACCGGATCCAGATCTTGGATCGCGACTGGGTCTACCGGCAGACCTTCCTCTACGAGCTCGGCGGGCTCGAGGCGTTCTTGCGCCACAACGCGTCCGGCGACCTGATCGCCGGTGCCGACCGGATCTGGGAATGGGTGCGGGCGCCGATGCGTGGCCTACGGCTGCTGGGACGCGAGCCGCGACACCTGCTCTGGGAGGATCCGAGGACCGGAGAGCAGCTGACCACGATCAACATCGGTGCCGGGCTGCTCGTCGACGACGGCGAGTGCGTGATCGGCCGGATCGTGCCCATCGACGACGGCCTGATGTTCGAGACCGCGCCGCTGCGGGTGCCTGAGGAGGTGGCGTACGCGGTGGCGGACGAGCCGGAGCGGTGGATCGACGCGCTGCGTGACAGGACCGGCAGGCCGGGTCACGAGCCGGGGGAGATCTGGACCCACCGCGGGCTGCGCGACTATGGCTTGCTCACCGACATTCCGTACGGACTGGTCAATCTCGCCATGGACGCGGGTCTGCATGCGTTCAGGAATCCGGATGACGATGGGTTGGTCGAGCTCGACGAGCTGTTCAACCGTCCGGCCGACTATCCCGCCTGCCTGGCCGCGTGGCTGGTGCGACCGGAGACGATCGCGGCGCTCTCTGCGGGCGTGCCGCTGGAGGGTCTTTCCGCGCTCGGCGGGTTTGCGGAGTTCGTCCACGAGCCGGCCGCGAGCCTGATCCGCGACCTGGCCGACCACCACGAGGAGGCTGCCTGACATTCCGCGAGGTCCCTCGCCCGGCCTGGAGTTTGGCTTAGTTTGATTCCAGTCGAGACCGTGGGGGTCGCAATGGCAGCACCGCAGGCGACGTCGGACGCCGAGCCTCAGCTGAGCCGGCGCAGGATCAATCTCATCTTCGGCACCGTGCTCCTCGGCATGCTGCTCGCGGCGCTCGACCAGACGATCGTGTCGACAGCTCTACCGACGATCGTGGCCGACGTCGGAGGTGCCGGACACCTGTCCTGGGTGGTGTCGTCCTACCTCCTGGCCGAGACGGTGGCGACCGTGCTGGCCGGAAAGTTCGGTGACCTCTTCGGTCGCAAACTGATGCTGCAGGTGTCCGCCGGGCTCTTCATCCTCGCCTCGGCCGCGTGCGGGTTCGCGACCGACATGGCCTGGCTGATCGGCGCCCGCGCCGTGCAGGGCATCGGGGCCGGTGGCCTGATGGTGACCGCGACGGCGCTGATCGGCGACATCATCCCGCTGCGCGACCGCGGGAAGTACCAGGGCGCCCTCGGCGCGGTCTTCGGTGCCACCACCGTCCTCGGGCCGCTCCTCGGCGGTCTCTTCACCGACCACCTCTCCTGGCGCTGGGCGTTCTACATCAACCTGCCGCTCGGCATCGCCGTGATCGCGATCGCCAGCCTGACGCTGCCGCAGATCGCCCGCGGCAAGCGACCCTCGATCGACTACCTCGGCATCCTCTTCGTCGGCCTCGGCGCCTCGATGCTGACGCTGGCCGTCAGCTGGGGCGGGACGGAGTACGCCTGGGACTCGGCGACCATCATCGGCCTGTTCATCGGCTCGGCCGTCGCGTTCGCGATCTTCGTCTGGGTGGAGTCGCGGGCGGTCTCTCCGATCCTGCCGTTGCGGCTGTTCCGGGACCGGGTGTTCACGGTCAGCGTCGTGCTCTCGTTCATCGTCGGCTTCGCGATGCTCGGCGCGATGACTTACCTGCCCACCTACATGCAGTACGTCCACGGCGTCTCCGCGACGTCGTCCGGGATCCGCACCCTGCCGATGGTCATCGGTCTGCTGGTGACATCGACAGTGGCGGGTTCGATCGTGGGCCGGACGGGCCGCTACAAGATCTTCCCGGTCGCCGGTGCGCTGATCATGTCGCTGGGCCTCTATCTGCTCTCGACCATGGACGCTGACACCAGCACGCTGATGATGTCGCTGTACCTGCTGATCATGGGCATGGGTGTCGGCCTGAGCATGCAGATCCTGACGATCATCGTGCAGAACACCGCGGCCTACGAGGACCTCGGCGTCGCGACCTCGGGCGTGACGTTCTTCCGGACGATGGGCAGCTCGTTCGGCGCCTCGATCATGGGCACCGTCTACGCCAACCAGCTCGCCGACCGGCTCCCCGCCGCCCTCGCCACGGCCGGAGTCTCCCCGAACGACGTCGCGACCCCCGCCCTGCTGCACACGCTGCCCGACGCCCAGAGCGCGCCGATCATCGGTGCCTACGCGGAGACGCTGCAGGTCGTCTTCCTCGCCGCGGTCCCTGTCGCCGGACTCGCGTTCCTGGTCGCGCTCTTCCTCAAGGAGGTGCCTCTTCGCGGCACCTCGAGGGCAGCAGCGACCGACACGGGCGACGGCTTCGCGATGCCCAACTCCTCCGACAGTGCGATGCGCCTCGATGCCGCCGTCGCCCAGCTCGTCCGCCGGCAACCGCCGGAGACCTTCACCATGCTCCGGGAGTCGGCGGTCGACCTCGACGCGGCGACCGCGTGGTGCGTACGCCAGATCGGGATCCGCGAGTGGGTCGGTGGCGAGACTTCGCTGGTCGCGATCGGCCACCGCCTCGGGATGCCGGGCGCGGTACTGGCGCCGGCGTTCGCCTCCGCCGCGGCGCAGGGCTACCTCTACGGCGACGAGACGGCGTACGCCCTGACGGAGGCGGGCAAGGAGGAGCTCGCCAAGCTGGTCGCTGCGTTCAAGCAGTGGCTGGTCACCGAGCTCGCCGACTGGGGTGCCGACGACGCCAAGCTCGACGAGGCGCTCGCCCTGCTCTCCCGCAGGATCGTCGAGGGTGAGCAGGACGTGCGCAGCCCGGCCGAGGCAGCCCTATAGGGCTTTTTACTTTCGTCATGTTTGAAATCGGCGAAAGCGGGTAGGACGAAGGCATGAGTGACGACGACATGCACGTCAATCCCGACGATCTCAGGTCCATCAAGAGCACGCTCGACACCGCCGGCGGCGACCTCTTCAAGCAGGCCAAGCCGCTGCAGAAGACACCTGACGTGGGCGAGTCGTCCTCGGAGGTCGCGACCGCGCTGGCGTCGCTGGCGGCGGCCGTCGGCGGGATGGCAGAAGGCCTCGGGTCACTCAGCGACGGCGTACAGAACGCTCTCGACCACGCGACCACGACCGATGACGCGTCCGGCGACGCGGGTCGGCGTCATGAGCAGAGGGTGAGGGGCAACTGATGCCTGAGGCGATGGACACGAAGGTCTACGGCGACGCGTCGGCGGCGCAGACCGCGGCGGATGCGTGTACGACCGCCAAGGACGCGGTCGGTGACGCGCTCGACGATCTCGGCAAGGCGATCAAGACCGCCGGTTCCTGGAAGGGCCAGGCGGGCGCCGCGTTCGAGTCCAAGGCGGAGAAGCGCAAGAGCGACCTGCGCCAGCTCGAGTCGCGCATCGAGGCCATGGGCAAGGGTCTCTCGACCTTCTCGGGCGACCTCAAGGCGGTCGAGACCAAGATGTCGACGATCCGCACCGAAGCCAGCGGCGCTGGGCTCACGGTCAGCGGCACCATGATCTCGCCGCCGACCGACCCGGGCGAGGACGCCTCCGAGGGCGACGTCAACGCCCACAACACCAAGGTCGAGAAGTGGAACGACCTGGTCAGCCGGGTCGAGACGGCTCGCAAGGACGAGGACAACGCCCACGAGGACCTCGGCAAGGCGATCTCGAAGTCGACCGGCGACGGCTGGATCGAGGACCGCCTCGAGGACCTGGGCCTGCTGCCGAAGGACTTCTCCGACGGCATGCAGATCGGTGCGTACGCTCTGGGGCTGGCCGGTCTGGGTGCCGGTGCCGGCGTCGACTGGATGGTGAAGAGCCGTTACGGCACGTTCCAGCCGCGGGTGAACGGCCGGTTCGCCAGCCCGTCGAGCCTGACGAAGCTGGAGCGCGCCGCGAAGGTACTCAGCGACAAGAACTGGCACGCGAAGGCCAACAAGGCAGCCGTACGCGGTAAGTGGCTGACCGCGGGCAAGTGGGCGACCCGGGCCGGCTGGGTGGTCACGGCCGGCACCTCGGCGTGGGAGCAGTGGCAGAAGGACGCCGACGACCCGTCGCTGTCGACGACGGAGCGGGTGAGCCGTACGGTGAGCACCTCCGCGATCACGACCGCGGGCGCCGCGGGTGGAGCCTGGGCGGGTGCTCAGGCCGGTGCCGCGATCGGCAGCATCTTCCCCGGCCCGGGCACGGTCATCGGCGGTGTCGTCGGGGGCGTGATCGGTGGTGCCATCGGCTCCGGGCTGGCCGGCAAGGCCGCCGACTTCGTGGTCGACGAGGCCGGTGAGCTCGGTGAGGCCGTGGTCGACGGGGTCAGCGACTTCGCGGAGGGCGCCGGCGAGGTAGCCTCCGATGTCGGCGACGCCATCACCTTCTGGGACTAGGACCGCAATGATCTGGGCCGCACTCATCCTCGCCGCCGGCGTCATCGGCGCCGGGGTCAGCATCTGGCAGCATCTCGGGCTCTCCGCTCGTGCCCGTTCCTGGGCGACCGCGTGGAACCGGGGCGGTGTGGGCGAGGACGTCGTACTCATCCATCTGCCCTGCATCTCCGCGCTGGCCATCACCGGCTCGACGGCGTTCGGGCTGGTGCCCGAGCAGACCGCGGCATGGACGATCATCGGTGGGCTCTTCCTGCTCACCTGCCTCGTCTATCCGCTGCTGGTCATCGTGCCCACCCCGTCGTTCATCAAGCCGAAGTGGTATCGCGAGTCGCGCCCGAAGAAGAAGCGCACCGCAGGAAAGAAGTGACCATGTCCGATCAGATGACGATGACGCTCCCGGAAGGCTGGGAGAGCGTCGAGCCACCCGAGGGCGTACGTTTCCTGGCGCTCGCGCCCGCGAGCGGGACCTTCCGCGCCAATCTCACGGTGACCGCCCAGACCAACGGCGACCTGGGGTTCCGCGACTGGCAGGTCGGCTCCGAGATGGCGTTCACCGAGATGATGCCGGGCTACACGCCGATCGACCTCGAGCGCCTCACGATCGCCGGGCAGGAGGCGGGGCGGCGACTGGCGATGTACGACGGGCCGGGCGGCTCAGCGCTGACCATGGAGCAGTGGTTCGTGGCGATCGACGGAGTCGGCCACACCCTGACCGCCACCGTGCCGACCAGCGACTATGCCACCTGGGCCGCCCAGATCGACGCCGCCGCCGCGACCTGGAGCCCGGCATGAGCGCCGCCGCGACGGAGGTGGTCTGGGTCCTCGCCGGTCCGGGCGGACGCCTCGAGCACCGCGCCGCGGTCGACCTCACGGGCATCCACCTCGAGCTCGGCGTCGACGGCACGCGTACGCAGCCCCTCGACCTCCCGCGAGGCCACCTCGTCCCGAGCCTGGTGCGCACGCTGAAGATCCGCCCGGTCAAGGGCGCGGCCGGGTCCATGCGCCCGTTCCCGACTGCCCGGATGGCCGAGCTGTTGGGCGAGGACCAGGACGCTCGCGACGAGGTCCTGGACGAGCTCGGTGCCCGCACCGCCTGGTCGATCACGGTCGGGCCGTGGCAGCTCGCCGGCATCAACGGCCCCGACGGCCTCCATCTCGCGCTGGAGGACAGGCTCACCCCGATGACGAACACCGGCTTCTACCGGATGCTCTGCCAGCAGCTCGGCGACTACTGATCCCGGCGGAGGGTGAGCGTCGCGAAGTCGGCCCCGAGGATGCCGAAGGCGTCGACGAGGAGCCCGGCGACCAGCGCTGCCTCGGCCCGGGGAACGGTGCGCCAGTAGTGCGGCACGCCCGGTGCCGGGGCGATCGGGTCGGTCTCGTCGGGGGTGAGCCAGCCGGCCGCGCGGAGCGCCTCGTGCTGCTCGGCGGAGGCCTCCCAGGTGCCGCCGATGTGCTGCGTACCCGTGAACTCCGCGTAGAGGACCGAGTCCACGCACAGCACCTGTCCCCAGCGAGATGCCGAGGCGGACCGTGACGCCTTCGACCTGAGCCGGGCGAAGAGGCCCGTCGGTTCCGGCGCCGGCGGCGAGGGCTCAGCGATGATCACGAACTCCTGCTGCCCGAGGCCGGCGAGCTCGGCGGTGATCCGTTCCTGCCACTGCGTTGCGTCCACCGGTCCATCCAACCAGGGTCGGCGAGCAGCGTTACCGGCGCGTTCACACACCAGGGGTTGTCACGCGATCGTGGCACTGGTTGCATCTGAGCACCCCCTTCCCCCACGATCAAGGGACCCCCACATGACTCTCGGGAAACGACTCACACGCAAGCTCGCCCTTGCGCTCCCGCTCGCCGCCCTCCTCTCCCTCGTGCCGGCGGCGGCCTGGGCCGCCCCGCCGCCGGCGTTGCCGGCCTCGGCCCCGGAGGGCGACCGCACCTGGCAGCCGGCCCTCGACTTCGACACCGACGGCTGTTACAGCACCCCGGCGATCGGCCCGGACGGCACGCTCAACGGCGGTCTGGCGATGGGCGGCACGGTCAACGGCCAGTGCCGCGATCTCTCCGACCTGCAGAACACCAACGTCTACTCCCGCTCGAAGTGCAACAACGGCTGGTGTGCGTACCTCTACGGCTACTACTTCGAGAAGGACCAGGTCTCCTGGGGGCCCGGCTCGGCCGGCCACCGGCACGACTGGGAGCACATCATCGTGTGGGTGCAGGACGGTCACGCGCGGTTCATGTCCGTCTCCCAGCACTCCGGCTACCAGATCAAGCCCGAGTCGGAGCTGCAGTTCGAGGGCGGTACGCACCCCAAGGCCGTCTATCACAAGGACGGCGGCAGCACCCACTGCTTCCGCTTCCCCAAGACCGGCGGCGGAGACGAGCCGCCCGAGAACCACGAGGGCGTCTGGCAGGTCAAGGGCCTGGTCGGCTGGGACAACTACCCCGCCGGCATCCGTGACCGCCTCGTTTCAGCCGACTTCGGCGCCGCCACCTTCAAGCTCACCGACGCCCGCTTCGGCAACGCGCTGGCGGGCGGGAAGCCGGCCGCGGTCACTCTGGATCCGTACGCCTGACCCACGGTCACACCAGAGCGTGAGGCGCCTCCGTCGCGCGCCCCTGGAAGGCGAGGATGGCGGGGTTGAGCACGCGGCCGTCGCGGATCTCGATCGCTCGGCGCAGCGTCTCGACGGCGTCCCACGCGGTCGGTCCCTCGAGCACCGGGCGCAGGAACGGGATCAACGCGTTGCTGTTCTCCCAGGTCGCCGAGTTCCACAGGTACGACGGACTGTGGTCGACCGCGTAGTAGAGGACGTTGTCGCCGACCAGGAAGGCCGGGTCGTCGAAGGTGGTGGGCCGGGCCCAGGTGAAGCCCATGCCCAGGTCGCAGGAGACGTCGACGATGACACTGCCGGGGCGGAAGGCGGAGAGGTCCTCCTCCTCGAGGAAGACCAGTGGGTTGGCCGTGTCCTGGAGGGTGCAGTTGACGACGATGTCGTTCTCCGCGAGGTACGGCGCCAGCGGCTCGCGCCCCCGCTCGGTGATCACGTGGCTGACGTGCTTGCCGTCCGGCTCGTGGTCGAACTGCCGGATCAGCACCGAGTGGATCGGTGAGCCGACCGCGGCCACCTCTCGGTTGGTGAGCACCGCGACCTCGTGCACACCGTGCGCGTTGAGGGCGGTCACGGCGCCACGTGCGGTGGCCCCGAAACCGATGACCACCGCGCTGAGCCGGCGACCGTAGTCGCCGGTCAACCCGGCCAGCTCGAGCGCTTGTAGGACAGAGCAGTAGCCGGCCATCTCGTTGTTCTTGTGGAACACGTGCAGGCCGACCGCACCGTCGCGGGTCCAGTGGTTCATCGCCTCGAAGGCGATCAGGGTCAGGCGCCGGTCGATGGCGACCTGGGTCAACTCCGGGTCCTGTACGCAGTGTGGCCAGCCCCAGAGCGTCTGCCCCGGGCTCAGCGCCTCGACGTCCTCGAGCTGCGGCTTGGGGAGAAGCACGACGTCGGAGTCGGCCAGGATCTGCTCGCGTGACGCGAACCCGGCGACGTACGTCCCGAGAGCCTCGTCGCTGACCCCGAACCGGGTGCCATAGCCGTCCTCGAGCGTGATCCTGGACCGGATGTCAGGGTCCAGGTTCGGGATGTGCTCGGGGTGGAGCGGCAGCCGGTGCTCGTTCTCCTTGGCCGACGAGCCGATGACCCCGAGCCCTAGGCGCATCACTTCTTCTTCGGCGGGTGGATCTTGTCGGCAAGGGTCTCCGTGGACCCCGAGCTGCGCTTCTCGGCGCGCTTCGCCTTGATGGATTTCCCGGACTTCTTGGACATCTTCTGCCGCGGCGACTTGTCGCTCATGGGGATCTCTCTGATGGGAAGCCTGAATGGCTCCATCCTGCGACAGTACGCCCTTGCTGGTCGGAAGCCGGCCGGGGTCTCCTCGCCCCGTGCGCCTGAGCCGGCCGGCCTCCACTTCTCGCAGGTCAGGTGGCCTGCGAGAAGTCGAAGAGCGCGATCGGGGCCGAGGTCGGTTCGTCGGAGCCTCCCTCGGGCTCGACGGTGATCCCGGCCGCGCTCGCATCCGCGGCGTCGCCCTTCAGGACGAAGGTCTGGTCGCTGCCGGCAGGCATCAGCCCGGCGGGGACCATCACATCGTCGTGCTGGAGCCAGAGCTCGTAGACCTTGCCGTTCGGCGCGGCCGGCATGCCGGAGGTGACCAGCACCGCCCTGTTCTCCGAGACCGAGCGGACCACCCGGGCACGGGCTTCGCCCGGAAGGTCGACGGCCACGGTGGTCGCGTCCTTCGCGTTCAGCACCCGTTCCGCGGTCGACATGGTTTGGCTGGAGTCCTCGCGGATCAGCTCGACGGCCGCGACCGTCCCGCTGCCGACGACGGCCAGCACCGCGGCCGCGGCGGCGAACGTACGCCACCCGAACCGGCGACGGCCGGACGACTCCTCCGCGGGCTCAGGAGCCTCGACGGCCCTGTGCTTCGGTGTGGTCTCGGGCGGAAGCGGTCGGATCTCCTTGATCCCGGCGAGCAGACGGTCGCGCAGCTCGGGCGGAGGTGCGGTGTCGGTCAGGCTGCCGAGCATCCAGGCGCTGTCGCGCAGGCTGGCCACCTCGTCGCGGCAGTCCGCGCAGGCGGCGAGATGCTCCTCGAAGCGGATGCGCTCGAGGTCGTCGAGGGCGTCCACCGCGTATGCGCCGGAGAGGGCGTGAATGTCTTGCGCGTTCATCGGCTCACTCCCATCGCGTCGCGCAACCGGATCAGTCCGTCCCGGATACGGGTCTTTGCAGTGCCTATCGGCAAGTCCAGCATGGCGGCGACCTCAGTGTGGGTGTAGCCGCCGAAGTACGCCAGTTGTAGCGCCTCCCGTTGGACTGCCGTCAGGGTTTCGAGGGCGGCGTGGACGCGGCGAGCCTCCAAGGAGGTCTCCACGGCCTCGGCCGTCGTGTCATGTGGTGGGGTCTGTGTGGTCCCGTGGTAGGCCGTGTCGTTGCGGCCGGCGGACTCCGCGGATCGGACCCGGTCGACCGCACGACGATGGGCCAGGGTCAGCAGCCACGAATGGGCGCTGCCCAGGTTCTCGTCGTACCGGCTGGCGGTGCGCCACACCTGGAGGTACGTCTCCTGGGTGACCTCCTCCGCCTGAGCCGGGTCTCGGACCACCCGCAGCACCAGTCCGTGCACACGGGCGGAGGTCGCGTCGTAGAGGGCGGCGAAGGCGGTCTCGTCGCCTCGGGCGACGCGACGGAGGAGCTCGGCAAGCCCCGGGGACCCGGTTCCCTCCGGCGACGAGTCGCCGGAGGGAACTGAGCTGAGCGGTCTCATGTGTCGATCCTCGCGGAGATCCGGTCCGATGTCCCGATCAGGGCATCAGGACGGTGTCGACGACGTACACCGTGGCGTTGGCGGTCGGGATGTTGCCGCACAGCACCTTGGCGTTCTCCTTGCCCACGGTGAACTCCTCGCCCTCGCCCTCGACGGTGATCATGTCGCCGGCCAGGGTCTCGTGCTCACCAGCGACCTCGTCGGGGCTGAGCTGGCCGGCCACCACGTGGTGGGTGAGGACCTTGGTCAGCGTGGCCTTGTCGGCCAGTACGGCGTCCAGGTCGGCCTTCGGGATCTTCTTGAAGGCGTCGTCGGTCGGCGCGAAGACGGTCAGCGCGTCGGCGCTGTTGAGGGTGTCCACCAGCTCGGCCTCGCCGACCGCGGTCACGAGCGTCTTGAGCAGCGGGTTGGCGCTCGCGGCGGAGGCGACCGGCGCGGTCGACATGCCGTTGAATGAGCCGGCACCGTCGGCGGGAATCAGCTTGCAGCCTTCGCCGAAGGTCTGCGAACCGGCTTCCTCGTTCTCGGGCGCGGCCTCGGTGGTCTCAGAGGTCTTGGAGCCGCTGTCGCTTCCGGACGCGGTGTCCTCGGAGCCACATGCCGAGAGACCCAGACCCAGCAGGAGAGCCATGGAGGCGGCGACGCTGCCGGTGCGGGTGATGGTGTTGAGCTTCATGAGAGAGCCTTTCGAGGGTTGGTCTCTTGCTGTCATGAGGGCTTCGGCACGGCGGCCGAATCGGATTTCGCCAATTTCTTCTCAGGTGACGGTGACGACGATTTCCTGGATCCCGCTGGACCCGTCGGGGAAGGGGGTGGCCCGTTCCGAGCTCTGCACGTTGCCGTCGCGATCGGTGACCCGGACGGCCAGCTGGTGGCTCCCGGGCTCGGCGTCCCACGGCATGAACCACTGGCGCCAGTAGTCGATCCCGGCGTCCGGACCGAGCTCGGCCGGCTGCCAGCGACCGCCGTCGATGCGTACGTCGACCGTGTCGACGCCGGAGTGCTGGGCCCAGGCGACGCCACCGATCACCGTGCGGCCGCCCTCGATGTTGCTCAGCGGCCGGGGCGTGTCGATCCGGCTGGAGAGCTTGATCGGCGCATCGATGGCCCAGTCGCGGTCGGTCCAGTAGGCCGTAGCCTCGTCATAGCGGGTCAGGGTGAGCTTGGTGACCCACTTGGTGGCGCCGACGTACCCGTAGAGGCCGGGCACCACCAGCCTGGCCGGGAAGCCGTGGGTGCGGGGGAGAACCTCGCCGTTCATGCCGAGGGCGACCATCGCGTTGCGGCCGTCCATCGCGGCCTCGAGAGGTGTGCTGATCGTGAAGCCCTCGACGTCGGTCGAGAGGATCTGGTCGGCGTTCTTCCCGACTCCGGCCTCCTCGAGCAGCTCCTTGAGAGGTACGCCGGTCCAGCGCGCTGCGCCGACGAGCTTGCCGCCGACCTCGTTGGAGACGCAGGTCAGGGTGATGTCGTACTCGACGTTCTCCCGCGCGCGCAGGTCGTCGTAGCTGAAGGTGAGCTCGCGGTCGACGTCACCGTCGATGGTCAGCGACCAGCTGTTCTGGTCGACGATCGGGACGGCCAGCTTGGTGTCGACCCGGTAGAAGTCGCGGTTGCGGGTGATGAACCGGGAGATCCCCTTGTGGGTCTCCTCCAGCCCTGCCGGGAGCACGGGCAGCGGCTTGCGGACCCGCGGCAGCATGATGTCGGCGAGCGCCGTACGGCCGCGCACGATCATCTGCCCGCCGGTCGCGGCCGCGGCGGAGAGCAGGGCGAGAGCCCCGAACCCGATCAGGACGCTGCGGCGGGTGGCCGCGCCTTCGTCCGGGGTGTCCTGCCGGTGGGTCGGGGTGCGCTCGGAGGTCAGGGCGCGGGTCAGCAGCACCAGCACGCCTGGTCCGAGGAGGAGCGCCACCAGCGTCGGCACGAGGTTGGCGATCTCGAAGAGCGGCTGGCGGACCACGGTGGCTCCGGCGAGCAGGACCAGGCCTGTCATCAGACCGACGCCGAGCCACAGACGTCTGCGGGCGATCACGCCGATCACGGCGGCGAACGCGATCGTGACCAGCAGCACGCTGCCGATCAGGATCGGCTTGTCCGCGCTGCCGAGCTCGCGCACCGCCCATTCCTTGACGGGGGTGGGTGTCGCGTCGATGACTGCGGTGCTGACCGCGAGCGCGGGGGAGGAGGCCGGCGTGAGCAGCGCGGCCGTGAGGTGCGCGACGGACATTCCGACCGCTCCGGCGAGCACACCGGCGGCGGCATGGGCGAGGGTATGACGATCCAGGTGTCTCATGGCGGGGATTCGTGCCCGAGCCCCGACCGGATTTGATGCCTGCCGAGACGAGTCAGTCCGTGTCGCGCATCTTGGCGAGCCTGGCCCGCAGGCCGGGCTCCCGGTGCGCGTTGGCACGCAGCTCGACGTAGGCGTCGCCGTAGACCCAGAGCAGGGCGTCATCGAGCCGCCGCACCGCCCCCGGCGGATAGCGGTAGTCCATCCGCGCCATGAGGGTCTCCTCGTCGACCGAGCGCAGCGCGTCGCCGAGCTCGCTCAGGGAGGTGATGCCGAGCTCGAGGATGACCCCGGAGATCCACCCGTAGTGGTCGGTTCGCGACCAGCCGGCGTCGGCGTACTGCCCGGCCAGGAAGGCCGCCAGCTCGCGTGGGCTGATCCGCGGGTCGTCGTCGGGAGTCTCCGTGCTGGCTGCGGTCCCGCCCTCCCGCAGCCGATCCCGGATCGTGGAGAACTCGCGGTCGGCGAGCTCGAGCAGGCCGGCCGCGAGCGTGAACCGTCGGTCGAAGTCGGGTCTGTGCTCGCTGGGGATGGTGCCCTTGTAGCGGATGTCGTGCTCGAACTCGGCCCAGGCGTGCTGCAGCACGGTGCGGATCTGGATCTGCGCCTGGCGGCCTCGCAACAGCTCGTACGCCGCCTGGCCCTCGCGCGCGGGGTCGAGGCTGACCAGCAGGTGGCGGCTGGCGTACCCGAACCGGCCCTCGCTCGCGGTCTCCTCGCCCATGTCGCGGTCGTCGTGGACCACCACCTGGTCGTCGAGGAGGTCGGCGACGGCCTGGACGTCGCTGTGGACATAGGTGATCACCCGCAGCCCGATCTGGTCGGTGATCTGGCGGAGCGGGTCGGTGAAGACCTGCCGTCCGTCGACGGTACGAGCCGCCTTGGCGGCGAACGACGCGACCGACTTCGCGCGCGAGGTCACGGTCAGGTAGTTGATGCCGGCGTCATCGAGGATCGAGGTCACCAGCTGTACGTACTGGTCGGCCGCCTCGTGCAGGATCGGCTGGATCGCGGCGTACTCACGGACCGCGGTCGCGGTGTCGTGGATCCGGGCCCCGGCCCGCCCGCGGGGTGTCGGGCGGAGGTCGTCGGGCAGCGTCGGAGTGACGATGTAGCCGGTGGCGAAGTCTCCGTACGTCGTGGTCCGGTCCGGGGCGCGGGTCGCGAACAGGCCGATGTAGGCGCTCAGCACCGCGTCGACCTGGTCCTCGACCACTCGCAGCTCGCTCTTGCGTACCGCCTTTTCGGCGGCCGTTCGCAGGGCGTGCCAGGACGGGTTGTCGAGCAGCAGCGGCGGGTCGGCGCTCGCGAGCCCCTCGAGCAGGCCGAACAACATGATCAGCTCGGCGCGGAGCTGGTCGATGTCGCGCCCTGACTTGTTCTTGTACTTCAGTGTCCGACCCAGGCGGAAGAGGGCCACCGTCGCGGGGTGGGGGTAGACCTCGATCGCCCGGCGCCGCCGACCGGATCGGGGGTTCGTGTCGAGCCCGAGCCGTGCCGCGATCCGGGCGCCTCGAGGTTGCTCGCTGAACTCCGGCTTGCTGGTGTTGGAGGGGTGCGCGCCGGCGTCGAAGCGAGCGAAGTCCTTGTTGAGCGCGGCCTCGGCCGGACGGTTCCCGGTGGGGTTGGTGACGATCAGCGGAGCATCGATCGCGACGAGACAGTCGTCGACGTAGGGCTCCATGGCGGCGACGATCTCGTCGTCGGTCTTGGCGGCAGTGACGTGCACGAGGCGGCCATCCTCGTCCAGGACGGCGACACCGGTGGGCCTGCGCACGCCCCAGGCGAGGTCGACTCCGAGGAAGTACATGGGGCCAGACTGCCCGTCCAAGAGGCGCGGGTCTAACCCCCGGGCCGTCAGCGAGTCGCCTGCACGATCGTGATCGGACCGAATCGGTGGTCGATGTGGTCGACCTCGCGGGCGTCGGTGAACCCGGCGGCGGTCAGCAGGGTGACGATCCCGTTGTCGAGGTTGCGCTCGGTGTAGGCGTTCATCCCGCGGTGCCGGTGGCCCTCGTGGCCGTGTCCCTTTCCGTGCCCGCCGTGCCCGTGGTCGGGGGCGCCGAAGTCGACGATGGTCACCCGCCCGCCGGGCCGGAGGATCCGGTGGGCCTCCCGTCCGAACCCCTCGCGCCCGGCGTCGTCGACGTGGTGCAGCGCGAGCGAGGAGACGACGTGGTCGACGCTGCCGTCCTCGGGCAGCAACCGGTCGGCGTACCCCTGCACCAGCGAGAGACGTACGCCCCGCCGACCCGCCTTGCGAGCGGCGATCCGCAGCGCGGCGTCGTCGGGGTCGTGCCCGGTCACCACGGCTCCCGGGACGGCGCGAAGCACCGAGAAGGATAGGTTGCCGGTGCCGCAGCCGACGTCGAGCACGCTCTGGCCGGACTCGATGCCGGCGAGCTCGACCGTTCGTTCGTGGAGCGCGCGCACGCGGGCGAACCGGGTGAAGAGGTCGTAGAGGGGGAGGAGCCAGGTGCGGCCCATGCCGGGGAGGAACGGGCGGTCCCGTTCGCCCTCGGCGCGGCCGTCGATGATCTGTATGGTGGTCATACATCCACGATGGGACATTCTGCGGATCAGCGGTGGGAGGGAAGTCGGTCACCATGGGACGTTCTTCGGATCCGACCTCGGCTCTCGCGCGTGCCGTACGCACCGTCCGCGCCGACGGCACTCCGGTCTACGCCTGGGACCAGGGCCCCGGCCTACCTCCGGTCAGAGTCGTCCCCCTCGATCCCGACTGCGACGTCGACCACCTGCCTCCCGACAACCGGCACGCCCACGACTTCTGGGTGCTGGCCTATGTCGAGCGCGGCGGCGGCGCCGTCGGCCTCGACGGCAAGCAGGTTGCGCTGCGCGACGGCGAGGTCCACGCGGTGGCTCCCGGCGAGGTCGTCGCCGCCGAGTCGCTCGCCGAGCTCACCCACGCGCGGGCGTGGTCGGTGGCGTTCACCCCCGACGCCATCCCCTCCCTCGCCTCCATCTCCCCGCTCACCTGGGCCCACCACCCGCTGCTCGCCCTCTTCGCCGCCGACGGCCGCCGCGGCCTGGTCCCCGAGACCGAGCGCCCGCGCTGGCGGGCCTGGCTCACCGAGCTCGACGACGAGCTACGCCACCCCGAACGCCTCGGCTCCCACGACGCCGTCACCGCGCTCCTCACCCAGCTCCTCGTCGCCTCCGCGCGCCTGGCCCCGAGTGCTCCGATTGCCCCGGACCCGCTGGTCAGCCGGGTCTTCGACGAGATCGAGAGGACGTACGCCACCAAGGTCTCCGCCGGCGACCTGGCCCGCACCCTGGGCTACACCCCCGGCCACCTCACCACCGTCATCCGCCAACGCACCGGCCGTACGCTCCTCGACTGGCTCACCGAGCGCCGCCTCACCGAAGCCCGCCGCCTCCTCCGCGAAACCGACCTCCCCCTCTCGGTCATCTCCACCCGCACCGGCCTCACCGACCCCGGCTACCTCGTACGCCGCTTCAAGTCCCGCTACGGCACCACCCCCGACCGCTGGCGCCGGGAGGCGTGAACCAGCCAGGATGTGCTGGGACGGGGCACCAGTGGCGCGCTACTTGGCCTGACGACGCGCTTCGTCCAACCGCTGCTGCATCCACAACGGGACGTTCTGCGGCTCGCGAGGAAAGTCCTCAAGGTCGAGCCCATACATGCCGGGATTGAGCGGCTCTTGCCAGGAGGGTTCGTCGTCGTAGTTGAAGCTGGTGCGCCCGGACCAATCGCCCAAGTTGTTCTCGATCGTCCACTCCAGCGACAACCACGTGCCGCCACCCGGCGTGTACATCACCTTCCGGAGTTCCTTGAGCAATTTGGAGACCGCCCTGGGAGCGAGGGCCTTTTCAGTCGCGCCGTTCAGACGGTGAACGATGAGTTCCTGTTCTGCGTACATCGAAACCGCGCGCCGCCGGAGAACAACGGAAGTCCACTCGCCCTCAACCCGCTCCGGAATCATCGGGCCGATCTGGGCCATGAGTTCTCCCTGGCGCTCCAGACCTGACCGTTCAGAGTCGGGGTGGTCTGACATTCTCGAACTCCTTCTCGTCTGCGACGCCGTCGATGCTGTACTCAACGGTGATCGTGGTTGGGACGGGCCCATCGTCGTCGTAGTCAACGTACAGACTGAACGACACGTCGTGGCCGCCGTCGATGGCATCTCTGAGGTCCGACTCCAGTTTGTAGAAGTTGTTCGGGATGCTGCCGTACTCCGGGGAGCCAGACCGGTTGAGCTCCTGAAGCATCGCAACGATGTTGATGCGCTCGCGGCCACCGCCGGCGTAGTTGGCGACGAGGTGGCCTCCGTCGTAGCCGGGGCCACCTTGCTTTCCTACGTCTGCCTGGATATGTCCAGAGCGTGGTGCATCCCGCCGGGCCATGTGTGGGTCATGGGCCTCGATGGTCCGTGACCCGGTATCCGTGATGAACACATGTCGGTCGCTGACCGCATAGGTGACGTTCGGCGCTGGGTAGTTCAGATCTGGGTTGGGACGGGCGGCATCGCCGTACACAGTCTCCGCGTAGTGAAGCTGGCCTTCGCCATCGGTGTAGTAGGTTCCACGGCCCGGTACCTCATAGGCGGTGTTCGGCTCCAAGGCGAAGCCATTGCCGGGGAACGATGTACGCGGCCCGAGTTCCGGTCCCTGGGTACGCCGGCTGGTACCTGGTCGCGGCCACCGCTCTTGTATCGGGCTGACCTCGGATACCGCTAACCCAGCAGCACCGCTTGGCAAGGTGGAAGCAGGCGCGGACGGCTGCGTGGGGGTGGGTGACAAAGGTGGTGGCGCCGAGAGATCCGCCGGAAGTCCCGAGGCCGCAGGAGGTGAAGGCGAGTTGACAGCAGGAGGTGCGTGCAACTCCGGATCGCGGTAGGGAGCGGCCTGGCGCCGCCAACCGGTGGCCATTCCCCAGGCGAACCCGGCAGCACCCCAGATGTGACCGACTCCGTAGGCAGCGGGACGTGTGAAGCGCCAGGCGATATAGGTGAGGACGGCACAGACGGCGAGCTTGAGAGCGTAATGAACCTGGGCGCTGGTCAGGACTTCGCTGAAGAACCGGAGCAGGCATAGAGCCACGACGAAGTAGATCGGCCCCATGACCAGAGGGCCGATCACGCGATGCAGCCGGCCGACAGCGAGGTCGCGGGTGCGGTCGAACATGAACAGGATCCCAGCGGCCGGTGCGAACGGGACGATGAGGCGGATGAGCACGAACGCGAGCAGGATCGCCAACCCAGCGATCAGCAGATAACCGCAGGTCACGACCACCGCGACCAGGTTGACGAGACCTGCGGTTGCGCGCTGACCCCAGTGCTCACCTTTGAAGTATTCGTACGCGACCGAGTCTTCACGGTCGATCTGCTCGGCGATCGTCTTGAAGGCGTCCTGCTTCTCCTCGACGATCGTCTTCCCCTCACCTTCGGGGTCGGACTGGTAGATCTCGTACTCATCGAAGGTGAAGTGGGTCGCGCAGAACAGGTCTGGTCCGTGCTCGCGGGCAGTGGCGGAGTCGGCATCGCCCAGCGCGCCGGTGAGCCAGGTGCGGTATTGCGTGGAGCGTACGACCTCGTCCATCTGGCCGTTGATCGCAGCCACTGCTGGATCCTCGCCGGGCGCCGGGTGATCCTCGAACCCGGTCGCGATCAGCGTGACCGCGTTGCGTACGCCGTCATCGACCAGGCGGACCGACTCCGCGGGGTAGGAGATCAGCAGGGACGTCCCAAGAAGTACGACACCAGCCCATGCGACGGCGGTCGCGGATCCCGCGATGTGGCCGGTGCGTGCGCGCCAGATCGCGGTCGCGGCGACGAGGAGCACGGCGATGGTGATCCATGGGCGCCAGACCCCTTCGGTGACCGCCCGGGTGGCGTCCACGACCGGGTTGTCGAGGGCCTGGACCGGAGAGTCCGGATCGACGACGGCAGCCAGCAGGGCGTGGGTCCAGTTCGGGATCGTGCCGGAGATCTGGAGCAGGATGTTCCCGATCGCCGTCCCTGCTCCGGAGACGAACTGGCCGGTGCACCCGTTGTCGTAGGTCCACAGTTGCGGGGTCGTGCCGTACGTCGACTCCAAGGTCACGCCGTCGTCGTCGAAAGGATCGGCGTCCTTCGGGCTCTCGCCGATCTGGACGATCCACGACCCAGCCCCGTGTGGGGAGGCAGGGATGGGTGCCTCGTCGTTGTTGCACGCGAGGTCTGCTGCGCCGGCCGGCGAACCGACTGCTACCGACCCGATGATGACGAAGGTCAGGGCAAGCAGCGCCATGAGCAGACGCGATCGCCTGCCGCGTCGGCGTATGCGAAGCGGTGCCCGACCACCCAACTTCATGTCCCCCGATGCTCCCGAAACCGAACAGCAGTTTCGCCCACGGTGTCGAGGGCTGCCACCGTTTACCGAGCGGCTGGCTAGGCCTCGGTCGATGGGGCGAAGTAGTCGCCGAGCATCTCGGTGACCCAAGTCGGCTGATGAGTCTCTCCGCGAGTGCCGAACTCGGCGAACCAGGGCTTCACGTCGAGAACCGGGGTGCCGTCGACGGCGTCGAGGTCTTCGACGTGGAGGTCGAGTCCGTCGACCTTGATGAGCTTGCAGCGGGAGATACCGAGCCAGTTGCGACGGCGCATGTTGCGGTGGCCGATGTTGCCGACCTCAGGCCAGGCGGGGTTCTCTCGGGCGCGACGTAGGCCGAGGTTGAGGTCGGTCTGGTCGGTGAGGTGGAAGAAGAAGACCACTTCGAGGTGGGAGAACTCCTCTAGACCGTGGGTCGCCTCGGCCGGGAACAGGTCGGAGTCGAGGCGGATGATCGCCTGGGTGCCGCCCCAGTAGTCGTCGGTCGGCTCTGTGCGGCCGCCGACGACGCGGGCGATCGGGGTCATGGGGATGGGGTCCACGGATGCTCCTTGGCAGTGGCGGTCGGGTCAGGCTGTTGCGAGGTACGCGGCAGCACGCTGATCGAGGTCTGCGAACTCGCTGGTGGCACGGACCGGCTGGAGAACCTGACGCACGGTGGCGGCCATGTCGCGGACGCGGCCGGACCGTACGCCGCTGGTTGCGTCCAGTGCGGTCGACCAGGTCGCTCCGGCACGGTCGAGGTGGCCCCGGGCGGCCTGGATCTCGCCGAGGTAACCGAGGGTGACCGCGTGGGTGCGTACGAATTCCTTGCCACGTAGCTCGACGCTCCGGGTCAAGGCGGTTTCGGCACCGTTGAGGTCGCCGCTGGCGTAGAGCGTGCGGCCGGTCTCGTGTGCGAGTGACGCTTGGGAGAAGAAGAACACGCGGCTCGGCTCTTCATCGCCGTTGATCGCGGCCGCGAGGTCGTTCTCCGCACGTAGAAGCGCTGCAGCGGACGCGCCGCCCAGGCCGGCGGTGGCGAGGGCGCGAGCATGGACGACCCCGATCAACGCACGCTCACGCGGGCACGCTGTCCGGTATCGGTCGCCGTCCACGGATGCCTCCGCGAGCGCCAGGGCATCATTGGGTTTCTCGAGCTCGATCGCCTGATGTGCGAGTGCCCGAAGTGCATGGCCCGCGAGTGCCGGGGCGTTGGCCTCCTCGGCGAGCTTGACCGAGGTGGTCAGGAGGCGACGCGCCTGGCCTTGGCGGGCATCGTCGAAGGCCATCCACCCTGCGACGTAGGCGACCTCGGAGGCCGCCGCGAACATCGCTGCCCTGACCGACTCGTTCGGGAAAGCGCCGGTGACCATGCGTTGCACGTCGTTCATGAGGTACGCCGTTACCTGACCGAGCGCGCTCCCACCGCCGTGCTTCTGGTCGGCGCGTGCGAACCCGGCCGCCGTGGAGTAGACCCGTGCCACATCGGTCGTGCCGTAGCGTCGTCCCGTTGTCGGCGGGGAACCCCACGACACCACGGTTGCCGCGGCCGCACCAAGTGCCTCACGTCGAGTCAGGTCCACACCACCATTGTCCCGTGCCGGCCGATCGATCGGAGCCGTTGGGGCTCGCAGTTGCCGAAGCAGATCCTGCTGCGCCGGTGGGAGGTGCTCGTGATCGATGTCGTCGAGAAGGTCGAGGACCGTGCAGCCGTGCCCGAATGCGCGAGCCAGACGCGCGAGGTCCTCGAGCGCGGGACGCGAACCACCGTGGGGCCAGTTCTCCCACCGCGAGAGCCGGGAATCATCGATCGGAGCATCCGGGTTGACCGTCCGGTACTGCTGGACCGCCTTCCACTGCGTCCACCCGAGAGCTGCCCGCCAGGCCCGCCGCGGGCGGTCACCGAAGGCCTGCTGCATCTGCGCAGCGATCTGGGCCACCGAGCGGTCTTCGGCGACCAAGCACATGCGCAGCTGCTCGCGCGCTGCCCTCTCGCTACGTGCCACGTCGAATACCTCGCCCGATCGTCGTCTGCGGCCCTCATCTGACGCGATCGTATCGGCGCACCCACCCCGCAGCCAGCGATGCGTGACCGCGGCGCAGAAACTTGCATCCAGATACAAGATCTCGACTCACCAACACCCAAATATGCAGGTCAAGCTCCTGTTAGGCCGCGGACCAGAAAGTTGCCGTTCCGCATGGGAGCCTGACCGGCTTGCTCCAGCAAGCTGGTCAGGTCAAGCCGCGGTACACCTACCGCGCCAGAACCCGGAGATCGAGATGTCAGCAACCATGACCCGCACTGGCAGGCCCGGAGGGCCTGGACGTCCTCGCCACACCGGCCAGATCGCGACCGGATCGGCGCGCGAGGACATCCTCGACCACGCTGCACGTCTGTTCACGAGTCGCGGTTACGCCGGCACCTCCACCCGAGACATCGCCGAGGCCGTCGGTATCCGACAGTCCTCGCTCTACTACCACTTCGCGGACAAGGGCGAGATCCTCAGCGAACTGCTGGACCAGACCATCCGGCCGACGATCGACAAGGTCGAGGGGATCGAACGGCTCGCAGCCGAGCACGGCTGGGAAACCGTGCTGTACGTCTTAGTCCTCGTCGACGTGCACACCCTTGCCATCGCGCCCCACAACGCCGGCATGCTCCCGCGATTGCCCGACGTCAGCAGCCAGCCGCTGTTCGAGCGCGCCAGAACCGTTCGCCGAGAACTCGTCGATGCCTACGACCGCATTGCCTCACAACTCGCCAGCAACCGTCGCCACTGCGATCTTCGTCTGGGCAACGTGCTGCTCGAGCTCGTCGAAGTCGTCATCAGCATCCGCCGCGCCGGCGACACCCTCACCGACACCAAACGCCACGCCATCGCGGCCTCTGCCCTCCGAATCTGCGACGTCCCCGAAGAACAGATCTGGGCCGCCGCTCTCACCGCGGCGCGCTTGGTCGGCCAGTTCGCAGGTCTCTCGGATGGCCACTGATCTGGACCAGGTCGTCGAGGAGTTCCGGCACCGGCCCTTGGGCGATGCCGGACCGTTCAGCTTCGTCACCGCCGACGCGCTCACGATGAAGGTCCGCGAAGGCGGCCGCGTCATCAACGCGGTCGTCTTGCTCGCAACCGGGGTGAACAACGACGGCCACCGCGAGGTCCTCGGCATGCGCGTGGCCACCGCCGAAACCGGTGCCGCGTGGAACGAGTTCTTCGCCGACCTCGTCGCCCGCGGCCTGTCCGGGGTCCGGCTCGTCATCAGCGACGCCCACGCCGGGCTACGCGAGGCGATCGCAGCGAACCTGCCCGGCGCGACCTGGCAACGCTGCCGCACCCACTACGCCTTCAACCTGATGGGCGTGACCCCGAAGAACATGTGGCCAGCGGTGAAGGCGATGCTGCACTCGGTCTACGACCAGCCCGACGCGGCCGCTGTCGAAGCCCAAGTTCGACCGGCTGCTCGACTACGTCGAAGCCAAGCTCCCCGCTGTCTTCGAGCACCTCGACAGAGCCCGCGCCGACCTCCTGGCCTTCACCACGTTCCCGAAGGAGATCTGGACCCAGATCTGGTTCAACAACCCCACCGAACGCCTCAACAAAGAGATCCGCCGCCGCACCGACGCCGTCGGGATCTTCCCCAACCGCAACGCGATCGTGCGCCTGGTCGGCGCCGTCCTGGCCGAACAGACCGACGAGTGGGCCGAAGGCCGCCGCTACCTCGGACTCGACATCCTGGCCCGCTCCCGCATGAACATCGTGCCCACCACCGAACCCGAGATCGGAGCTGATGACCTGCCCGCACTAACCGCCTAACCCTCATCGAGGAGAACGCAGCGCTACACCACTACCTGGGACTTGACCCCGACAGACTCGGGCTTGCATCAGTCGGCACCCAGCGTTCCGCCACCATTGCATGCTACTGATCGGTCGCAAGCGACACGGGAGTACGGGGCTAACTGGTCGACACCGGCTTGTTCGCGGGACAGGCTGGTGACCAGGTAGGACCTCTCGTGTGACAGTGTCGGCAACGCGGTCGGGGACTTCTTGCGCAGACAGGTCATAGATTGCGATCCACAATGACCACGACAATGCACGGTCGGCTCAGTGGCGCGAGCTCGCGGACGTGGTCTGCAGCGCGCCAGCGGGTCCGAACCGCCATCCAGTAGGGGCCTCATTGTCCCCGGTCTTGATAGGGCGAATGCGCATGAGTCGTATCGCCTCGCCCGGCTGGCCTGTCAGCAGGTCGGCCGGGATCTTGCTGACCCAGGTCGGTCCCTGCTCCGTGAGTACGCGGACAGCAGCAACTCCATTGGTTGCAACCTCGATGCGCTCGGCGATCCCCTCGAGACAGTCTGCGTCTGGCCATTCAGCAGCTGCGTGCCAGTGGGGCTCACATTCGCAGCGACGATCGCAATAGCGGCATACCTCAAGACTTGGGTGAGCGATCTCGCGGTCTAGTTGTCGGGCGGTCTCGACCGCGGTCAGTGCGGCGTCAATCTCCGCGTCGGTGATCGGCACCGGGACCCTGCCTCGACTCAGCGAGAAGACCTCGGCACGATCCGGGCGTGAGCCGAAGGTGTGCTCGACGAGGTGGGCGTAGACGGCGAGCTGGAACTTGATCGATTCGGGAAGGTCATCGCCTAGGAACGTCTGTGTCTTGAGATCGAGCAGAACGACTTCTTCACCAAGCAGGATGAGGTCTGGCTTGCCGCGTAGCCGGAGGTGCGGTTCCCAGAGTTCCGCCTCGGAGACGATCTGCTCAGGCGCACGTGTGCCGATCAATTCAACCACCGCAGGCCCGCGCGCGATCAGACGCGCCCGTGCCAGCGTCCAGCCGGGTGGGAGATCGCCCGGCAACTCGGCCACGCACGTGCTGACGGCGTGCTTCAGTGCGCCAATCGGGTCGGTGTCGTGGTACCCGCCGCTGCGAATCCATCTCTCCAGGGCTCGGTGCGCAAGAGTGCCTGCGTTCACGTCAGATGTGTCGGACAGTTCGGTCAGGCGTGGGGCTCCACCAACGAGCGGACGGACCGACGCCGGGCACTGGATCATGCGCCAGGCGCGGGTCGGTGAGAGCCACTCCTTCGGAACGTGCTCGACGTCAGTCACGATAGCGGGAGGACCGTCTCGCACAGCTGGAAAACACGGCCGGGGTCGCGGTCCAGAGTCAGGCCGTCGACGTAGATGACCGGCGCGTTCGGCACCGCGATCTCCGCGTGCGCTGTCGCTTCCGCCAACCGTTCGGCAGTGAAGTTCGCCTCCGAGGCCTCCAGCGGGTGACGGACGATCAGAATGTGGTCGCCGAGCTGGGGATGCCGGAACTTGACCGCGCCAGGGATGCCGGAAATGGGTTCGGCGGTGTATCCGTTCGCCCACGCTTCGGCAGCGCTGTGCAGTAGACCGACATCGACAGCTAGCTGACCCTCCAGGAGTACCTGGAGCAGGTCTCTGGCCAGTCGCCAGTCGAGAAGTGCGTGGTACGACATGTTCCCGTAGTCACGCAGGCAGCGGTAACACGAGGCCAAGCATTCATCGGCGTGATCCGGGTCGGCCAGGTGCGTGAGGTACTTCGTGGCGTCGTCGAGCAGCGTCGGTAGTATCTCGTCGCGTCCAAGGTGGGTCGAGAACCCGGCGCCGTTCTCCAGTGTGTCGGCGATGAACGCGTATGGCGCTGGATCGCCGTCGGCCAGACCAGCGAAGATCCCGGCAACCAGCTCCAGCGGCTCGATATCGAGCTTGGAGGCGGCGACCTTGCGAATCAGGAAGGCAAGCGAGTACCACGCGGCGCGACGGCCGTCGTTGACATCGGGTGCGCCGTACGGCTGGAACGTCGTTGTGAAGTTCAGTCGCAAGCCCTGCTCTGCGATTACCGCCTTCTTCGGGCCAAGGAAAAGGAAGTCAGTCGGTTGGATAGCCCCCAGAGCGACGTCGAAGGGGTCTCCCGTGACGGCATTGGCTGGGACGAGTTCCTTCTCGACCGCCTCCACCGCGACGTGGCCGCCCCAATCGGGTCCCCCAGGTGCGGCCGCCTTGAACTGGAACAGCTTGCCTGCGTTGTCGTTGATGACGAACCGCTTACCCGGCCCAGAGAACGCCCTGGCGGCATCGAGATCAGCCAGCTGGAGGGATCCTAGATCGGCGAGCGCTCGAGCGGTAATCGACCGCGGCGACCACGAGAAGTTCCCGTCAAAGTCACGCGGTCGAGCGGCCCGGAAGCCCAGCGGCTCGCGGAGGGGCATCTTTGAGAAGCCGTCAGGACCGCTGCCGCACTGCGGGCAGAGTTCGATGTCGCCGAGGTCCTCATCCGACAGATATGAGCACGAGCGGCAGAGGTAGATAGTCCGGTCGTGTCCGAGTGCGTCGGTGGATGGGTGACGCGGCGGCCGCCCGTAGGGCTCGAACGCCGCGATACCGATTGACGTGTAGACCCGGCGGTCGCGGACCAGTTCGCTCATCGGTGCGAACTGACTGACCGCCATCGCTAGGTCGCGGTCGATGACGTTTGCGGGCGGCCACGGGTACGACCTGTACGGCCGCTCCAGGTACAGGTAGCGGACGCTCGTCGGGAACCCGAACATTGGCAGGACGCCGAACTCGGCCAGTCGCTGACTGAGTTCCTCATGGCCGACGGCGCCCTCGGCGGTAGCATCATCTAGGCGCCCGGGGAGTTCCGCAGCGCACGTCGCTGCCAGCGTGATGGCATCCGATGCGAGCGGGGTGCGGTTGGACAGCGCGACCGCCACCCGGTTAACCGTTTGCTGGTGGTGGGCGAGCCAGTCGACCAGGTGCGGCTTGGCGGCCGCCCAGTCATTCACCAGTCCGAACGCGCCGTGGACGTTGTTCGTAGGGTAGAACTCGCCACCTGCACTGATGATCTTTGCCGCCACGACGGGCATGGCGAGCCGCAGCACCTCAGCCCGCACCGAGCGTTCGAAGATCTCGCGCCGGTCGACGGCGAGGTATGGCTCTGGCGTTGGGTCGTTGGTGATGCGCTCGGGCTCGTCGAAGTAGTACTCGTCGTGGCTCCGTCCGCGGCAGACGGTTAGCGCGACAGCGACCGGATTGCCGCGACGCCCAGCCCGGCCGACGCGCTGCTGATAGTTGAACCTCGTCGGCGGCATGTTGCCCAATACGACGGCCGATAGCGCTCCGATGTCGACGCCGGCTTCCATCGTGGTGGTGACGCTCAGCAGGTCGATACCGTCGGCGACTTCAACTTCGGCGTTCGGTCCCGAGTCGAGGAAGACGCCCTGGAAGCGTGCCTGTCTCGCCTGCGCATCGATACGGTCAGTCTGGCCCGTCAGCTCTTCACAGTTGAGCCGGAAACGGCCAGCCTGCCGTGTCGCCTTCCAGCCGTAGTAGTCGCTTTCAAGATCGAGTGGGACGCCAACCTCTGGCAAGGTTCGATAGCAACGTGTGCAGTATCCGCAGCCGCGGTTGAGGTGCTGCCGTCCGCATGTGTTGCACACCCATCCGACCTCGCCGCCTTTTCGCAGCACGACACGCGATGGGTCAATCAGGAAGTCCTTGACCGCGGTGCCGCAGCGGGCGGCAAACATCGTTGCTAGCTCTTGCTCCCCCGGTCCGCCGGCCTTCTCAATCGCCCGCCAGAAGTTGCGCAGCTGTCGAGGCGGGTCGTCGCGACGCGCGCGCAGCCGGTCGAAGCGACGGGCATCGGCGAGAACGCGCAGACTTGCCCGCACGTAAGCGAGTTCTTTCGTCGCGGGGACGTCGATCGAGTCATCATCGTCGTCGAGCGCCAGCCAACCCAGGCCGAGCGACTCGAAGTCACGCCCCGCACCGGAGAACAGGCCCTCGAGGATCTCCTGCAGGAGTGAGTTGTTGATGTCCGCCAGTAGGACCCCCTGCTCGGCGGAGAGATTGCCGCGGAGGCTCGGCGGCGTGGCGCCCCAGTCGTAGAGGCTCGTCCACTTCCGCTCGTTCGAGGTTTCTTCGAGGCTTGCGTGCGGTCCGCCGGGGTTGAGTCCAAGGCTCAGGAGCCTCGCCGCGATAACGCCGGTTGAAGCCTCGATCGTCGGACCCTTGCCGAGACGCGCCACCAGGCCGGGCTCGTCGTCCTTGCTGGTGCCTGGGCGGCCCTCCCAGATCCGGTGGAGCTGCTGGAAGGCATTCGCGTCACGCTGTTCGAGTCGCTCGATCGCCTCCCACGAGTCATCGGTCTTCTCGTTGTCAACATAGTGTGCTCGGGCAAGCGCGACATCGGGGATAGCGTCGCCGTGTGCGTCCATTTGCTCGTGGAGCAGTAGGCGCAGCAGGTCCTGGTAATGGCGGAGACCTAGGCCGGACGACAGCTTGGCGGCGTCCTGCCGGCTGTCGGTGAACATGATGACTTTGCGGTCTTCGCCGTACAGATCGGTCGCGAGTTCGGTAGTGAGAACCTGATTGATCTTCTCGAAACCGGTACGCATCCCACGGATAGGCGAACGCTGCGTTGCAGGATCCGTGTGCGGCAGGCGCTTGCCACCCTTGCCGTACTGGATCTCCCAGTCATCACCGCAGTTGGGGCATTGGGTCGGGAACGGACCGACGGTCGTCGGCTTCCGCTTCTCCTGCTTGGCCCTCGGAACGACCGCATGGAACGACCAGCCTGTATGCCCGCCACCGGGCCCCGAGTTCTTTAGCCCACCTGTTGCCGGGTTCAGCGTGCTCCGCCGAAACTCGTACTTGACGCGCTCGTGGTCACGAGTCCAGCTGGACTTCTCGATAGCGTCGAGGTTGGCCGCCGCGTTCGGCCAATAGACGAGGTAGTTGGCAGCGGTGCGTTGCAACTGCACCTGGTCGGGCAGCTTGGCCAGCTCGGGGACGTCCGCCAGGAGGAGTGTGTCGACTCGATTCCTCTGCGTCGCGCCCTCGGGGGTGAAGCCGCCGAGCATGACATCGCCACAGTTCTGGCAGTAGAGCAGCTCCAAGACCCGCGCGCGGCATTCACATCGTGTAACCGGCTCCCGGTATAGGCGACCGACCGGCCGTGGCTCGTCATCGACGCGCGGAGCAGCCGTGCAGTCGGGATCGGTACAGGCCCAGACCCCGGGGACGTTCCGGAAGAAGTAGTGGGCTCGGAGCTTCGGGTCGGTGTCTACCGAATCGGCTGCGATCGCAGACAGCATCTGCTGAAGCGCAGGTTCGCGGTCTTCGGCTTCCGCGTCTGCGAACACCGCGGATGCCAGGTCTGCCAGGGTCTTCGCGATCGTGGGCTCGGTGCCGTCATCGCGCTCTTCGATAAAGCCACGGCGAAGCGTGTCGGTGAGGTTCTGGTCGCGAACGTACTGAGCGGTCTCCGTGAGATCTGACGCCAGGATGGCCTTGGCGTGTTCGGCGGTCGCGGTCGGCGCCGACGTGGGCATGTTCAGGACGCCGTCAACGAACTCGAACGAGCTGGCGTCCACGCCGAAGAACTCTTCGAGGTACCGCTGGTCGCGCTCGGCGTCGATCGAGGCAGATGCGGCGAGGATCCGCAGCTGCTCCGGGTGTTCATCAAGGCCCAGGCGCTGCTTGAGGTTGCGGAGCAGGTAGGCGACCTCGGTGCCTGCCGTACCGCGGTACATGTGCAGCTCGTCGACGACAAGCGTAAAGCGATGTTCCGGGTTCGCCTTGAGCCAGGCGCGCGTCGAATCGAAGTAGTGTCCATCGCGCTCGCGAAGGAGCATGACGTTGAGCATCGAGTAGTTGGTAACGAGGACGTCAGGCGGCGCATCGGCCATGTCCCAGCGCGACCGCATCTCGGCGCCATCGAGGCGTGGAACAAAGTACTGAACGTCGTCCCGGCCGGTCTGCTGCGCGACTTCGATTGCGCGCTTGCCACGCTTTTCGGTAGCCGACAGCTCGGCGCGCAGTCGCGCGACGGCTGAGTCGGTTTCGCGGCTACCGGTAACCGGCGTCGCGCCCGTGTAGCGGCCAAAGTAGAACCGGTGGCCGCGCCGATTGGCCTTCAGCCAGTCGTGGGCAGCATCGCTATCGAGCGCGTGGCGCATACGCATGAGCTGGTCATCGACAAGGGCGTTCATCGGGTAGAGAACCAGTGCGCGGACCGCGGCGGGCCTACCCGACTCACCCGCACGCTGCGATGCGAACGGTGCGCCCGACTGGCGCCACCAGGGGTCGAAGCCTGCCGGTCCGCCAGTCCACGACTTCGACTCCTCAAGGAGCGAGCCAAGCACTGGCAGCAGGAAAGACTCCGTCTTGCCGGACCCGGTGCCGGCCGTCACGATCATGTTCGTGCCGACGGTCATTCCGGCCTTGAGCGCGTGCTCCTGGTGGAGATAGAGCGGACGGTTGGGCGGGATGAGGCCGCAGGCCGCAAAATCGGCCAACTCGGGAGGGGCGCCGCATTCGGCCACGGACTCGGCCAGGCTGCGCGGTGCAGCAGCGTACTCGGGACGAAGTTCGACCAGTGGCAGGCGGTACGTACCCTTGTCGATGTCCAACAAGTCGCGGCGTTCGTCTTGTAGGCGCCTGTCCTCCAGGCCGAATGGTGTGTCGTAGTAGCGGAAATACGCCTGACGGAGCCGATTAAAGGTGCCGATGACATCGAGGCCGTGACCCTCGACTTCAGTTGCAGCCACTGATACCTCCAAGCCGATTCATGCGATCTGGGTCACTTTCTGGCGCACGGATTCTCCCACCAGTTTGGCCACATCTAGTGGCACATTCGAATAAATGGCTGTTCTGGCGGTCTGGCCGAATTTCGTTGGCAAGCCACTGCAGAGCACGAGTGCACGGGACTGAAGCGGCGGCAGTGGAGCGCCCTGGTCGACGAAGACGGTCCCGATCTCTTCGCCGTCGCTAACGCGGTCACGCCGCCAACGGATGACGCCGATCTTCTGGGCTGCGAGGGCGTACAAGATCCCGGTGGCGTGGTCCGTGCGGAACCAGCTGTCACCGCGGCGGTAGCTGTAGCTGGGGCGTCCTTGGACGGTCGTACGACACAGCCCATCACCGTGCGGCAGGCCGGTCACGAAGCGGAGGTCATCGCTGTGGGGGAGCAGATGTTCGACATCATCGCTCCAAGCGGGTGGGGCCGCGGGCGTATCCAGATCGATGCGCCGTAGGCCCCGCGCGATGCGTCCGGCAGCTGCCCCTGCATAGTTGATGCCGAGGGCCTCGAGCGCCGCGTTGAGCTGAGGAAGCGACTCGGCCTGGACGTAGATGGATGGCGGTGGTGGCAACGGCTGCCCGAACGCAGACGGCCGTTCTTCCATGTGAACCGCAAGGTCGTCGCAGCCTTCGATCCGGTCGACGAGTCCGGTCCGGCGGGCTCCGGCCAATACGGCCGTACCACCCGACTGCGGAATGAGGACCGCGGCCGCTGGCGCGACGGCCCATCGTCCGTTCTGCCAATCGATCTCGGCGTGGCCAAGGGCCGACATGTCACGCAGCCAGCGGCCGATCTCGTACGGTTTAGGGTTCAGGTCGGCCGAGCGCGCCGCCCATGCAATCCGCTGACGCATGTCACGGATGTCGCCAGAGCCAGTTTCGCTCATCCAGGTCAGGAGTAGGCCGGACTTCACTGGTGGCGCTCCCAGGCAGCGACGTAGAGTTTCCAGATCGGGTCATCCAGCCGAACGTTGTGAGCGGCGGCCAGACCGACGCGACGGTCCGCGTCCGTCAGCTCGTGGAAGGCGGGCTCGGCAACGCGCAGGCGGACCGCCTGCCAGCCGGTCGTTCGTCGTTGCAGCAGCCACGCGCCGCGGTCGGGCGACACGTCGAAGAACATGAACGACGCGTGTTCCAGGCAGGTCGGGGCAGGCGGCTCTGCTAGCTCTGTGACGTGGCCGCGGTGATCGACGAGCCAATTCTCAAGTGCGCCTCGTCGCGCCAGTATCGTCTTGTTCGAGGAGTCGGTGGCGGCGGTCATCGCCCCGCAGACATCGGAGCCGCCGGTCGCCTCGCGGAGCTGGTCGTCGACCCAGGCCAAGCTGCCGAGACCCGGGGGAATCCAGTCGGCGTCCGGTCCCGGGCTGACGTAGAAGGGGAGTGTTTCCCCGTCGGCCTCGATGGCGTGTGTCCCAGGCTCGTACGGACCGAGTCGTGCGAACGGGAATGGAAACATCGAGGCGGGAATGCCCTGGGGTGGTGACCCATCCAGTACGACGTCAACGGTTCGTGGCTCAGTGCCGACAGGCAGTTCCAGATCTGGTTCTCCACCGGCCAAGTAGGTGTTGCGACTCACCCTCTTGAACAGCGGGAGGCCGTTGATGAGCCGCGGCCGGACGGTCGTTCCGAGACGGATCTGACCGACCGCCGCACCGGGCAACCTCCGGATTGCGGCTGTGAGCGCGTCCCGATCCGAGAACGTCACCCGGAAGTAGATGGCATAGCCGCTCAGGATGTTGTTCGCGATCGCGTCGGCGACCTTCCGCCAACCGGTGTCAGCCGCCGTGCCGAGGGCTTGTTCGACAGCGGACGCGAAATCGGTGGTGACTGCGACGACATGCTCCTCGTACGCCTCCAGCGCGTCGACCGACATCCAGCCGCCGGCGTGGGCACTCTCGATGAATGCGAGAAACTTGCTCGGCTGGTACTCCGCAACGCATGAACTGCCTCGCGCTGAGAAACCGTGCTGGAGCGCGATGGGCATGACCGGAGGAAGGTCATCAGCCGCGTACAACGATGAATGATCATCAGGAGTGAGGAGAGCTGTGAACGGCGTGCCGTCGACACGGCCCTCGACGATGTCGCCAGGTAGGTCGGAGACCGCCGGGACGACCCACCACGCCTTACCTTCGTCAAGATCGATGGCGAGGCGGATCTCCAGTCGCCGGAGACCCTCAGCGGTCACCACCTTGCCGTCCCACGCGACAGCCAGCCCGTGGATGAGGGGTTTCAGATACACGTGCATGGCGGTCTCGTCGAGCGCCTCGACGAAGCGCTCGCTGAACCCGTGTGAACGACGGTGCGTCCAGACCTTGAGGAGGCTCAGAAGTGCGTCGGGACCCGGCACGCCAGCACGGGTGAGGTTCATCCGATCAAAGAACCGTGTGAGGACCGCACGGTCGCTTCGGCGAACAAGGGTCTGTGAAAGCGGGTAGCCGATCCGCCGTAGGTCGGGATCCTCGCGAATCGTCGACGTACCGAACGCACCGGCCTGCTCAGACAGCCAGGCGTCGAAGCCCTGCCAGAGCGTGGTGAGATCGAGTGATCCTTGCTGACGCAGGACGAGTCGCAGGTCTTCGACCTCGTGGTCGGCGCCGTCCGGAAGAAAGGCCCGGGCGAGCCGGGTGTAGTAGTTGTGGCGCGCTCCAGATGCGTCGGTCCGCATCTCTGACGCGGCAAAGACGCTCAGCGCCAGAATGGGGAGAGTCGGGGGCGGGCTGGTTCGTGGTCCTTGGCGCCAGAGCTTCTCCGCCAGACATGCCCGCCGAAACATGGCGCCGCGCCGCTGGATATTGACCAGGCTGCGCACCGCCGCCGCAAGTGAGCGCGGACCGTCCTCGGTGTCGTCAGCAAGCCGCTGCAGCTCGTCGCAGTCGACGAACATGACAACGGGCTGGCCTGCATGTCCGTCCAAGAACTCGTGCGCGAGTCTGGCTTGCCAGCGTGCGTACTCCGGCGCGAGCAGATCCGTGGAGCTTGGCACGGCAAGACCATACGGCAACCCACCGAAAGTTTTCGCCGGAATGCGTAGACCGCACGGACTCGTGCAACCTCGCAGCGTGTCATGGCTGCGTCTTGCTGTCAGAGATGAGCTGCGAGGAATTCAATCGTTTCCTTGACCGTGGACTCGTGGTCTGTGCGTCTGACGAGCCAAGCTGGGGTACCTCTCTGACCTCACCTTTTGACTCGGAAGTGCATGGCTGGCGAACTCTGCTTAGTCGCCGATGATGGAAGTGATCTTGTCGGCCATCCTCTGACGGTCGGCGGCGCCGAGGCGACGGATGCGTCCGTACACGCGTTCGGTGCGACTTCGCTCGCGCCTGCCCGCAGCGATCCACTTCCGCAAGATCTTGAGCTCGTTCTTCCCCATTCCGCGGACTTCCGGAAGGACCTCGTCGTAGGTTTCTGGGTCGGGAAGCTCGTCACGGATCGGCTCATTGCAGATGGACCACTCGGTCTGGAGCTCGTCGACGGACGCGCCGCCGAGCCGCTGCCCCGGGTACCCGGTGGCCGATGGTCATTCGCGCGGAGCGACCCGGGTATTCGTCATACTCTTCGCCTTGGGCGATCCCACATACCTGGCAAGCGTGGCTGTCGCGCTCCAGCACCTGCCGCCGGACCTTGGCGGAGATGGCATCTCGTTCCATACGCTCGCTGAGCCGAACGCGAGTGCCGGCCGCGTCGAGCCGGTAGGTGTTGGCGGGAAGTGACCGGTCATCCTTGTAGCTGGTGATCACCCAGCCGTCTGGACGTAGGTTTCGGAGCCTCCGGTTCAACTGTTCAGCATCCTCGGCCCTTCCCTTTGCCGGAGCGATCGCAGTTCTCAGATCCCGTATCGTGAACGTCGCCCCCAACGGCACGTTGAACTTCAGGTACGCCGCGATACGCTTCTCGCCGCCAAACTTCTGGGACTTGACCACGACGTAGTTGTACTACACCCCGGATTGTTAAGAGCGCTTAGATCCCTGAGTGCTTCGTGACTTGAAAGCTCGGTGCATGGCCAATGCCATTAGGGAAGCCTGGAAGGTGGATCCGCCAACGTTGCCATGTCGTGGCGCGCCGACTCGTTCGATATGATCACGAGACCGATGGTCGCGTTACGCAGTCCGAACTGCGGTCTCGACTAGATTCGCGATGGACGCGGGGTCCTCGTGTTCCCACGCCCTTATAACGGTCCATCCGCTTTCTCTGAGTCGTTTGTCGAACTCCCTATCACGGGACACGTTTCGTTCCAATTTTGGAAGCCAGTAGTCGACATTGCGCGACGGCGGCTTGGAATGATCAGGACACTGGTGCCAGTAGCAGCCATCGATGAACACGGCAACCTTGGCCCGGGTAAACACAACGTCGGCCTTCCAGCGAGTAGACGGTAGCGGGCTGAAGTCCACGCGATAACGGAGCCCTCTCGCGTGAAGAATCGACCGTAGCCTTAGTTCTGGCTTAGTGTTGCGCCGACGTATGGCCTGCATGTTCCGACGCCTCCCGGGGTTCAATGCCCAGGAGGTCTCGGACTTCTCATCGGAGACGGCTATACTCTTTCTCCGATCATGTCAAAGATCTTCTGTGCCATCTTCTCTCGATCGGCAGAGCCAAGGCGGCGGATGCGACCGTACGCCAGCTCTGCTGGGGTGCGTCCGCGTTTACCGGCCTGGATCCATTTTAGCAACTCAACAAGCTGCTTTCTGGTCATGCTTCGGACCGAGGGGAGAACCTCTTCGTACAACTCCGGGTTTGGGATCAAGTCACGTAAGGCCTCGTTGCACATGGCGCACTCGGTCTGGAGTTCGTCCACTGAAGCGCCACCGAGGCGCTCGCCTGGAACGAGGTGTCCGAGTGTCACCCGGGCGATTCGGCCGGGGTACTCAATGTATTCCTCGCCTCGGGCGACGCCGCATACCTGGCAGGTGGAAAGGTCCCGCTCGAAGACGAGGCGACGAACCTTGGCCGAGGGCTTGTCGCGCTTGTTGCGCTCGCCAAGCCAGACTCGGGTACCGATAGCATCCAGGCGGTAGACGTCGGGCGGCAGATCCCGGTCGTCCTTGTAGCTAGAGATCACCCAGTCGTCGGGCCGGAGCTCTCGCAGCCTTCGGTTGAGATGCTCAGCAGTGTCCGCGATGCCATCGCCGCCTATGGCCTCTCGGAGATCACGCATTGTGAACGACTCGCCCACCTCGACGTTGAAATTCAGGTAGGCGGAGAGTCGCTTCTCCCCGCCGAACTTGCCCTTCTTTGTCCCTGGGGTGACGGTCACATGCCACCAGTTCACGCCTTCGAGAGTCTGGGGCCCGTCCGTCTTGTACTTCTCATGCACGGTGCGTAGTCAAGCCGGCGATTCAGAGGAAATCTCGTGATTGCCCAACCGCATCGGCGCCCCGTCAAACGCCCCGACGCGTCCGGTTCGCGCGGGTGAAGCAGCACTTGATGCCGTCCCCTGTTGCGTACTGTGCTGACCTGGCTGAACCGATCAGTGTGGGGCTAGGCTCGGATGCTGCCGGATGGGCGCCGTGTGTGATGACAGTCACGGGAACGCGTGTTCGACGGCGCGCCTTCCGTGAGTTGGATCGATGCCCCGTACGCTATGCCTCATGACCTCCTCGACGCTGACCTCGATTGAGATCTGTGCCGGCGCTGGTGGCCAGGCGCTTGGGCTGGAGCAGGCGGGGTTTGAGCACGAACTACTCGTGGAGTACTGGGCACCGGCTGTTCAGATTCTTCGCGCCAACCGCCCGGCATGGAACGTCGTCGAGGCCGACGTTCGCGACGTCGACTTTCGGCCGTACCGCGATGCCAACATCGACTTGGTTGCTGGCGGCGTTCCGTGCACCCCGGCATCGACCGCAGGGAAGCAGTTGGGGGCATCTGACGAACGGAACCTCTGGCCGGAGGCCATTCGAATGGTCGACGAGGTCCGACCGCGTGCGGCGATGTTCGAGAACGTCCGAGGTCTTATGGACTCTAAGTTTGAAGGCTGGCGAAACGAGACGCTCGAGGCGCTTGCGCAGCTTGGATACGAGGACGCCGTCTGGGACATGGTCTATGCGGCTGACCACGGAGTGCCGCAGTTGAGGCCGCGATCTGTGCTGGTGGCATTCCGGGACGCTGAAGACCGTGAGCGCTTCCGGTGGCCTGACGCGGAGACCCCAGAAGGGGCGCGCGCAAGTGTCGGTGAAGCGCTGAAGGACCTCGTTGCGGCTAACGGCTGGGAAGGGGCCGACCGCTGGGCTTCTGAGGTTGCCACCACGATCGGCCCGACCCTGGTCGGTGGCTCGGAGAAGCACGGCGGAGCTGACCTTGGCCCGACGCGCGCAAAGGCGCAGTGGCGTCGCCTTGGTGTGGACGGCCTGGGTCTCGCGAATCACGGAGTCGCCCCCGCTGCTGATGACGATGTCAATCAGCTGTTCAAGCTCAACGTCCGCATGGCTGCGCGGATTCAGGGATTCCCGGACACTTGGAAGATCGACGAAGTCCTGCGCAAGACGAACGCGTACAAGACCATGGGTAACGCGTTTCCTCCGCCAGTCGCACGCGCGATGGGGGCGGCGATCCGCGAGGCCCTTGAGCCTACGCTCAAAGCGGGAACGCGTACCAGCGGCGATGAGGTAGCTGCCTGATCCTCGGGACCTACGCTCTGTCTCGCGCTAAACCGACGCGCGTTGTCGGTGCTCGACGCTAGGTTTACGACCGTGAGCGATGATCCGATACAGGGACTGGCATTCACTGGCCTCGATCCGGACCCAGTGCGTGACGAGGTGTACTGGCGGTTCTTCAACGCCGACCCCGCTGGTCATCGATCCTCCAAGGTCATCAGAGATACCTTTGACCAGTTGTACGACGGCCAGCACACCGGCCGGTTTCGATGGCAACAGTTGTTCAAGACGGAGAAGACCCACTTTGGGACGCTCTTGGAAATCAACCTGCGCCGTGAGTTTGATGACGTAATCGACGATGGTGTCCTGCTCGACTACCGGGTGAGCGGCGTGGACATCGATTGCAAGTACTCGCAGTCGATGGGAGGTTGGATGCTGCCTCCGGAGTGCTTCGGGCACCTTCTGTTGGTCGCTACGGCAAACGATGAAAAGGGCACCTGGAGCCTGGGCGTTGTCCGTGCCTCCGAAGAAAACCGACGCCCAAGCCAAAACCGTGATGGCAAGACCGGGCTCAACTCACGGGGGCGCGAGCAGGTTGCATGGCTGCATCGAGATGCCCGGCTTCTGCCGAATGCCCTGCTCCGACTCGACGACGCCACCCTGGCCGCGGTGCTCGCTCCGAAAAGTGGGCAGGGAAGGTTGAACGAGTTGCTTCGCAGGCTGACGAACACCCGCATCGGACGGAACACGATCGCCACGGTTGCGCAGCAGGACGACTACATGAAGCGTGTTCGAGGCAACGGCGGGGCGCGAACAGCCCTCGGTGCGGAGGGGTATCTCATTCCGGGCGGTGACTACGAGGCTCATCGCCGTGTGGCGATGGCGCTGGGCATCGAGGTCCCTAGTCCTGGCGAAGTGGTTAGCATTCGTGTCGTGCCGGCAAGCCCCGGCGAGCCGTGGACGATCGAGCTAGACGGCCGCCATTGGCGGGTAGCCCGGGACGACGAACCGTCGCTAGAGCCGGCACCGCTTCTGCCGACCACAAAGAAGGTTATGTAGGTAATCTGACGCCGATCGATCGGGTTGCCGCAGGTAACCGGTTCATCCGTGGGAACGGTTTCTTGAACATCCTATGGCTTCTATGTGCCTTGATTTCGCTGGGTGATCGGCGTTGACCGTCTTCGGCGCGGATACTGCGTGCGGCTGGTCTCTGGTAATGGGATCGTTGGCTGGCTTCCGTGCGATGTTGCCGCTGTGGACGTCGTGCCGGCGGTGCTCAACTACGCTGACTGCATGACCAGGGGGCCGCGGCGGGCGACGGTGAAGGATGTCGCGGCGCTGGCGGGGGTGTCGCCTAAGACGGTGTCGAACGTGATGAACGAGACCGTGTTCGTACGTCCCGACACCCGCGAGAAGGTGTTGGCGGCGGTGGCGGAGCTGGACTTCGTACCGAACCTGAGTGCCCGGAGCCTGCGGAGCGGGCGGTCGGGGGTGATCGCGCTGGCGCTGCCGGATCTGGCGACGGCGTTCTCGGCGGACATGGTGCACCGGGTGGTGCAGGCGGCGCACGAGCGGGGGATGGCGGTCCAGATCGAGGAGACGGCGGCGGAGCCGAAGCGGGAGCACGATCTTGTCTCGCGTGCGCGGGAGCACCAGGTCGACGGGCTGATCCTCAACCCGATCCGGCTCCAGGACAGCATCGTCGTCCACGACGACCAGCTGCCGCCGGTGGTGCTGATCGGGGAGGTCGAGCAGCACAAGGTCGACCGGGTGCTGATCGACAGCCGGCAGGCGGGGTACGAGGTGGCGGCCCACCTTCTCGAGCGCGGCGCGGGGCGAATAGCGGTCTTGGGTGGCGAGACCGGCGCAACTGACGCCATGGCCACCAGCGTCCAGCGGCTCGAGGGCTACCACCGCGCGCTCGGCGAGCACGGCGTTGCGTACGACCCGGCGCTCGAGGTGAACGTGGAGAAGTGGTCGATGGTGGGTGGGGCCGAAGCGGCGGAAGAGCTGCTGGGCCGCGGCGTCGAGTTCGACGCGATCATGGCGTTCACCGACTCGATCGCGTTCGGCGCCATGCACGTGCTCCAGGAGCACGGGCTCGAGGTTCCCGGGGACGTCCTGGTCACCGGGTTCGACGACGTCGAGCACGCCCGATTCATGAACCCGTCGTTGACCACGGTCGCGCTGGACCGGCGCGCGTTCGCCGAGGCGGCGGTCGATCTGCTGCTGACCCGGATCGATGACCGTACGTCCCCACCGCGCGCGGTGGCGGTCCCGCACGAGCTGGTCGTCCGGGCGAGCACTACGCGGTAGCTAGTGGGCGGTCCAGCGGCCGCGTGCGATCCACGCGCCGACGAGGATGCCCAGCAGGTAGCCCATACCTGCGGCGATGAGCAGCGTCGTACTCATCGGGAGCGTGGCCTTCGGGACTTCATGCTTCCCATTGGCACTCGTGATCGAGGCGTGGTCGGTCGGGGTCGGAAGGGATCCACCGAATAGGGGAGGCGGAGACTCTTGCCTGTGTCATTACAACGATGTAATAGTTTCGTGCCATGACCAGCGCACGTATCACCATCGACCGTGACTTCACGATCGCCGACGTACCCCGCCGCCTCTTCGGGTCGTTCGTCGAGCACATGGGGAGGTGCGTCTACACCGGCATCTACGAACCCGGCCATCCGACCGCCGACGACCGTGGCTACCGCAAAGACGTGCTCGAGCTCGTCCGGGAGCTGGGCCCGACGGTGGTGCGCTACCCCGGGGGAAACTTCGTCTCCGGCTATCGCTGGGAGGACGGGATCGGTCCGGTCGCGGACCGGCCCCGCCGCCTCGACGGCGCCTGGCACACGATCGAGACCAACGAGTTCGGGCTGCACGAGTTCATGGGCTGGGCCCGCGAGGCCGAGGTCGAGGTGATGGAGGCGATCAACCTCGGTACGCGCGGGGTCGAGGAAGCGCGGGCGCTGGTCGAGTACGCGAACCATCCCGGCGGGACGTACTGGTCGGATCTTCGCCGGAAGAACGGAGCCGAGGAGCCCTTCGACATCAAGCTGTGGTGCCTCGGCAACGAGCTCGACGGGCCGTGGCAGATCGGCCACAAGACGGCACACGAGTACGGCCGGCTGGCGCAGGAGACGGCCAAGACGATGAAGCTCGTCGACGACTCGATCGAGCTGGTCGCGGTGGGTTCGTCCAACCGCTACATGGAGACGTTCGGCTCGTGGGAGCACACCGTGCTGACCCACGCCTATGACGAGATCGACTACATCTCGATGCACGAGTACTACCAGGAGCGCTCCGGAGACGCCGCCTCGTTCCTTGCCGAGGCGGTCGGGATGGACGCGTTCATCGACGGCGTCGTCGCCACGATCGATGCCGTCAAGGCGGCCGGCAAGCACACCAAGCAGGTCGACATCTCCTTCGACGAGTGGAACGTCTGGTATTACGAGGGCCTCGACTCCGAGGACCAGCCCCATCAGGTGAAGAAGGAGTGGCGCGAGCACCCGCGGCTGATCGAGGACACCTACTCCGTCACCGATGCCGTGGTCGTCGGGACCCTGCTCAACAGCCTGCTGCGCCATGGCGACCGGGTACGCATCGCCAACCAGGCGCAGCTGGTGAACGTGATCGCGCCGATCCGATCGGAGGAGGGCGGGCCGGCCTGGCGGCAGACGATCTTCTGGCCGTTCGCCCGGATGGCTTCCCTCGCCCGCGGACAGATCCTGCGGCTCGCCGTCTCCGCCGACCAGATCCCGACCGAGAAGTTCGGCGACGTCGACGTCATCGACGCTGCCGCGACCTGGTCGGAGCCGGACGGTCGAGTCGCGCTCTTCGTCGCCAACCGTGGGCTCGAGGAGGCTTCCGAGGTGACCGTCGATCTGCGCGGCCTCGGGGTCTCGCGGGTGGCGAGTGCCGAGGTCCTCACCATTCCCGAGGGCGGCGACCGGCACACGTCCAACGTGGAGGCCGCGCCCGATCGGGTGGGTCTCGTGCCGCTTCGCGACGTCGGCGTCCAGGACGGGAGCGTGCGACTGAACCTTCCGCCGTTGTCGTGGGCGGTCGTCGAGCTCGAGGTGTCGGTGTCGTGAGCCCGAGGTTGACCTTGACCGTCAGTGAGAGCGAGCTCCTCCGGCTGGCGGAGAAGATCAGGGAGAAGGCAGGCGCCAGGTTCGTGCTCGGCATCGTCGGTCCGCCGGGGGCGGGGAAGTCGACGCTGGCGGAGCGGCTGCGGGACGTGCTCAACGAGGACGGGCGGGTTGCGGTGGTCGCGCCGATGGACGGGTTCCACCGGAGCAACGCCGAGCTCGACGCGATGGGGGCGCGGGCGCGGAAGGGCGAGCCGGACACCTTCGATGCCGAGGCATATGTGGCGGCGTTGCGACAGCTGCGGGGTCGCGGACGAGTCGAGTGGCCGACGTTCAGCCGTGTCACGGACGAGCCGGTGCCCGGCGGGGTGGTGATCGACGGCGAGCCGATCGTGATCACCGAGGGCAACTACCTGTTGCTGGAGGATGGGCCGTGGAAGGACGTACGCGGGCTCCTGGACGAGGCATGGTTCGTCGACGTCCCGGACGAGGTCCTCGTGCCCCGGTTGCTCGAGCGGTTCCTCGCCGGCGGGAGGTCGCGGGCGGAGGCCGAGGCCAAGATCGCCGAGAGCGATCTGCGCAACGCCGCGCTGGTGCGGGCGACGCGGGATCGAGCAGTTCGGGTGCTCTGATCCTCAGTCCGCCGACGCGGCGCAGTCGATCAGGAACGACATCAGCTCGGTGGCGTCGTCGGTGGTGACGACGGTGTCGAGGGCGTGGTCGAGCTCGAGGCGTCGGGCGCCGGGGATGCTGATGGCGTCGAAGCCGTTCGAGATCAGGATGCCGGTCATCATCAGCAGGGCGGTGCGTTCGTTGCCGCCGGCGTAGAACCGGGTCCGTGCGGCGGAGCAGAAGTAGATCAGTGCCCGGAGCCGGGGGTCGTCGGTCTCGGCGAGGCGCTCCCGCAGGGTGGCGAAGCGGGCTCGAAGCAGCTCGCTGCCGTTTCGGCGCAGCGTGCCCTCGCCGCGGAACCTTCCGGCGTCAGGCGTCTCGTGGAGGGCGACGATGCGGTTGAGGCGGTCGGACGTCGATTTGTCGATATGGAACCTGCCGTAGCCGATCATGTCGCGGAGCGCGCCGTACGCCTCGTTCAGCGCCAGCACCTGCAGCTCGTCCGCGGCCCGGTGGCCACCGACGGTGATGCCGTCGAGGAGGGAGCGGACCTCGGGAAGGGTGAAGCTGTTGCCCTCGAGCGTCGCGGCGTTCCAGACCAGCTCGGGCAGGCTCGCGCGGAACCGGCGCCAGGCGCGGTCGGTGTCGCTCGGGAGGATGCGGGCGGTGTCGACCTCGGTCCACCAGATGCCGGTGTCGCGCAGTTGGGCGTCACGGTCCGCGACCTCCCGGTAGGTGTCGTCCGTGGTCGCCTTGCGGGCGGCGTACGTCTCGGGGTCTGGTGCCCAGCGGGGCTGCTTGGTCACCATGTCCGGATCTCCTCGCGGGCGCGGTCCGCGGCATCGCCGCCGACCGAGATGGCGTCGATCGCGATCTGGATCGGGGCCGCGTAGACGACCCGATCGCGCTCGAATGTGCCGAGGAACAGCTCGGGTTCGGCGGCGGCGATGACCACGGTGGAACGGTGCGGGGCGGATGCCGGCCGGAGGGTTCCGCCGGTGAGAAGAGTCCGGATCGCGCTCGGGTCCTCGCACCACAGGACCGAGATCCGGGGGACGGCCCCATCGAAGGACGGGAGGTCCAGGCCGGCCGCGCCGGAGAGCGCCCAGCGCTGGCCGGAGGCCTCGCCGGCGGAGGCGAGCCGGCCGATGGTGGCCTCCCCGCCCAGCCGGACGGCGTCCGGTCGGTGGAGAACACCCGAGGCGCGTGCCGCCTCCTCGATGATCTGAATCGGGTCGCCGTCGGCCCAGGTGTCGAGCCGGGTAGCCCAATGTTCGACGTCGGCGTCCACGTCCGCCGGGTAGTTCTCGTCGAGGATGGCTCGCGCCGCCGCGGCGGCTGCTGCGGATGCCAGCGGTGTGGTGCTCATCGTCAGGTCGAGCCCGCAGGCAGCGGTGATGTTGTGGAGCGTCGCGACCGACGGACTGACCTGGTCGTTGAGGATCCGATGGACCGTCGACGCGGCCACGCCCGCGCGCGCCGCCACCTGGCGGGCGTTGAGGCCCGAGTGCTCGATGCACTCGGCGACCAGGCGGCCGACGTCCGATTCCATATATGCAACTCTAGGTCGAGGTGTTGCATATATGGAACAGGCGCGGCGACGTACCTTCTTCTAATGTGTGCGCCATGACGCGACCGATCACGCTGCTCGTCGAAGGAGAGTCGGACAAGGCTCTGGTGGAGGCGCTGGCTCCGCGCTACGGAGTGGAGCTGACCGAGCTCGGGATCGAGGTCGTCTCGATGAACGGCGCCGGGAACGCGGGCCGCTACATCCGGGAGACGACGGCTGCGGGACATCGGGTCGGCGGCCTCTACGACGAGGCCGAGGAGCACTTCGTCACCAACGCGCTCGGCCGGCAGCTCGGCGAGGACCTCTCCGGCCAGGGGTTCTTCGCATGCCGGCGCGATCTCGAGGACGAGATGATCCGGGCGATCGGCGCCGCGCGGATCGTCGAGATCCTCGAGGCCAACGGCGAGGGCGGCAAGTTCCGTACGCTGCAGAACCAGCCCGAGCATCGCGGCGAGGAGGTCGCCGACCAGCTGCACCGCTTCTTCGGCACCGCGTCGGGTCGCAAGATCCGCTACGGCACCATCCTCGGCGAGGCCGTCGAGATCGAGTCGATCCCGGACCCGCTGGTCGGGCTGCTGACCTGGTGCTGGGGATGACCCGGCTGACCTAGGGCTCCATGTCGTCGTGGACGACGACGCGGGAGAGCTCGATGGTGCCGTCGGGGCACTTCCAGAAGTGCAGCCGCCGGGCGCTGGGCGTGTGGATCTGCATCGAGACCCGGTAGCAGACCGCGCCGTCGGGGCGGGACTGTGGGGCGGCGTTGCCCCCGGCAGAGGTACGCAGCTGGTGCAGCTCGCGGCCGGTCGACTGCTCCGCCAGGCCGGTGAGCACCTCCATGACCACGTCGGCGATCTTGTCGACGGCGATGCCCTCGAGCGCGTCGACGCTGTCGAGGAACCGCTCGCCGATCGCGTAGTCCGGCAGCGGCCGGGTGGGCTGTTCGCCGACGGGGATCCGGCGGGCCCAGGCGGCCTCGACCAGGTGACGGAAGCCGCGCTCGCGGTCGGCGAAGACGGGCAGGGCTACGTCGGGCGGGGCGGTGCGTTGCTTGGCGCGGCGCAGCTGGGAGCGCATCCGGGCCAGCTCGGCGTCGCGGGTCTCGACCTGGCGGGCCGCACGTGCGAGGTCCTTGGCGAACTGCACGCGCTCGTTGCGCAGCCCGGAGACCTGGTCGCGGAGCTCGGCCAGCTCCGCCTCGAGGTGTGCCTTTTCGGCCTTGATCGCGGTGACCTGCAGCGACATCGACTGCACGGCCGCCTTCTTCGCCGGCGCGGGCCCCTTCTCGGGCATGGGCGAGGGTTCGGGCGACGGCGCGGGCGCCGGCCGGACCGCGCGGACCGGCTCGCCCTTGCGCCGCGGCATCATCGCGGGACTCGGGATCGCCGGCTTGGCCGGAGCCAGCGGAACGGGCTCAGCAACCGGTTCCACCAAAGGAGCGGCCGCGGCAGGCGCGGTCTCGGCAGGCGCGGGCTCCGCACGTGCAGGCTCGGAATCGACATGCTCGACAGGCGCAGGCGGCGGAGCATCCGGATCGAGCCATGGGGGCCCACCGGCGTACAGGGCGAGGGCCTCGCGGGCGGTGTCGTGCTCGCGGACCTCGCGCAGCGACAGCCGCCACTTGGGCCCGGTGGCGATGACCCGCGCGAGCACGACCTCGCCGGGGGTGAGGAGCGCCGAGAGGTCGTCGTCGGGGTCGCCGGTCACATCCGAGCGGAAGAGCTCGACGGTGACGTCGGGATGCAGGCGCAGGTCGGCCGAGCCGGCCAGCACGGAGCGGACCTCGGCGGGGACGACGTCCCCGGCGGCGTACGTCTTCAATGCCTCTTCGGCGGTGGGGCGGCTCTCCCGGATGTCGAGCCAGCGTGACTTCTTCTCCAGGACGCCGTCGACGTGCATCCCAGGGGCGAGTACGCGCTCGATCGGCACCCCGGCCTGGGCGAGCTGGGGCGGGACCGAGGCCATGTCGCCCCCATCGAGGGCGACCAGAGCGCGCTCGCTCATGATCGAGCGCACCGTGCCGGCGCGGCGCTCGCGGGTGGAGGCGGTGCGGGCGCTGTCGAAGAGCCCGGCCGCCGCGGCCATGTCGAGAGCGTCGTCGATGAGCTGCCCGGTGAGCTTGGGGCCCTCGGACTTGCTCCACGCGAACCGCAGCGGGGCCTGCTTCAGATCGATGTTCCACCCCAGGCCGACCGGGTAGACCCGTCCGGCGCCGCCGTAGACCTGCGTGCCCGGCGTCATCTTGTTGGAGAAGGCCCAGGTGTGTCCGCCGGTCGTGACCAGGTAGAGGTCGGCTAGGTCGCCGATCTCGGCCGCGATCCGCTCCACGTCGGCGTAGGGCTCGGTGTGTCCTGACGCAACCGTCACCACCACGGTCGGCTTCGTGCGGGAGTCGCCGTTGAGCAACGCCGCCAGCGCCTCGGCCTCGGACGTGTTCGTCACGCGTTTGATCGCAGACATGCCCCTCCTTTTACAAAAACGTACAGCGAACGGAAAGCGGACCGACGTCAACGACCCGGCCTTTGCGGGAGCATTCGGCAGAGCATTCGTCGGAGCCGATACCGGGGGCGGGTGTCAATGACGCAGCTGTGTCATATTTGACTCGCCAACTTGTCTAGGGCCGTGACGCTTTTACGACATTGGCAGGTATCTGCCGCGCTCCGGCGCTCGGAATGACTGCGGCTGTAACAAATCGAGAGAACGCTTTCCCGTGGCAATAATCGATCCGTCCGCATTACCCGGGAATGTGCACGATCTCTGCTCGCGGGTTTTGCCGACGGTTTCCGCAAGGAGACCCACCTTGAGATATTCACGCCTCGGCCGATCGGCCGTAGCAGCCACAGGCATACTCGCCGCCACGGCTGCGATGCTTGCCACTCCCGCATTCGCCGGCACCCCTACGGCCGACGACAAGGCCCCTGCGGCCAAGCTCACGTCCACCCTCGAGTCGAAGTTCGAGAAGTCGGAATCGACCGACTTCTGGCTCCGGTTCTCCGACAAGGCCAACCTCGGTCCGGCCTCCGCCATCGACGACTGGACCGAGCGTGGCCAGTACGTCGTCGACGTGCTCGAGAGGACGGCGAAGGCATCTCAGGCCGGCGCCGTCGCCGAGCTCGACGCCGCCAAGGTCAGCTACAAGACGTACGCGATCTCGAACGCGATCCTGGTGAAGGACGGCTCCGAGGACCTGGCGCTGAAGCTGGCCGCCGACCCGGAGATCAAGACCGTCCACGAGCGGGCCAAGCTCTCGCTCGTGGAGCCGGTCAAGGAGGAGGCGGCCACCAAGGCGCCGCAGGGCATCGAGTGGGGCATCGACTTCATCAACGCTCCCGAGGCGTGGGAGCAGGGCGCGACCGGCGCCGGCATCGTGGTCTCCAGCGTCGACTCCGGCACCGACTACACCCACCCGGCCCTGGTGAACCAGTACCGCGGCAACAACGGTGACGGCACCTTCACCCACGACTACAACTGGTACGACGCCTACGGCGACTGCTCCAGCGGTCCCTGCGACCTCGACGGCCACGGCACCCACACGATGGGCACCATGGTCGGCGACGACGGCACCGGCAACCAGATCGGTGTCGCACCCGACGCCGAGTGGATCGAGACCAACGGCTGCTGCGGCACCGACGCCGGGCTGCTCGAGTCGGGCTGGTGGCTGCTGGAGCCGACCGACGCGGCCGGGGAGAACCCGGACGTCGCCAAGCGCCCGCACGTCATCAACAACTCCTGGGGCTGGAACGGCGTCGGCTACATCGACTCCTTCTTCGACGACGTGAACGCCGCCTGGAACGCAGCCGGCCAGTTCTCCTCGTGGGCCTCCGGCAACCCGGGCTCGATGTGCCAGGGGACGTCGTCCCCGGGCGCGAACGTGCTCACCTACTCGGTGGGCGCGGTCGACTCCTCCGGCGCCGTCGCCTCCTTCTCGGGCCGTGGCTCGGGCCAGAACGGCCTGGTCAAGCCCAACATCGCGGCGCCGGGCGTGAACGTACGCTCCTCCCTCCCGGGCGGTTCGTACGGCAGCTACAACGGCACCTCGATGGCCGCCCCGCACCTCGCGGGAGCCGTCGCGGCGCTGTGGAGCTACAACCCGACCCTGATCGGTAACGTCGAGGAGACCCGCCGCCTGCTCAACGAGGCGGCGACCGACGTCGACGACACCACCTGCGGTGGCACTGCCGAGAACAACAACGTGTACGGCGAGGGCTACCTCGACCTGGCACGCCTGATCGCCCTGGCTCCGGCCGAGGGCGGCACGGTCGCCGGCACCGTCACCAGCGGTGGTGAGCCGATCGAGGGCGCGACCGTCGTGCTCGACGGCGAGGCGCTCGACCGCACCCTCACCACCGACGCCGAGGGCCACTTCTCGGCCGGTGTCTTCGTCGGCGACTACGACCTGACCACCTCCGCCTTCGGGTTCGTCACCGAGACGGGATCCGCGACGGTCACCCAGGACGCCACCACGACCGTCGACTTCGACCTCGCCGAGGCTCCGAAGCACACGGTCAGCGGCACGGTCACCAACGCCAGCACCAACGCCCCGATCGCCGGGGCCGAGATCCAGCTCTCGCCGGGCAACCTGTCCGCGACCTCGGGTGCCGACGGGACCTACTCGATCGCGGGCGTCCCGGAGGGGACGTACACGATCTTCACCGATGGGTCCGGCTGTGCCGAGGCCACGAGCTCCGAGATCGAGGTCACGGGCGCCAAGACCCACAACGTCAAGGTGGTCTTCTCCTACGACGACTACGGCTACTTCTGCTCGGAGGGCTCGAGCGGCGTACGTTCCGGCACCACCGCGCTCGGACTGGAAGGTGACGACGCGGCCGCCTCGGTGGACCTGCCGTTCAGCTTCCCGCTCTACGGAGGCAGCTACGCCAAGGCGTACGTCGCATCGAACGGTCACGTGAACTTCCTCGCGTCCAGCACGGCCTACGCCAACGGGGCGCTGCCGTCCACGGCCGTGCCGAACGCGGCGATCTACCCGTTCTGGGACGACCTCGACGCCCGCGGTGAGGCCGACGTGTTCACCGCAGCGACGACGGTCGACGGCGTGGACGCGTTCGTCATCGAGTGGCGTGACGTCTACCCGTTGAGCAGCTCGGACCTGCTCGACTTCTCGGTCACCCTCTTCGAGGACGGCCGGGTCGAGCTGGGCTACGGCGACCTGCCGAGCGGGGACCGGGCCCTGGGCGGCTCGGCCACGATCGGGATCGAGAACGCCACCGGCACCATCGGCACGCAGTTCTCGCTCAACACCGCGTCGCTGAGCGACGACAAGTCGATCACCTTCGACCTGGCCCCGATGGGCACGGTCAGCGGTGTCGTCAAGGACTACAACACCAAGGAGGGCATCGACGGCGCCGAGGTCACCCTGACCCCGACCGCCGGCGGGTCCGTCAAGACGGTCGAGACCGGCGCCGACGGCTCCTACAGCGTCGACCTGGTGACCGGTGCGTACGGCGTGAGCTTCACCGCGCCCGACTACGACCCGATCAGCCGCAACCTCACCGTCGCCGAGGACACCACGCTCACCTCCAACGCCCAGCTCAAGGCGGGCCGGCTCACCGTCACCCAGACGGCGCTGAACGCCAGCCTCGCGATGGGTGGCTCGGTCTCCCGCAACCTGAAGATCGCCAACACCGGGTCCGCGCCCGTCGAGGTCGATCTGGGTGCCAGCGGCGAGGAGATCGTCATCCAGGGCGACAAGACCGCCTCGGCCGGTGTCACCAAGAGCGTCACCACGAAGGCCACGACGGTCGAGACCAAGCCGGGTGCCGGCTCGAAGGCGTCGGGTCTGACCTCGTCGAAGTCGGGGAGCAAGCTGGGTTCGTCGGGTCAGCCGTCGGTGACCGCTCTGGCGCCGACCCCCGCGGGTGAGACGACCCTGTCTCACTCGAGCTCGCACGAGGTCGTGATGTCCAGCTCGGTCGCGTGCCCCTCGGGGACCACGACCATCCTGCGCACCTACTCTCCGGGTGACTTCGGGGTCTCCGGCGGCTTCACGCCCACGAGCGTGAGCTTCGCGGTCCAGGAGTCGGCGAACGGGAGCACGCCGGTGACGGCGACGCTCTACACGTTGCCGGAGGGCGCGGCGTTCACCTTCGCCAACCTGACCCCGATCGGGTCGGGTACGACGACGGTGACCGGTGACTTCGGGGCGACCTACACGGTGCCGATCGCGGCGTCGGCGGAGATCGCGCCGGACGACATCCTGGTCGTCTCCGTCGCCGGTGGTGCGGTCTACTTCGGTGGCAACGCCGCCGCCGAGACCTCGCCGACCTACCTGGCCTCCGACGCCTGCGGTACGCCGGAGCCGACCGACGCCGCGGAGCTCGGGTTCCCCGACTCCAACATCATCCTCGATGTGACCGGTGAGACCGGTGGCGGCGGTGGCGTCGCGTGGCTGGACGTCCAGCCGCCGTCGTTCACGCTGGCACCGGGCAAGTCGGTCACCGCGATCGCCACGTTCGCGGCCACGGTCGACCAGCCGGGCACCTACACGGCTGACGTGGTCATCGGGAACAACACGCCCTACACCGTGGCGCCGGTCCCGGCGACCATGATCGTGAAGGCGCCCGCGGGCTGGGGCAAGATCACGGGCACGGTGACGGGCTCGGGTGAGGCGCTCGAGGGTGCGGTGGTGGCCCTCGACGGCGTGTCGTACGACGTGACGCTTCGGACAGATGCGGACGGCACCTACGGGTACTGGATGCAGAAGTCCAACGCGCCGCTCCAAGTGGTCGTCGCGGCCGACGGGTTCGTCCCGGCGACCAAGAAGGCGCAGATCGTGGCTGGTCAGACGACTGTCTACGACTTCGACCTGAAGCCGCTCGACTAGCACACGACCGGCTCGACAGCGAGGCCCCGGGCACCATCCGGTGTCCGGGGCCTTCGCGTGTTTGTTCGGAACGGCTCTGGCGCGACTCGAATGTCGGTGCTGCGGTGTACGATCGCGGCGCCTGCGAGAACAACCCCCTAACCAGCCCCTATGCCTCATTCCTCCATGCCGGCCGTCGCCGAGATCCTGCGCCTGCGGGCTCCGTTGAGCCTGCAGGTCCTGCGCGCCGCTTTGAAGGGCAAGCGAGTGCTGCTGACCGAGGAGGAGCTGCTCGCCGTGCTGAACTCGGGCGGCTTCGTCGAGGGGCCGCCGGGGCAGTGGAGCCTGGCTCCGGCCTCGACCGCGGCGCCCGCGCCGGCTCGGTTCAACCAGGCCTCGCTGGCTTCGCGTGCGGGGGTCGAGGGTGACGTACTCCTGAAGGTGCTGGACGCCCTCGTGACCGACCATCCGGAGGTCAACTGGGGTGCGCTGCGGGACCGGCTCGAGTCGGGCGCCGATGTGGCGGTCTCCGACCGCACGCTCGGGCTGCTCGAGGAGGGCGTACGCCGCTTCGAGGTCGCCCGGCTGAAGGCGGAGAAGCAGCAGGCCGAGGAGCGCGCCCGGGAGGCCGAGCGGCGCCGCGAGCTGCAGCAGCTGGCCGAGAGCGAGGTCGCGATGCTGCGCGCCGAGCTCGACGACGAGCGCCGGCGCGCCCACGACGCGGCCCTCGAGCGGGACCGGCTGCGGCAGGAGGCCGAGAAGCTGGTGGCGCTGAAGGAGCAGGAGACCGCCTCGTGGGTCGCCACCGCCGCGGGCGGGTGGATGCTCGACCTCGGCGCGCCCGAGACCTTCGGCGAGGAGAAGCTCCGTCAGGCGCTCGGCCAGCTCGAGTCGGCCCTGGTTGTGCTCAACGTGAGCATCGGGTCGCGCGAGCTCGAGGCGGTCGTGGTGCATCCGGGCGGGGTCGCGGTCATCGAGCAGCACGACATCCCCTCGACCGCCGGCATGGTCGAGGTGCCGGCCTCGGGCGCGGCATCCGTCGACGGCCGCCCGCTGGAGGTCGCCGATCCGCGGGCCGATGTGCTCGCCGCCGTACGTCTTCTCCAGAAGACCGCTTCCCTCGACCTCGCCTACCTGCCCGTGCTCGCCTTCCAGGGGCCTGCCGAGGCCGAGGGCGAGGACGTGCTCGTCTGCCTCACCGCCGAGGTCGACCTCGCCGTCGACGACATGCTCCACTCCCAGTCGTCGCGGGTCTCGGCCGACGACGCGGTGGCGCTGCTGGCGAAGCTCGGGGTCCCTGACCTGCCGGAAGCTCCTTCGGGGTTCTGAGCCCTCAGATCAGGCCGGCGGCGCGGGCTGCTTCGGCGTAGGCCGCGGCGAGGCTGGGGACGGTCTCGTGGGCGTTGAGACCCGACGGGTTCGGCACGACCCAGAGCTCGGCGCCGGCCAAGGGCTCCGGCTGGAGGCCCTGCTTGGCCTTGGGACGGTTGAACGCGGTCCGATAGGCGGTGATCCCGGCGATCGCGACGACCGCAGGTTTCCTGCGTGCGACCAGGGAGAACAGTTCGGCGCCGCCCTCCTTGAGCTCGGCGTTGCTGAGCTCGGACGCCTTCGCCGTGGCGCGGCGGACGATGTTGGTGAAGCCGATACCGCGGGCTCGGAAGTAGTCGCGGTCCTCCGGCGTCATCCCGGCCGAGGCGTCGATCGGGCGGGTGGTGATCCCGGCCCGGAAGATCGCCGGATAGAACCGGTTGAGCGGGTGCGCGAAGTGGGTCTGGGTCGCTGCCGTCCACAGGCCGGGGTTGATGCCGACGAAGAGGAGGCGCAGCGGCTGGTCGTCTGCCGGAAGGAGGTCGGGTACCGAGGCGCCGTAGTAGGTCTGGAGCTCGGCCTGAGTGAAGCGGGCCACGGCGTGATCCTTCCATCTCCGTAACGACGTGCCTGTCGGGGGTGCAACAGCCGGGTGCCGTGGGGAGTATGTGAAATATGCACCCCACGCGTCTTCTCCCACTCGCACTCGCTGCGACGGCGCTCCTGGTCTCCGCCTGCGGCACCGCCGAGGAAGCGACCGACCCGGGCTCGAGCCCGTCGGCCTCGCCTTCCGGAACCCCGATGCCGAAGCCGAAGCCGAAGCCGCAGCCGGAGCCGTCCCGCCCGCCGAGCTCGGAGAAGCCCGTACGCGGCCTGGTCTCCGCCGGCGGCGCGGCCGAGGGCGACCTGGAGAAGACCGCGACGCCCCTCCCGGACGAGGCTGCGATCAAGGCGTACGCAGCCACCTTGGGCACCTCGCTGCAGGCGTCCTTCACCACCGAGGCGACCAGGCTGCTCGCCCACGTCCCGTCCGGTCAGCGGCTCTATGCCCAGACGGTCTACGACGGCTGCGAGGCCCCGGACCCGGCGACGATCACGGCCGGCACGACCGGCGATGACGTGGTCCTGAGCGTCACCCCGCCGAAGAGCACCAAGATCCAGTGCCTGGTGGCCGAGCGATCGGTCGCGTTGCTGAGCACCGACCTGCCCGTCGGCTAACGTTCCCCGCGTGGGGGAGCCGTGGAACACCTTCGTCGAGGGCGACAACCTCGATGTTCTTCGGGCGCTCTCGGTCGCGGGGGAGAAGTTCGACCTGATCTACATCGACCCGCCCTACAACACCGGCAGCCTCTTCGCCTACCACGACGACCGGCGCGGTGAGGACGGCCGTCGGGCCGGTCGCCACGAGGCCTGGGTCGCGATGATGAGGCCCCGGCTGCAGGCAGCGCGCACCGTGATGTCGGAGCGCGCGGCGATCTACGTCTCCATCGACGACAACGAGGCCGCCCACCTCAAAGTGCTGATGGACGAGGTCTTCGAGGAGCGCAACCAGCTCGCGCAGATCGTGGTCAACCTCAACCCCAAGGGCCGCCAGCTCGGCAACGGGTTCGCGACGTCCCACGAGTATCTGCTGGTCTACGCCAAGGACGCCCGGACCTGTGCGCTGGAGTCGAGCATCCCCGAGGCCGTCAACGAGCAGGACTTCCCGCTCGTCACCGACGACGGGCGCCACTACCGGCGGCTGCCGCTGCGCAACACCAACAAGAAGTTCAACCCCGCGACCGCCAGGACTCTCCACTTCCCGGTGTGGGGCGACCCGGAGACCGGTCGCGTCGGGATCGAGCCGTTCGAGGGCGGGCAGGAGATCTGGCCGGTCTTCGGTGACGGCCGTCCGGCGGTCTGGCGGTGGAGCGCCCCGCTGATCGCGGCCCGTCCCGACGACCTGATGTGCCGTCGCGTACGCGGGAAGCTGGGGGAGCGGGTCGACGTCTACCAGCGCGACTGGCTCTCCCGAGACGCCTCCGGTGAGGCGAGGCGGAAAAAGCTCACCACGATCTGGATGGCCGAGGAGATCGGCTCGACCGACACCGCCGTCGCGGAGCTGAAGTCGCTGGTGGGGCCGCTGTTCGAGTCGCCGAAGCCGACCGGCCTGATCCGGCGGATCCTGGCCACGATGCCGGCCGACGCGCGGGTCCTCGACTTCTTCGCCGGCTCCGGGACCACCGGCCACGCGGTCGCGCTGGCCAACGTGGAGGACGGGGCGCGGCGTACGTGCTGGTCCGTCCAGATCGCCGAGACCACCCGGCCCGGCTCGAACGCGGCCAAGGCCGAGATGGCGTACGTCTCCGACATCACCCGCGCGCGCCTGCGGGCCGTGGTCGCGGCCCACGGGAACGGCGGCGCGGAGGGGTTGGTCGAACGCGACATGGGTGAACTTCTCGAAACATCTGGCGTGACGCGGGGCGCGTAGGAGGGCAGGATCGCGGCCATGGCTCTCAGCGTCCCCCGCCTCCGGATCGGCTCCACCGAGATCATCGCCCTCGCCGACGGCGAGGGCCCGTTCTTCTCCCCGCGCGCCGATGCCTTCCCTGAGGCCACGGCCGATCAATGGGCCGAGGTCGACCGCTACGATCCGGGCGCGGTCGACGCCGAGGGCCGCTGGTGGCTCCAGTTCCGTGCCTATGCGATCCGCAGCGACAAGGGCCTCACCGTCGTGGACGCCGGGATCGGTCCGGCGGACAGCCCGGCTGCCTCGTGGGCGCCCGTGCCCGGTGTGCTTCCTCGGTCGCTCGACGCCGCGGGCATCGACCCGGCCGAGGTCGACACGGTCGTGCTCACCCATCTGCACACCGACCACGTCGGCTGGGCGGTCGTGACCGAGGCCAGCGGCCGCCGCCCCTATTTCCCGAACGCTGAATACCTGCTCCAGCGGGCCGAGTACGACGCCCTCGACGCGCTCAACCCCGGGCTTCGGGAGACTCTCACCGACCCGCTCGCGGCGGCCGGCCGGCTCCGGCTCCTCGACGGCGACACGCCCCTGCGCGCCGGGCGTACGGTCGCCACGCCCGGTCATACGCCCGGGCATCAGAGCGTGCTGGTTGCCGAGGGGCGCGAGCTGGTGCTCGTCACCGGAGACCTCCTGGTGCACGCGCTGCAGCTGCTCCACCCCGAGCTCGCCTACTCGAACGAGATCGACCCTGAGGAGGCCAGACGCTCGAGGGAGCGCATGCTCAGCCGCGAAACCGCCGGCACGCGTCACCTGGCGACGCTTCACCTGGCGACGCCGCATCTGACGGAGCCGTTCATCTCGGCGTGATCGCGCCACTGGGTGAACTTCTCGAAACATCTGGTAACCGAGTTACACGGGGCGCGTAAAACGCGGCATCGTCTGGGGGCGACCGAACACCTCACCTCGGGAGACCCCCATGAAACTCCGTGGCCTGTTCATCCTCGCCTGCGGCGCCCTCGTGCCGCTCACCATTCCGGCGGCAGCACACGCCGAGACCTACTCCCAGCCGCTCTCGACCGCCATCGGCGACCTCCCGGTCGCGGCCGAGAACCGCACCGGCTACAGCCGTGACCTCTTCCAGCACTGGATCGACGCCGACGGCGACGGCTGCAACACCCGCAACGAGGTGCTGATCGCGGAGGCCGAGGAGGCCCCGACGGTCGGCTCCAGCTGCTCGCTGTCGGGCGGCCGCTGGTACTCCTACTACGACGGACTCTCCTGGACCCTCACCAGCGACATCGACATCGACCACATGGTCCCGCTCGCCGAGGCCTGGGACTCCGGCGCCCGCACCTGGACCTCGACCGAGCGCAAGAACTACGCCAACGACCTCGGCTACTACGGCTCCCTCGTCGGCGTCACCGACAACGAGAACCAGGAGAAGTCCGATGCCGACCCGGCCGAGTGGATGCCTGACCTGCAGAAGTGCCGCTACCTGAAGGAGTACGTCTCGGTGAAGATCCGCTGGCGCCTCTCCGTCGACAGCACCGAGAAGTCCGCCCTCACCAACCTCACCTCCGCGAACGGCTGCGGCAGCCAGAGTGTCTCGGTGACCCTCGCCCGCTGACCCCGCGCCGAGTCCGCAGAAGTGGCGGCCGAATCCGTAGAAGTGGCGGCCGAGATCCCGATCTCATTCGCCAGTACGACCGATTCGGCCGCCACAACTGAGGTCTCGGCTGCCTTAGGATCTGCGGCATGGCGTTCTCTGCTCCGCGAGTCACCCGTGAGCAGGTGAATTCCGACGTACGCCGCCGGCTGGCACGGCTGAAGTCGAAGCGGTGGCACGTGCTGCAGGCCGCCGCGGCAGCCGGGGTGGCCTGGTTCATCGCCGCCACGCTGCTCGGCCACGCCCAACCCGTCTTCGCGCCGATCGCGGCGGTGGTCAGCCTCGGCACCTCCTACGGCCAGCGGCTGAGGAGAGTGACCGAGGTGACCATCGGGGTCGCGCTCGGGGTGTTCCTGGGCGACGTCGTGGTGCAGGTCATCGGCGAGGGTGCCTGGCAGATGACCCTGGTGGTCGGGATGGCCATGGCGGTGGGGATCTTCATCTCCTCGGGCCAGGTCTTCCGCAACCAGGCCGCGGTGCAGTCGATCTTCGTGATGGGGCTGCTGCCGACGCCCGGCGCGGCGTTCACGCGCTGGACCGACGCGCTCATCGGCGGTGCGGTCGCGCTGGTGGCCGCCTCGATCGTGCCCGCCGCGCCGCTGCGGCGGCCCGGCGAGCAGGCGGCTGTGGTCGCCAAGAAGATCGCCTCGCTGCTGCGCGCCGCCGGCCAGGTGATGCTCGACGCCGACGCGGTCCACGGGCTCAAGGTGCTCGCCGACGCGCGCGCCACCGACCCGCTGATCCGCGAGCTGCAGGACGCCTCCGACGAGGGCATGTCGGTGCTGGCCGTCTCGCCGTTCCGGTTCCGACATCGCAGCCACGTACATCGCATGGCCGAGCTCGTCGAGCCGCTCGACCGCGCGCTGCGTAGCACCCGGGTGCTGGTGCGGCGGGCGGCGGTTTCGGCCTACCGCGGGGACGTGGTGCCGGAGAGCTACTACCAGCTGGCCTTCGGGCTCGCCGACGCCGTCGACGTCGTCGAGGCCGAGCTCGCCGCGGGCCTCGGCCCGGACGGACTGAGCGGGGAGGCCAGGTCGGTGCTGCTCGCCGTCGGCGAGCACTCGGCCGAGGTGGAGCGTACGGAGTCGCTCAACGCCGAGGTCATCCTCGTCCAGATCAGGTCGATCATCGTCGACCTGCTCGGGGTCACCGGGATGGGGCAGTTCGAGGCGACCGACGCCCTGCCGCCGCTGCCGCCTCGCTGAATGCTCACCGAGGTAACTCGGCGAACGCGTACTGACCTCGGGGAACTCCACGAGGGAAGTGACGGCTGACCGAGGTACCTCGGTCAGCATCCCGCTAGAGCGACCCGCGCAGGTCGCGTACGACCGAGTCGACGACCGCGACCAGGTCGCCCTCGGTGGAGGCCGCGATGGCGCGTTGTCGCTGGTAGGAAGCACCCTTGTGGATGATGTCGTGCACCCCGGCCAGCTCCTTCTCGCAACCCAGGCGCGCGGCCACCGGCTCCAGGCGCACCAGCAGGTCGGCGAGGTCGTCGGTGACCAGCCGCTCCTCGGAGGCGTCGTTGAGGATCACGATCGCGTCCAGGCCGTAGCGGGCGGCGCGCCACTTGTTCTCCTGGACGTGCCACGGCGGCATCGTGGCCACCGGCTCCCCGGCCGCCACCCGGGCGTCCAGGTCGACACAGAGACAGTGCGCCAGCGCGGCGATCGCGGCCAGCTCCTGGATCGTGGAGACCCCGTCGCAGATCCGGTTCTCGATGGTGCCGATCCGGGGCGAGGGCCGGATGTCCCAGCGGATCTCGCTGATGTCCTCGATCACGCCGGTGACCGTCTGGTCCGAGACGTACGCCTCGAACTCCTGCCACGTCGAGAACTGGAACGGCAGCCCGGCGGTCGGCAGCTGCTGGAACATCAGCGCCCGGTTGGAGGCGTAGCCGGTGTCCATGCCCGCCCAGATCGGGGACGAGGCCGACAGCGCCTGGAAGTGCGGGTAGTAGGTCAGCAGCCCGTTGAGAACCGGGAGCAGCCGGTCCCGCTCCGGCATCCCGACGTGCACGTGGACGCCCCAGATCAGCATCTGCCGGCCCCACCACTGGGTGCGGTTGATGAGCTCCTGGTAGCGATGCCCCGCGGACAGCTCCTGCCTGGTCCAGGACGCGAACGGGTGGGTGCCGGCGCCGAAGAGATCCACGCCGAGATCGTCACCGGCACGGACCACACCGGTGGTCGTCTCGCGGATCTGGTCCATGGCCTCCTCGACCGTTTCGCAGACCCCGGTGACGACCTCGACGGTGTTGCGCAGCAGCTCCTTGTGGATCCGCCCGGGGTAGGGAACCCGTGCCTTGGCGCGGGCGAAGATGTGGTCGGCGACGTTGACCAGATCCCGGGTCTCGCGGTCGACGAGCGCGAGCTCCCACTCGACGCCGAGCGTCGGCCGGGGGGAGGGATGGAAGTCGATCCGCATGTAACGAGCGTTCCTTGCACGGGCCCGTTTGTCGAGCATCGTGAATGCCTGTCGTTCACCGGGCCGGTGGCACCCTGTGACGGTGGACGCGCGTGAGGTGAACCTGACTCTGGACTTCTGCCTCCGCGTCGGTGAGCTGCTGATCTCGACCGGCGCCGGGGCCGCTGACGTGACCGCGACGATGAGGTCGCTCGCCCAACATCTGGGGCTTCGCGAGGCCGAGGTCGACGTCACCTACACCAGTCTCTCGATGAGCTATCAGGCCGATCCCGAGGCGATCCCGATCCACACCACCCGCCAGGTCAAGAACCGCACCATCGACTACGACCACCTGACCGCCGTCGACCACCTGGTCCGCCAGGTCGTACGCGACGAGGTCGACCTCCAGGGCGCCCGGATCGCGCTCGGCCGGATCATCTCCGGCGGCCACCGCCGGCCACGCTGGGCGGTGACGCTCGGCATGGCGATCATGGCGGCCGCGTTCACCGTCTACGTCGGCGGTGAGCTCCGCGTCGTCATCCTCGCCTTCATCTCCGGTGCCGCGATCGACCAGCTGCAGCACTTCCTCCACCGCCGCTGGCGGCTGCCGCTCTTCTACCTGCAGGTCGCCGGCGCGGGCCTGGCCACGCTGCTCGCGGTCATCGCCGCGGCGCTGCCGCTGGATCTCGACGTCTCGACCTCGATCGCCGCCAACATCACCGTGATGCTGGCCGGGATCAGCTTCATGGGCGCCCTCCAGGACGCCCTGACCGGATTCCACGTCACCGCCAGCGCCCGGATCATGGAGGCCCTTGTCTCCACGGCCGGCATCATCGCCGGGGTCACCGGCGGTCTGGTCTTCGCGGGCGCGGTCGGAGTGCCGATCGACGGCGCGGTCTCGGGCGGCACCACGTCGCTGCAGTCGATCACGCTCGCCACCGCGGGTGGTGCTGTCGGCGCAGCGGCCTTCGCCTACGCGGCGTACGCGCCCAAGCGGACGCTGCTCCCGATCGCCGTCATCGCCGGCGTCGCCGTGATCCTGTCGATCGTCGTACCGGGCGACGTCGGGCGTACGTGGCGGGTGGCGGTGGCGGCCCTCTTCATCGGTCTGGTCGCCTACTCGGTCGCCACCCGGCTGAAGGTGCCGCCGCTGGTCGTCGTGGTCTCATCGGTGGTGCCGTTCCTGCCCGGCTACTCGATCTACCGCGGTCTCACGATGCTCGCCCAGGAGACGCCGGCGACCACCTCGGTCGGCCTGGTCGCCCTCTTCACCGCAGCCTCGGTCGCGCTCGCTCTCGCCTCCGGCGTCTACCTGGGCGAATACATCGCCCAGCCGCTCAGTCGCCGGTCGTGGCGGATCGAGACGCGCCTGTCCGGGCCGCGCCTGGTCGGTCCGTTGCGGAAGGACCGGGCCCCGGTGCCTGTCGCGGACATCGACTCATAGGCCGCTCAGCACCTCGAACCAGCGCTCGGGCGTCGTGTCGTACGGCGCCTGGCTCTCCTTGACCGCGAGGAAGACGCGCTCGGCGGAGTCCTCGGTCATCGAGATGATCTCGGGCGGATAGCCGTACTCGAGCTGGTGGTGCTCGAACTCGTCCTCGTCGTCGATGTAGACCGAGCCGTCGAACTTCTTGACCACGTCGAGGTCCAGGTCGATGCAGGTGACCGTCGAGTCCTGCCACACCGGCGGGGTGCACATGTCGACATATATCTGCGAGCTCACCCGGTTGTTGGGCCGGTTGAAGGCGGGGAAGTGGGCCGCGTCGTGGTGGGGGACCAGGCTGACCGACTCCCAGTCGGCGACCCAGCCATGACCGGGGCGGGCGAACTCGGTGCCGACCGGGTGGCCGATCCACTCGCCGTGCTCGTCCTCGCCGAGGTAGAGGCCCGTGAAGGACCAATGAGGCCGGCCACCCCACTTCGTGAACTCGACACGAACAGGGTGACCGGCCTCGAAGCGCATGGCGCTCAGTCTAGGGATCAGCCGTTCTTCTTCGGCATCACATACTTGGCACCCATCGCGATGAGGTCCTGGTAGCGCGAGCCGGTGAACTTGCCGAAGTTGTGGATCACGTGGGCGTCGAGGCCGACCAGCACGCGGGCCTGCTTCTTCTCGATGCCCTTGACGATGATCTCCGCGGCGCGCGCCGGCTCCATCTTGGCGAGCTTCTCGTCGAAGAACTTCGCGGTCGCGGCCTGGTCGTCCTTCGCCGAGACGCGGGCGCTACGAGCGACCGCGGTCTTGATGCCACCGGGGTGGACCGAGGTGACGCCGACGTTGTGACCGTCGATCAGCATCTCCTCGCGCAGCGCCTCGGTGAAGCCGCGCACGGCGTACTTCGCCGCGTTGTAGAAGGCCTGGTCGGGCATCGAGACCAGCCCGAACAGCGAGGAGATGTTCACGATGTGCGCGTCGCCGGACTCGATCAGGGCCGGCAGGAAGAACTTCGTGCCGTGCACGACGCCCCACCAGTCGATGCCCATGATCCAGTCGATGTCCTCCCAGTCGAGGTCGTTGACCCGACCCGACAGCGCGACGCCGGCGTTGTTGATCACCACGTTGACCTGGCCGAAGTGGGCGATGACGCCCTCGGCGTACGTCTTGAAGGCCTCGCGGTCGGCGACGTCGAGCCTGTCCTCCTTGATCTCGCGGGCTCCGGCCTGCTTGGCGAGCTCGACGGTCTCGGCCAGGCCGGCCTCGTTGACGTCGGAGAGTGCCAGCCGGGCGCCGCGGCCGGCGAGGTTGACCGCGAGGGCGCGGCCGATCCCGGAGCCGGCTCCGGTGAGTACGACTACCTTGTCGTCGAAGGACTTCATGCGGGGACACTCTCCTTGGTCGTGGTGGCGGCGGTGACGGCGTACTTGTCGACGTCGAACTTGCTGGTCAGGTGACGGAACAGGAAGGTGAAGCTCGGCCACAGGGTGGTGTTGCGGCCGTGCTCGTCGAGATACCACGACGCGCATCCGCCCTCGGACCAGACGGTGTTGTCCATCTTGCGCTGCAGGTCGTCGTTCCAGGCGGAGGTGGCGTCCTCGGTGGGTTCGACGGTCGCGTAGGAGTTGGTGCGCATGGTGTGGATCGCGTCGCGGATGTACGCCACCTGCGACTCGATCATGTAGACCATCGAGGAGTGGCCCAGGCCGGTGTTGGGGCCCACCACGAAGAAGAGGTTGGGGAACTCCGGAACCGTGGTGCCCTTGTAGGCGCTCATCCCGGTCTCCACGAACCGCTCGGCCATGGTGCGGCCCTTGTTGCCGGTGATCGCGTGGGCGATCGGGAGGTCGGTGGTGTAGAAGCCGGTGGCCACGACGAGGACGTCGATCTCGCGGCTGGTGCCGTCCTTGGCGACGATCGCGTTCTCGCTCACCCGGGCGATGCCGTCGGTGATCAGGTCGACGTTGTAGGCGGCCAGCGCCGGGTAGTAGGCGTTGGAGATCAGCGTGCGCTTGCAGCCGAGCGTGTAGTCGGGGGTGACCTTGCGGCGGAGCTCGGGGTCCTTGATGCCGCGGCGGATGTTGTTCTTCGCCATCAGCTCGTGGGCCAGAGTCAGCTTGGGCTGCACGGCGAGGCCGAGGACGCGGACCTCGAGGCCCCAGTAGACCGCCGCGCGGGCGAGCCGCTGGACGCCCGGGACGTGGCGGAAGGCGGCCTTCTCGAGCTTGGAGTAGCGGTGCTCGTTGCGGGGGAGGACCCACGGCGCCGTGCGCTGGTAGACGTCGAGTCGGGCGGCCTTCTTCTGGATCTCCGGGACGATCTGGATCGCGCTGGCGCCGGTGCCGATCACCGCGACACGCTTGCCGGTGAGGTCGACGTCGTGGTTCCACTGCGCGGAGTGGAAGATCTCGCCCCGGAAGGTGTCGATGCCCGCGATGTCCGGGAGCTTGGGCTCGGAGAGCGCGCCGGGGCCGGCGATGACGGTGGTCGCTGCGTACGTCTTCTTCCCGGCCTTGCCCTCGGTCTCGACGAGCCAGCGCTGCCGGGTCTCGTCCCAGGTCGCGGTGGTCATCGTGGTGTCGAAGACGAAGCGGTCCAGCGTGCCGGACTGCTCGGCGACCTTCTTGATGTACGCCTCGATCTCCGGCTGGGGCGAGAAGCTCATCGACCAGTCGGGGTTGAGCGCGAAGGAGTAGCTGTAGAGCTGGCTGGGGACGTCGCAGGCGGCGCCGGGATAGGTGTTGTCGCGCCAGGTGCCGCCGACGCCGGAGCCCTTCTCGATGACGACGAAGTCGCGCTCGCCGTCCTCTTCGAGCTTGATCGCCGCGCACAGGCCTCCGAAGCCGGCACCGACGATGAGGTGGTCGACATGGGTGAGGTCAGCAGTGGTCATACTTCGAGTATGGCTTGCCTATTGAACAGGTGTCAATAGAATGGTGGGCATGAGCCAACGGACGAGACTGACGCCCGAGCAACGCCGCGAGCAGCTGCTCGATCTGGGCATTCGCCTCTTCGCGAACCACTCCCTCGACGAGATCTCCATCGACGTGGTCGCGCGTGAGGCCGGCATCTCGCGCGGGCTGCTCTACCACTACTTCGGCGACAAGATGGCCTTCCGTGAGGCGGTCGTGCGCCGCGCCGCCGACGCGCTCGTCGCCCAGACCGCCCCGCCTGAGACGGGGGAGCCGGTCGAGCGCCTGCTCGCATCGATGACGGCCTATGTGGACTTCGTCGACGCCAACTACGAGGGGTACGTCTCGATGGTCCGCGGCGCCGCCAGCGACCCCGTCCTGCGCCAGATCTACGACGACGCCTTCGGCGCCCTCGGGGCCCGGATCTTCAAGGCCGATGTCGACTTCGTCGTCGACACCCCCGCCGCCCGCTTGGTCGTCAGGGGCTGGCAGGCGATGTCGGAGGAGCTGGTGCTCTCCTGGAAGGCCGATCCTGCCGGGCTGTCACGCGAGGATCTGCTGGGGATGCTGGCAGGGTCGTTGCCGGTGCTGCTGGAGATGCTGCCCGGGGCGGGCCCGGGCGAGCTGTAACACGTCGTTCGTAGCACTATCCGGTCGTTCAGAACGACCGGATAGTGCGTGTAACAGCGTGTTACACCCCCGCTGCCCTCGCCGACCATCGCCAGGAGCGGTCACCCCGGGAACGGCACGTAGATGACGGGCCTGACAATGGGAGGCCCGGAGTTGGAACCCCTCCGGGCCTGCCGGACATAGAGGGTGCGTGAGAGGTAGTGAGTCGCAGAGCTTCGGGCTCGTGGTGACGGAGAACGACAGCGGTCTGGCGGAGCGTCTGCGCCGGGGTGACCACGAGGCGATGGCCGAGCTGTTCGGGCGCTATGCGGATCCGGTCTACAACTTCTGCTTCCGCCGCGTGGCTTCCTGGAACCTCGCCGAGGACGTGATGTCCCAGGCGTTCCTGGAGGTCTGGCGGGTGCGGGAACGGGCGGTGGCCTACGACGGCTCGCTGATGCCGTGGCTCTTCACCGTCGCCGAGAACGTCTGCCGCAATGCCACCCGTGGTGCCCGCCGGCAGAACGCGCTGGCGGGCAGGCTGCAGCTGGTGCGGGTCGACGACGCCGAGGACCACGCGGACGGAGTCGCACGCCGCCTCGACGAGGAGCGCCGGATGTCCGAGCTCCTCGCGGCTGTCGACAGGCTCAGCCGCAAGGACCGTCAGATCCTGATGCTCATCGCCTGGGACGGCCTCTCGTATCTGCAAGTTGCCCAGGCTCTCGACATCCCTGTCGGGACCGTACGCAGCCGGCTCTCCCGCGCACGCAAGCGGGTCGCCGTGCTGATGGGTGAAGGGGAGAAGTGATGACTGGAATTCCTGAGCGCAGCCTGCGCCCTCATGTGAAGGCGCGGCGAGAGGCGGAGCTGATGCAGGCGATCTCCCAGGAGAATCGTACGAAGAGGTGGGCGGTGCCTGTCGCGGCTGCTGCCGCGGTGGCGATCACGGCGGCCGGTGGTGTCGTGGTCACCCAGAGGACGTCGTTGCTGAAGGGCGACGAGCAGATCGCAGGTCCACTGGAGACGTCTGCGAAGCCGTCGCCGGTGCCCGACCGGGTGGTAGCGCCGGTGAAGGTCCCCGGGGACGACGTCACGGGGCTGTGGCCCGCGGCCTTCAACGGCCACGGAGTCTCGTGGTCTCGCGACATCCCGGTGCTTCAGAAGTACCGAGACGTCCTCGCCGAGCATCTGGATCCCGCCGGGGAGCACCTCGAGAAGACCGTCTCGAACATGCAGGCCGGTGAGGCGGGCAGTGGGCGCCGCATCGGTACGAAGCTGGGGTGGACCGTCGAAGGCGAGGACGGTCTCGGGATGATTCAGCTTGCCGTCGGGTCCGGTTGGGATGGAGTCGGCTTCCTGTGCGATGACCCCGGGTGGACCTGTGAGGACGTCGACCACCCGGGAGCGAAGGGGGCGAGAGTCGCGACGAATGGCGGCGCACGGACCTATGCCGTCGAGCGCTCCGACGGGACGGTCGTCGCGATCACCCTCGACTCGCTGTTCGGTAACAACTCGACGATCCCCGTCTCCGGTGTCGACCTCGGGGAGAAGGAGGTCATGGCGGCCGCTGCCGACCCCCGGCTGGTCGTCCCGGAACTCGATCTGCCGCCTCAGGTCGATGCCAATGAGCTGGGCAGGACCGCGCTGAAGACGCTGGTCCCGCCCGGAACCCCGGCAACGTGGCGCGACGGCATGCCCATGCGCTTCGACCACGAGGCGTACGTCGTTCTGACCGACGTCAAGCAGGACATGGCGGACAGCTTCTCCAGTGGCGAGCCGGGCTTTGTCGAGGTGCGGCTGGAGGAGACGCTCAACCCGATCCAGATGGACAAGGCGTGCCACCGCGCCGTCTACAAGCGCTGCATCATTCGCACCGTCGATGGCAACGAGGTCTTCATCGGTCTCGGCAAGAACCGCCGCTGGATGGGCAAGCCCGCTGATCCGGTGAACCTCGTCGTCTTCCAGGGCCCCGTCTACACCGTCAGCGTGTACGGCGACAGTGCGATCCCGGTAGACCGCGCCGTCGACTTCGTACTCGATCGGAGGTGGCAGCCGCAGAGCTGAGGGGCCGGCTCCGCGGCTTTGGGACCGGGGAAGCGGTAGAGAGCTCCTCGACGCTCTTCCCTGATTCGCTCAGGCGGTGAAGCCCGCGGTGGCCTTCGCGGCGGCGCGGAGAAGTCGGTCGGCCGTAGGTCGGCCGGCGGCCGGCGTCGCCATCCCGACGGCGAGCGCGGCGCCGAAGGCCGCGCCGACCATCGCGTGCGCCGTCTCCTCATCCAGGCTGTCGGCGTACGCGGTCGAGAGGGCGTCGGCCAGGGCATGCTGGGTGGTGAGCGCCCTCCCGACGAAGGTCGCCCGTAGGGAAGGAACTGCCGTCACCAGTGCGAGACGGGTCGCCTCCAGGGAGGTGCCCGGCTCGCGGGTCGTGCCCGCGGCTGCGTCGATCATCGCTCGCAGCGCCCGGGAGAGGCATTCCGCCGGCGCCTCGCCGGGTGGCCGATCGCGTACGGCCCGCACGCCGAACTCGGCGATCGCCGGCCCGTCGATGAAGACGAGCGAGTCCTTCGTCGGGAAGTAGTTGAAGAAGGTGGCCGGGGATACTTCGGCCGCCGCCGCGATCTGGCTGGTGGTGGTCTCGTCGTAGCCCTGTTCGGCGAAGAGCTCGTAGGCGATCTCGACCAGTCGGCGTCGAGTCCGTTCCTTCTTGGTGTCGCGGAGTCCCATGGCGGCTCATTCTAGACTGACAATAATTTTAGAGTTACTCTAAAAATATGATCGACGCCTTCCTCGACCGACTCGGAGAAACGCGGCCCGTCCGGCCGGACCTGGCCTGCCTGCGGAACCTGCATCGTGCGTGGCGTGAGCGAGTGCCGTACGAGAACCTCGACGTCCAGCTCGGTCGGCCGGTCCGTCTCGATCCGGAGGCGCTTGTCGACAAGATCGTCGTGCGTGGCCGGGGTGGCTACTGCTTCGAGCAGAATGGCGCCCTCGCCCTGTTGCTCGAAGCAGTCGGGTTCGAGGTGACGATGGTCGAGGCCGGTGTCATGCGTGAACAGCGCGGCGACGGGCAGTGGGGCAATCACAACGCGCTGTTGGTGACGATCGGTGGTGAGACGTGGCTGGCCGATGCCGGGATCGGGGACGGGTTCCTCGAGCCGTTGCCGCTGCGCGAGCTGGCCTGCGACCAGGACGGTCTCGTCTACCGCATCGAGCGACTGGACCGTACGACCTGGCGAGTTCATCACCATCCAGGCGGCACCATCAGCAGCTACGACCTGCGAACCGAGGCGCGTGAGCTGGGCGACTTCGCCTCGCGGTCCCGGGAGCTCACGACCTCTCCGTCCTCGCCGTACGTGACCACGCTGATGGCCGCACGGCCCGCCGGTGGCGCGACCGCGCTGCTGCTGTCACGGACCGTACGCCACCTCGGGGTCACCCGCGGCGAGCCGCGAACCCTGGCTGCTCGCGATGAGTTCGCGGACGTCCTGGCGCGAGACTTCCTCGTACCTCTCGACGATCTCGGCGAGAGCGGGGTGGACGAGTTGTGGGAGGCAGCCGGTCGCCAAGACGATCTGTGGCGCACGAGAATCCGGGGCTGACGGGCCCGGTGCTGCTGTTCGTGCTCGAGGCCATCACGTCGTCCAGGCCCCAACCGATCCAGCGCCGGCTACGTCAATAGGGCGTCGGGGGTTGGAACCGGAGGAGGAGAGACGTTGAGCAGGGACGAGGAGTTCACCGCCTACGTCAGGGACAGACGAGCGCATCTCTACCGCGCGGCGTACCTGTTGTGCGGTGACGAGCATCGCGCCGAGGACATCGTGCAGCTGACGCTGTCGAAGGTGTACGCGGCGTGGCGAAAGGTGCGGAAGGCCGACAGCGTCGATGCCTACGTACGCAGGGTGCTGGTCAACAGCCACCTGGACGAGGGCCGTCGTCCGTGGCGGCGTGAGCGGGCCGGCGAGATCGTCGACCGGCCGGCGCCGAGCGGCCCGGACACCGAGGACCTCGACGAGCTCTGGACCGCGCTGCGTGCGCTTCCCGTAGGTCAGCGGCGAGTCGTCGTGCTCCGTCACTACTGGGGTCTGTCGGTCGAGGAGACGGCTGCCGACCTCGGCATCAGCACCGGGACGGTCAAGAGCCAGACCTCGGCCGCCCTGGCCAGCCTGCGCCGCGCCCTCCGTCCCGGCTTCGCTGTCCCCGACGTTGCCCCCGACGCTGCCCGAGGAGGCCGGCTATGAACACCTTCGACGACGACACGCTGCTGCGCGAGCGCCTCTACCGCATCGGCGCCACGGTTCCGGTCCCGCTCCCGGACCCCTCCGAGGACGTACGCCGCGGCCGCCGCCGCGTGCGCTCGGCGCGACTGCTCACCGCCGCCGGGACCATCATGGCGGCCGGGATCATCGCCATCGCCGGGGTCGCGCTGCGGCCTCTCGTTGCGGATCGGGCCACCGACCCGGCCGTTTCCCCCACGTCGACACCTTCCTCGTCGGTGCGCCGGGCCGAGTCGGTCGCGCAGGCACTGCCCAGCACGTTCGGCCTGGCGATCAACCTGATCTTCGAGCGCGACGCTGCCCTCGCGGACGTCCCTGACGTGGTGATGAAGCCGATCCAGGAGCAGACCGACGAGGCCGTCGTGATCTGGACCGCGAAGGCGGAGAAGATCGACGGCGGGGACCAGGAGCTCGCTGACCTCGTCTCCGAGATCCAGCAGTCGTTGGCCGCCCTGCCGGAGACGCGATCCATGATGCGTACGGAGGAGACTCGGCTGCAGGGGGCGCTGGCCTTGTCGACGCTCTCCAACGGCCTCCTCGCGATCTCGACGCTCGTGCCGTATGTCGGTGACGCCGAGATCGACGACGAGATCGAGGCGCTCGGCCACCTGGGCCCGGCCTTCCAGTCCTTCGGTACGCAAAAGAGCCTCATGGCGAAGGCACTCGCCAAGCGCGAGGTCATGCGGGGTACGGGCGCTGCGGGCGCGGATGTTCTCAGCAAGCAGGAGTTCGCCGAGCTTGCTCGGGCCGAGGCTGAGTGGCGCCTGTCGCTCTCGGCGCTCTACACGTCGAGCTCGGAACCTCAGCGCGACTTCCTCGACGAGATCACCAAGAACACTGCCACCAACGGGGCCGTCGGGGTTCCCGCGCAACGGGCGGTCAACCAGGTCCTGACCACCGGCAACCTGGACCGGGTCACGATGACGCCGGACCAGCATGTGGCGTCCTGCACCGAGCTGTTCCGCGGGCTGCAGAACGTGGCCGTCGCTGTGGCGAACGAGCTCATCGACGACCTCGCCGAGGTCGACTGAGCCCGGCACGGCGAAACGGCCGAGATGGTAGTTGTGGGCGACGAAAGTAGAGTTTCGTCGCCCACAACTACAGATTCGGCCTGCCAGAACTGCAGGCTCGCTGGGGTCAGGCCGAGACTGCCGCCTCGAGCTGGTCGAGGGCCCAGTGCAGGTCCTCCTCGGCGATCACCAGGGGCGGCGCGAGGCGGATGGTGGAGCCGTGGGTGTCCTTGGCGAGTACGCCGCGGGCGAGCAGGCGCTCGCAGATCTCGCGACCGCTGGCGATCGCAGGGTCGATGTCGACGCCGGCCCACAGGCCGCGGGAGCGGAAGCCGACGATGCCCTTGCCGACCATCGCCAGGAGGCGGTCGCGCAGGACCTGGCCGAGCGCCTCGGCGCGGGCCTGGAACTCGCCGGTCTCCAGCAGGTCGATGACGGCGGTGCCGACGGCGCAGGCGAGCGGGTTGCCACCGAAGGTGGAGCCGTGCTGGCCGGGGCCGATGACGCCGAGCACGTCGCGGTCGGCGACGACGGCCGAGACGGGGACGATGCCGCCGCCGAGCGCCTTGCCGAGGATGTACATGTCCGGCTTCACGCCGGCGTGGTCGCAGGCGAAGGTGTAGCCGGTCCGGCCGAGGCCGGCCTGGATCTCGTCGGCGGCGAAGAGCACGTTCTCGCGGGTGCAGACCTCGCGCAGCCCGATCAGGAAGTCGTCGCCGGGGATGACGACGCCGGACTCACCCTGGATCGGCTCGACCAGCACGGCCACCGTGTTGGGGGTGATGGCGGCCTCGATCGCGGCGAGGTCGGCGTAGGGGACCATCACGAAGCCGGGGGCGAACGGGCCGAAGCCGTCGCGCGCGTCGGCGTCGTCGGAGAAGCCGACGATCGTGGTGGTGCGGCCGTGGAAGTTGCCGGCCATCACGATGATCTCGGCCTGGTCGGCCGGGACGCCCTTGACGTCGTAGCCCCACTTGCGGGCGACCTTGATCGCGGTCTCGACCGCCTCGGCACCGGTGTTCATCGGCAGCACCATGTCCTTGCCGCACATCGCGGCCAGGCGGGCGGTGAACTCGGCGAACTGGTCGTGCACGAACGCACGGGAGGTCAGCGTGACCTTGTCGAGCTGCTCACGGGCCGCGGACAGCAGAGCGGGGTGGCCGTGACCGAAGTTCAGCGCGCTGTAGCCGGCCAGCATGTCGAGGCAGCGGCGGCCGTCGACGTCGGTCACCCAGGCGCCCTCGGCGTGGCTGATCACGACCTCGAGGGGGTGGTAGTTGTGCGCGGAGTGCGCCTCGGCGGCCGCGAAAGCGGCGGGGGTCAAGCTGGTCGCAGCGGTGGCCTGAGCCTCGTTGAGCAGGGTCATCGCACTCCTCCATCTGTGGGGCGTTCTCGGTGATCTGAGACAGGATCATCTGATTGTCAGACAATCCTACGATCAGGCTACGCCAGATGTCTCATCGTTGTCGCCAGGTCGGTAACGCGGCAGCAAATACCGGTGCGAGGGGTGTGCGCCCCGGGGTATATGTTGCGTCAGCCATCTCGGCCCGCCTCGCGTTCTCTGGCAGCGAAGCGACCCCTAGACCATCTCGGGCAAGAGACTCGGAGGAACCACAGATGCGCATCCGCGCACTGGTGGCGGCTGCTGCCGTCGCCCTGATCGTGCCGGCGGTGCCGGCCTTCGCGACGGAGGCCCCGTCGACCACCACGGACCCGTCGGAGACGACGACCGTCGAGACGACCCCGGACGACTCGCAGCCTGCTCCCGAGACGGGTGCCGAGACGGGTGCCGAGACAGGCACCGAGACGGGCCCCGAGACGGGGACCCAGACGGAGCCGGAGACCCAGCCCGAGACCCAGGTCGAGACCGAGCCCGGCGCCGAGGCCGAGCCTCCCGCGGCAGGCGTGGCGGAGGAGCCCGCCGCCGCCGTCGTGACCACCGTCGCGATCACCGTTCCCGCCACCACCCCTGCCGGGGGTGCGACGTTCCCGGTGACGTACGACGTGGAGAACGTGGAGGCGCTCGGCGCCAACCCGGTGGCCAACTGGACGATCACCGGCTCGAACGGCACCTCGCCGAGCGGCCCGCAGTCGGCGCCGATCACGCTCGACGCCGACGGTGTCGGGTCGGTCCAGGCGACGATGCCGACCGCGACCGACACCTACCGGATCACCGGGTTCGTCGAGGGTGAGAGCGGTGCGACCGACTCTGTCACCGTCGAGCTCGGGTCCGTCGACGCCACCAAGCCGGTCGTCACCCTGAGCCGCAGCCTGACGACGTTCTACCCCTACCCGGACGGCTACCGCGACACGGTCACGGCGAAGATGACCGTGAACGAGACCGTCGGCTACACCGCGAAGGTGGTCACCGCCACCGGCACGCTGGTCCGCACCCTTGGCTCGTCCACGAGCTTCACCGGCACCACCTCCTACACCTGGAACGGCTACAACAACGCTGGCACCCGGGTCTCGGGCACCTTCTACATCCGCATCGAGGCCAAGGACAAGGCTGGCAACGCCACCACCGCCCAGATCTCGGTCGCCGCGTCCGCCAAGAAGCTGACCTGGAAGACCTACAGCAGGACCGTCACCGCAGCCGACGCCCTCGACTACAAGTACGTCGGCACCTGCTCGACCCTCAAGGCGCCCGCTCGCAGCGACTGGTCCGAGTCCCGCGGCCTGCGTTCGAACGTACGCTGCAAGGCCCCCGGCGACAGCGCCAAGGCGACCGTCTACACCGAGAACGTCAAGTGCCTGCCGAGGTCGGTCGACGGCAACTACCGCAACCTGTCCCTCAAGCACTACGGCGGCCGTCCGAAGGGCTACACCAAGGACGTCTACCTGGTCACCACCGTCCTGCGTCCGTCCGACTGGTCGACGCGTCAGCGCCACCAGTTCGGCAACTCGATCAAGTGGAAGACGATGGCCTCCGTCGCCTCGCCCAACAGCCTGATCCAGAGCCGTCTCTCGACGCAGTACTGCCCCGCCGTGTGGTGGACCGCCGGGCTCAACTCGAGCTCGCGCTACGACGTCTGGAAGTACTCCGTCGGCATCCAGTACCGCGTGCTGGCGTGACCGTGTCGAGCAAGCTGATCCTGGCCGCCGCGGCGGTCCTGGTGGCCGGCGGCGCTGTCGGCGGCGCCGTCGCGCTCACCGGGGACGACGAGCCGAAGCGACCGGTGGTCGAGAAGAAGCAGTCCACCCCGCCCGGGCCGGAGAAGCACCCGGACCCGGAGGAGGTCACCGACCTGTACGCCCCCGAGGGTGAGGTCGGCGTCGACCACTAGCCGACAAGAAGAAGACGTACGCTGCCGGGCACGGTCCCGGCGGCGTACGTCTGTGTTTTCAGGAGAGCAGAAGCCCTGTCACAGCCTCGTCACAGAAACCGGACGGACACTGGAGCCAGGGTCGGCCGAGCCGACCCGCCCCAAGATCGCGTACGCCGCCCGGCTCCCCGACCGGCGGCGTACGTCTTGATTTGGCTCCGCCGTGCGGGGGCTCGTAACCTTGTGAGTCGTGACTCCTGCCGCGTCCTGATCCTGGTTCGATAAGAACTGCGCACGGTCAGGGACGCAGATCCGGATGACTGCCGCTGGGACCACCCAGAGGACAGGGCAAGCCGGGCCGTGTTCGTCAGAAGCCACGCAGCACCATCCCGGTGCGCATCCGTGCGCCGGGTCCAACGAACTAAGAAGGCACACGTGCGTACTTACGCTCCCAAGCCGGGCGACATCGAGCGCGCCTGGCTCGTGATCGACGCGACCGACGTCCGTCTCGGCCGCCTCGCGGTCCAGGCCGCTGAGCTCCTCCGCGGCAAGCACAAGGCGATCTTCGCGCCCAACGCGGACACCGGCGACTTCGTCATCGTCATCAACGCCGAGAAGGTCTCCCTCTCCGGCAACAAGGCCAAGACCAAGCTGGCTTACCGCCACTCCGGCTACCCGGGTGGTCTGACCGCGACCCCGATCGGCGAGATCCTCGAGAAGGACGCTCGCAAGGCGATCGAGACCGCTGTGTGGGGCATGCTGCCGAAGAACAAGCTCGGCCGCCAGATGCTCAAGAAGCTCAAGGTCTACTCCGGTCCGACGCACCCGCACGCCGCGCAGCAGGCCGTTCCGTTCGAGATCAAGCAGATCGCCCAGTGAGCCAGGACCAGGACATGACTGAGAACACCGTAGAGGTCGAGGAGACCTTCGAGACCGACGAGCAGGGCCTCGCGTACACCTCCGAGAGCGCCCCGTCCGCCGACACCCCCGAGCGCCCGGCGACCATCGCCCCGGCTGCCGCCACCGGCCGCCGCAAGGAGTCCGTCGCCCGCGTCCGGATCGTCCCGGGCACCGGCGAGTGGACCATCAACGGTCGCACCATCGAGGACTACTTCCCCAACAAGCTGCACCAGCAGATCGCGAACGAGCCGTTCGCCGCGCTGCAGCTCGAGGGTCGCTTCGACGTGATCGCCCGTATCGACGGCGGCGGCATCGCCGGTCAGGCCGGCGCGCTGCGTCTCGGCGTGGCCCGTGCGCTGAACGACGTCGACGTCGAGGCCAACCGCCCGACCCTGAAGAAGGCCGGTCTGCTGACCCGCGACGCCCGCGTCGTGGAGCGGAAGAAGGCCGGTCTCAAGAAGGCCCGCAAGGCCTCGCAGTTCAGCAAGCGCTGATCGCCCTCGCGATCGCCTAGCATTGTTGGGGTGCCTCGGCTCGCCGAGGCACCCCAACTCATTTTTCGGGCGGGGGCCGACGTACGAAAGAAGGTCACACGGACGTGGCACGCCTTTTCGGCACTGACGGAGTTCGCGGTCTCGCGAACGGCGAGATCCTCACCGCCTCGCTCGCCCAGAACCTGGCGACCTCGGCGGCACTGGTTCTGACCGAGGAGCTGCGGGTCTCGACAGGCTCGACCACCGATGGACCGCGCAAGCCGCTGGCGGTGGTCGGCAACGACTCGCGCGTCTCCGGACAGTTCCTGCAGGCCACGGTGGCCGGCGGTCTGGCCTCGGCCGGCTGCGACGTGATCGACGTCGGCGTGCTGCCGACGCCCGGGGTCGCCTATCTCACCGCGGCCCTCCAGGCCGACCTCGGTGTGGTCATCTCGGCCTCGCACAACCCGATGCCCGACAACGGCATCAAGTTCCTCCAGCGTGGCGGGCACAAGCTCGACGACGTGCTCGAGGACCGGATCGAGGCGCACCTCGACGAGCCGTGGGACCGCCCGACGGGCGCGTCGGTGGGCCGGATCTCCTCCCATGAGAACCCGGTGGAGACGTACGCAGCCCACCTGATCTCCACGCTCGAGCGCCGACTCGACGGGCTGACCGTCGTCGTCGACTGCGCCAACGGAGCGGCCGCGGCCGCAGGTCCGCTTGCTTTGGACCAGGCCGGGGCGAAGGTGATCGCGATCAACGACGTCAACGACGGCCTCTCGATCAACGACGGCGTCGGTTCGACCCACCCGGAGATGCTCCAGAAGGCGGTCGTCGAGCACGGCGCCGACGTCGGGTTCGCCTGGGACGGCGACGCCGACCGCTGCCTGGCCGTCGACGGTGAGGGCAACCTCGTCGACGGCGACCAGCTCATCGCGATCCTCGCCCTCGGGCTCCACGACGCCGGCCGGCTCCCGGACGACACCGTGGTCGTCACCGTGATGAGCAACCTCGGGTTCGTCAAGGCGATGGACGCTGCCGGCGTCCATGTGAAGCAGACCGCCGTGGGCGACCGCTACGTGCTCGAGGAGATGCGCCGGGGCGGCTACGCCATCGGTGGCGAGCAGTCCGGCCACATCATCATGAGCGAGCACGCCACCACCGGCGACGGCATCCTCACCGCGCTGCACGTCCTGCAGCGGATGACCCTCACCGGGCGCACCCTCGCCGACCTCGCCTCCGTCGTCACCCGACTCCCGCAGGTCCTGCTCAACGTCAAGGGCGTCGACAAGGCCCGCTGCAAGACCGACGACGGCCTCCTCGACGCCGTCGCCGCCGAGGAGAAGGCCCTCGCCGGCTCCGGGCGGATCCTGCTGCGCCCGTCGGGCACCGAGAACCTCGTACGCGTCATGGTCGAGGCCCCCACCCATCACGAGGCCGAGGCCTGTGCCGAGCGCCTCGCGGACGTGGTCCGGTCCCGCCTGGCCCTCTGACCCCTCCTGTCACACCCGTCGCCGAGTCGGCTCGTTCTAACGAGCCGACTCGGCGTCAGATCTTGCGCAGACGTACGTAGCGGACGGAGTGGTCGCGGTCCTTGCGGAGGACGAGGGTGGCGCGGGAGCGGGTGGGGAGGACGTTCTCGCGGAGGTTGGGGCCGTTGATCTCGTTCCAGATCTCGGTGGCGCGGGTGATGGCCTCGTCGTGGCTCAGGGCCGCATATTTCGTGAAGTAGGACGACGGGTCGCGGAAGGCGGTCTCACGCAGCCGGAGGAACCGCTCGACGTACCACTGCTTGATGTCGCGGGAGTCGGCGTCGACGAAGACGGAGAAGTCGAAGAAGTCCGAGAGGGCGAGGGAGATGGTGCCGTCGGCGCGGACCCGGGAGGGCTGCAGGACGTTGAGGCCCTCGAGGATGACGATGTCGGGCTTCTTGACCAGCACGGTCTGGTCGGTGACGTCGTAGGTCAGGTGTGAGTAGATCGGCGCACGTACCTCGTCCTCGCCCGACTTGAGGTCGACGAGGAAGCGGAGCAGGGCCTTGCGGTCGTACGACTCCGGGAAGCCCTTGCGCTCCATCAGGCCGCGCCGCTCGAGCTCGGCGTTGGGGTAGAGGAAACCGTCGGTGGTGACCAGAGCGACGTTGGGGTGCTCGGGCCAGTGGGCGAGCATCTGCTGGAGGACACGAGCCGTGGTCGACTTGCCGACGGCGACGGACCCGGCGACGCCGATGACGAACGGCGTACGTTCCGGCATCGTCTTGCCGAGGAACAGCTCCTGCTGGTCATGGAGCTTGTCCGAGGCGCTCACGTAGAGGCTCAGCAGGCGGCTCAGCGGTAGGAAGACCTCCTCGACCTCGTTGAGGTCGATCTGGTCGCCCAGGCCCCGCAGCGACTCGATCTCGGCCTCGGTCAGCGGACTCTCGGTCTCGGTCGCGAGCTCGGCCCACGCGCTACGGTCGAGCTCGACGTAGGGCGAGGAGCCGCGGTCATCGCCGTGTGGCCCGGGGTGTGACATGGCAACGATTGTTACGCACATGCGCCGCCGCTTCCTGCTGGGGTCCACGAGAGCCGTAGGATCATCGGCCATGTGCGGCATCGTTGGGTACGTCGGAGACCGGTCGGCGCAGGACGTCGTGATCGATGGGCTGCGGCGGTTGGAGTACCGCGGCTATGACTCGGCGGGGATCGCTCTGATCACCGCCGACGGGCTGGCGGTGGACAAGAGGGCCGGCAAGCTCGCCAACCTGGAGAAGGCGATCGCGGACACGCCGCTGCCGGCGTCGACGACCGGGATCGGCCACACCCGCTGGGCGACCCACGGCGGCCCGACCGACGGCAACGCCCACCCGCACGTCGGCCGCACCGGCCGCGTCGCGGTCGTGCACAACGGCATCATCGAGAACTTCGCCGAGCTGCGGGCCTCGCTGGAGACCGACGGGCACGAGTTCACCTCGCAGACCGACACCGAGGTCGCCGCCCACCTGCTCGAGCGCGAGGTCGTCGGCGGAGCCGACCTGACCATCGCGATGCAGAAGGTCTGCTCGATCCTCGAAGGTGCGTTCACCTTCGTCGCGATCGACGCCCAGGACCCGTCCCGGGTCGTCGCCGCCCGGCGCAACAGCCCGCTCGTGGTCGGTCTCGGCGAGGGCGAGTCGTTCCTCGGCTCCGACGTCGCCGCCTTCATCGAGCACACCCGCGAGGCGATGGAGCTCGACCAGGACCAGGTCGTCACCATCACCCGCGAGGGCGCGACCGTCACCAACTTCGACGGCACCCCCGCCGAGGGCCGCCGCTTCCACGTCGACTGGGACCTCGCCGCCGCCGAGAAGGACGGCCACGACTGGTTCATGCGCAAGGAGATCCTCGAGCAGCCTCGTGCGGTCGCCGACTCGCTGCTGGGGCGGCGTACGCCTTTGGGGTCTCTGCACCTCGACGAGATGCGGCTCGACGACGACGAGCTGCGCGAGGTCACCAAGATCATCATCATCGCCGCGGGGACCTCGTTCTATGCCGGGATGGTCGCGAAGTACGCCATCGAGCACTGGTGCCGGATCTCGGTCGAGGTCGAGCTGGCCTCCGAGTTCCGCTACCGCGACCCGATCCTCGACAACTCCACCCTGGTCGTGGCGATCTCCCAGTCCGGCGAGACCGCCGACACGCTGCAGGCGATCCGGCACGCGCGCTCGCAGCGCTCCAAGGTGCTGGCGATCTGCAACACCAACGGCTCCACGATCCCGCGCGAGTCCGACGCGGTCATCTACACCCACGCCGGCCCGGAGATCGGCGTCGCCTCGACCAAGGGGTACGTCACCCAGCTGGTCGCCTGCTACCTGCTCGCGCTCTACCTGGCCCAGGTCAAGGGCACCATGTACGGCGACGAGATCGACGGCGTGATGACCCAGCTCGAGGCGATGCCTGCGGCCGTGTCGAAGGTGTTGGAGACCGCACCGCAGGTCTACGACCTGGCCCGCGAGTACGCCGACCGTCGCGCCTTCCTGTTCCTGGGGCGCCACGCCGGCTACCCGGTGGCGCTGGAGGGCGCGCTCAAGCTCAAGGAGCTCGCCTACCTGCACGCCGAGGGGTTCGCCGCCGGCGAGCTCAAGCACGGTCCGATCGCGCTGGTCGAGGAGGGCCTGCCGATCTGGTGCATCGTGCCCCCGCGCGGCCGCGACTTCCTGCACGACAAGATGCGCTCCGGGATCATGGAGGTGCGTGCCCGCGGCGCCCGCACCATCGCCCTGGTCGAGGAGGGCGACGACTCGGTCGACTCGGTCTCCGACACGATCATCCGGCTGCCCAAGGTGCCGGTGCTCCTGCAGCCGCTCGTCGCGGTCGTACCGCTGCAGCTCTTCGCCTGCCAGCTCGCCACCGAGCTCGGCTACGACGTCGACCAGCCGCGCAACCTCGCCAAGTCCGTCACGGTCGAGTGATGGCGGTCCTCTGATGGCAGTCCTCGGAGTCGGGATCGACGTCTGCGACCTGGAGCGCTTCGAGGAGTCGCTGGAGCGTACGCCGCGGCTGCGCGAGCGCCTGTTCACGCCCGCAGAGGCGGCGAAGCCGATGGCCTCGCTGGCCGCCCGGTTCGCCGCCAAGGAGGCGCTCGCCAAGGCGCTCGGTGCGCCGCAGGGGATGGAGTGGCACGACGCCGAGGTGATCTCGGAGTCCTCCGGCCAGCCCCGGTTCGAGCTCCGCGGCACCGTGCTGGCGCAGGCCACCAAGCTCGGTGTCGCCACCGTCCACCTCTCGCTCTCCCACGACGCCGGCATCGCCTCGGCGATGGTCGTCCTGGAGGACTGACGGGGCTTGTTCGAGCCCTTCGGCCCAGGCCCGCCAGGGCATGGGCGCGTAGGCTGGGGCCATGCGGCGTGCGCACTCGGTTGAGCAGGTCAGAGCGGCAGAGAGAGCCCTGATGGCGAGCCTGCCAGAAGGTGCCCTGATGCAGCGCGCGGCGGCCGGGCTGGCCTACGCGGTCATCGGTCACCTTCGCGGGCGGGGTCTCGGCGGTGCCTACGGGAAACGCATCGTCCTGCTCGTCGGGAGCGGGGACAACGGCGGAGACGCGTTGTACGCCGGGGCGCTGCTCGCGCGTCGAGGGGCGCGGGTCGAGGCGTGGTTGCTGTCGGACCGGGCGCATGCGGGTGGGGTCGCTGCTCTGAAGGCGGCCGGAGGGACAGTGTCCTCGGGCGTCTTCTCGACGAGCTCGACCACCTTCGATGTCGTCGTCGACGGGATCGTCGGGATCGGGGGAAAGCCCGGGCTGAGGCCGGACGCGGAGGCGGCACTGGCCCTGCTCCCCGGGATCCCGGTCGTCTCCGTCGACACGCCGAGCGGGGTCTGCGTCGACACCGGTGAGGTCGACGGCGCCCATGTGACCGCTGACCTGACGGTCACCTTCGGAACCCACAAGCCGTGTCACCTGCTCGACCCGGCCGCTTCGGCGTGCGGGACGGTGCAGCTGGTGGACATCGGCCTCCGGCTGCCGAGGCCGGCCATCGAGAGCCTCGAGGCCGCCGATGTGGCGGACCTGGTGCCGCGTCCCGCGCCGGACGGGCACAAGTACTCCCGCGGCGTGGTGGGGCTGAGGGTCGGCAGCGCCACCTACCCCGGGGCCGCGCTGCTGGCCGTCTCCGGCGCCAACACCGGACTGGCCGGGATGGTCCGCTACGTCGGCACCGCCTCGGAGTGGGTCAAGCGACACAACCCGGAGGTCGTCGGCGACGGCCAGGCACAGGCCTGGGTGGTCGGCTCCGGCAGCGCCGACGGCGCCAACAGCGCGCTTGCGTTCGCCCGGGCGAGCGGCGTACCTCTGGTCATCGACGCCGACAGCCTGCGTGCGCTGAACGGGCCGCTCGGGGTGCCCGCGATCCTGACTCCGCACGCCGGCGAGCTCGCGGCGCTGATCCGAGAGGACCGCGGCGAGATCGAGGCTCGTCCGCTGCACTACGCACGGCTCGCGGCCAAGCGGTTCGATGCGGTGGTGCTGCTGAAGGGGCGGCGTACCACGATCGCCTCACCGGACCCCGGCACACCGGTACGGGTCAACACCACGGGCACCTCCTGGCTGGCCACCGCCGGTTCGGGGGACGTGCTCGGCGGACTGATCGGCTCGCTGCTGGCCGCCGGTCTCGCCCCCATCGACGCCGCCTCGGCGGGCGCCTGGCTGCATGGCGCGGCGGCGAGCCTTGCGAGCGCGGGTGGGCCGGTCACCGCGAGCGGGGTGGCTGCGGCCATACCCGCCGTTATCCGGTCCCTTCCTGCTGTCTCCCCCCTACGCAATTGAGCACTGCGCAGGAACTATCCTTGACACCATGTCACCGAGCCCAGCGCCTCGGGCTCCGCTTCGGCGAGCCGAGATCGTCATCGACCTCGCCGCGATCCGACACAACGTCTCGCGGCTGCGGGAGCACCTGCGTACGCCGATCATGACGGTGGTCAAGGCCGACGGCTACGGGCACGGCCTGGTCGAGGCCGGGCGGGCCGCTCGGGAGGGCGGCGCGGACTGGCTCGGCGTGGCCTCGGCCGACGAGGCGCTCGCGCTGCGCGCGGCGGGCGACGAGGGCCGGCTGCTGGCCTGGCTGATCATGCCCAGCGAGCCCGCCGAGGAGCTCGTGGCAGCGGACATCGACGTCACCGCCTACACGATCGCCGACCTGGAGAAGTTCGCCGCGGCCGGCGACACCCTGGGCATGACGCCCCGGGTGCAGCTCAAGGTCGACACCGGACTCAGCCGGGGCGGCGCGCCCTTCGGCGACTGGCCGAAGCTGGTCGGGCTGGCGCGCATCCTGGAGGCCGAGGGAGCGATCCGGGTCACCGGGATCTGGTCGCACTTCAGCGCCAGCGAGAACACCGCCGACCCGGCCAGCGCCCTCCAGGAGAAGGTCTTCGCCGAGGCGCTCGCGGTCGCCGAGGAGGCCGGCCTCCGGCCCGAGGTGCGTCACCTGGCCAACTCCGCGGGAGCGCTGCTGCGCCCCAGCGCGCGGCTCGACCTGGTGCGGGTCGGGATCGCGACGTACGGCATCGACCCGGCGCCCGGCGTCGAGGGATCGCCGTGGGCCGAGCTCGGACTCGTCCCGGCGATGACCGTGCGGGCCGAGCTGGCGCTGGTGAAGCCGATCGAGGCAGGTGCGGGTGTCTCCTACAACCACACCTGGGTGGCAGAGGAGCCGACGACGGTGGGGCTGATCCCGGTCGGCTACGCCGAGGGCATCCAGCGTCGTGCCGGGAATCGCGCCGAGGTGTGGATCGACGGAGCTCGATACCCCGTGCGTGGCACCATCTGCATGGACCAGATCGTCGTCGATCTCGGGGACGCTTCGGTCGAACGCGGTGCCGAGGTGCTCCTGTGGGGCACCGGTGCCGATGGCGAGCCGACCGCCCAGGACTGGGCCGAGGCGAGCGAGACCATCGCCTACGAGGTCGTCACCAGAATCGGAGGACGGATGAAGCGCCGTTATGTTGACACGGACGTCGACACCGAGCAGGGAGACGACACATGAGCAGCATCGCAGCACGGATCGGCCAGATCGCGGCGGGCACTCTGGGAGCGGCGGCGGTCGCTGCCGCGGCCCGCGGCGCAGTGGTGGTCAGGAAACACCGTCGTGCGATCGAGGAACGCCCCGAGGACCGGACCCCGCTCGGTACGCTGAGGTCCTGCCCGGTCACGGTGGTGACCTCCGATGGCGTACCTCTGCATGTCGAGGTCGATGAGGTCGACCCGGCTCACTCGCACCCCGGCGGGGCCAGCGGGGTGACGCTCGTCTTCGTGCACGGCTACTGCCTCAACCTCGACTGCTGGCACTTCCAGCGCGCCGCCTACCGCGGCCTGGTGCGGTCGGTCTTCTACGACCAGCGCAGCCACGGCCGCAGCGGCCGCTCCTCGCTCGGCAACGCCACCATCGACCAGCTGGGCGACGACCTGCTCCGGGTGCTGGACGCGGTCGTGCCGGAGGGGCCGGTGATCCTGGTCGGTCACTCGATGGGCGGGATGACGATCGCCGCGCTCGCCGAGGATCACCCCGAGCTGTTCGCACCGTACGCCGAGGGTGGCCGCATCATCGGTACTGCCCTGATCTCGACGACCGCGGGTGGTCTCGACCCGAGCCGGCTGCTGATCCCGGTGCTCCCGGCCAAGCTGTCCGGCGGGATCGCCAACAGCACCATGCGCACGCTGGCCCGAGGGCACGGCATCGTCGACCGGTTCCGTGCCATGGGGTCCTCGGTGGCGACCGTCTTCACCGACGTGTTCGCCTTCGGGGACGAGGTGCCGGAGGCGTACGTCGACTTCGTCGACGGACTGCTCTCGCAGACGCCGTTCGAGGTAGTCGCCGAGTTCTTCCCGAGCTTCCGCGCGCTGGACAAGTTCTCGTCGATCACCATGCTCGGCCGGGTGCCGACCACGATCATCTGCGGCACCGCCGACCGTCTCACCTCGATCGGCCACAGCCGCAAGCTGCACTCCTACATCCCGGGCTCCCGGCTGGTCGAGTGCGAGAAGGCCGGCCACATGGTCATCCTCGAGCGGCACGGTCAGGTCAACGCCGAGCTCGACCAGCTGCTCGCCTCGGCCACCCGGGATGCGGCCTCGGCATGACGCTCGTCTTCGAGCGGGTCGGGCCGGAGGCCGCGACCGAGGTGCTCGGTATCGTCCGGGCGGCATTCTCCGCCCGCCCGCCGCTGGACCCGCCCGCGGATGCGCTCGGCGAGACCGAGGCGTCGATGAAGGACCGCTTGGCTGGCTTCGGCGGGGTGGTGGCGCGGTTGGACGGGGTTGGCGTCGGGGCCGTCGTCATGGATCCCGCGGACTCGACCCTGTGGCTGCGTCGTTTCGCTGTTCTACCTGATCAGCAGGGTCATGGGGTCGCGCACAAGATGGTGACGTACTCCGCCGGGGTCGCGGTCTCGGAGGGGTTCGAGGATCTCGCGGTGATCGCGCGAGAGGAGCTTCCGGAGACGTTGCGGTTCTGGGTGCGGCAGGGATTTCGGGAGATCTCCCGAGAGTCGCCCGCGGTACGGCTCCATCGCCCGTTGAACGAGTATGTCGTCGAGGCGCTCGATCCCGACGCCATGTTCGAGCTCGGTCGACGGGTGGCAGGCCTGGTCGCCGCCGGTGACGTACTCGTCCTCTCCGGTGGCCTCGGCGCCGGTAAGACCACCTTCACCAAGGGTTTGGGGGCCGGGCTCGAGGTCCGCGGCGAGATCACCTCGCCGACCTTCGTCATTGCCCGGGTGCATCCTTCGACCGTCGGCGGCCCGGAGCTCGTCCACGTCGACGCCTATCGGCTCGGCGGTATCGAGGAGCTCGACGACCTCGACCTGGACACGGATCTCGACGACGCGGTGACGGTCGTGGAGTGGGGCGAGGGCCTGGCCGAGGGGCTCTCCGAGTCGCGGCTGGAGATCCGGATCGTACGTGCCGAGGCCGACGAGGCTCCGTTGGATCTGGTCGAGGCGCCCGACGGTGCGGATCCTCGGCGCGTGGAGATCCTCCCGGTCGGGGCCCGCTGGCGCGGCGTGGACCTCAGTGCGCTCTAGGGTGTGAGTTGTGCTTCTCGCCTTTGACACCGCCACGCCCCAGGTGACTGTGGCGCTCCACGATGGCGACGACGTCGTCGCCGAGGTCGCCTCCGACCGCACCATGAAGCATGGGGAGCAGCTCGCGCCGCTGATCTCCGACATCCTCGCGACGGCCGGGATCGTACGCCAGGATCTGACCGCCATCGCCGTCGGCGCTGGCCCCGGGCCGTTCACCGGCCTGCGGGTCGGGCTGGTCACCGCCCGCACGCTCGGGTTCGCGCTGGAGATCCCGGTCTATGCGGCCTGCACGCTGGATGTGCTGGCGGTGGAGGCCGTTGCCTCCGGCATCGGCGGCCCGTTCTTCGTCGCCACGGACGCGCGGCGCAAGGAGGTCTACCTGGCCTCCTACGACCCCGACGGCGTACGCCTCGAGGGTCCTGTCGTCGCCCGCCCCGCCGAGGTCGCCACGTCGGCGCCGGTCGTCGGCGAGGGGGCGTTGCTCTATCCCGAGGCGTTCCCGACACCGCTCGGCCCCGTGCGGCCCTCCGCCGGCTGGTTGGCCCGGGCGGTGGCCGAGGAGCAGGTCGAGCTGATGGATCCTGAGCCGCTCTACCTGCGTCGGCCGGATGCGGTGGAGCAGGCTGCCCAGAAGAAGGCCCAGAAGAAGGTTTCCCAGTGACTGTGCGTCCGGCCGGCCCGGACGACGTCGACGCGATCGCCGCCCTCGAGCTCGAGGCGTTCCCGGACGATGCCTGGACACCCGAGTACCTGCAGGTGGCGATCGACGGGAAGATGCCGACGGTCCGGATCCTCGTCGCCGTCGATGATGCGGGAACGGTCATCGGCCACGCGCTGGTGAGCGTCGTCTACGAGATCGCCGAGCTCCAGCGGATCGCGACCGCCGAGGAGCAGCGCCGTCGCGGGATCGGTGGATCGCTCCTCGCCGCGTCGATCGACCTCGCACGGAGCGAGGGAGCCGAGCGACTTCTCCTTGAGGTACGCGAGGGCAACGTCGGGGCCATCGAGTTCTACCACCAAGCCGGATTCGTCGAGATCGACCGCCGGGAGCGCTACTACCGCGATGGGGCGACGGGGATCGTGCTGGCTTTCGATCTTGTTGCTCCGTCGTGAGCGGCCGAGGCTGACTAGCCCGAAACTTACGAGCCCGAAAATTGTCGGTGCTCTGTGTTGCGATGGGTGTCATGCACCTCAGACGCAACGCCTTCGATTCGCAGACCGCGGGCCTCGCTCTGGCCCGGACGATCGGGCGCAGCGGGCTCCGTCCGCCCACGCTTCAGACGATCGCCGAGGAGGCGAAGACGGGTGTGTCGACGCTGCACCGGTGGTTCGGCGGGACGCAGGGGATGCTGCCGCACGCAACCGCTGCGTTCGCGGACATGTTTTGGACTCGGATCGCGGATCGGGTGAATGGGACCGGCTGGGCCGGCTTTCTGCCCGCGAGCGAGGACGACCTGTTCTTCCTGAGAGCTTGGCTCGGCTTCGAGGAGCTCGCCCGTTCCGACGACGGCGTCGGACAAGCAGTGGGCGAGCTGTGGCACGACGCGAGGTTCTGGTTCCGATCAGTACTCGGCCGCGAGCTCACCGACTTCGAGGCGGCAGGAGTGGAGGTGATCCTTCGGGGACTCTGGGACGGTCTCTGCACAGCGGATCCGATCGACTCAGATCTCGCGCATCGCCTGTGGGAGGCGGTCCATGCGTCTCTGGCGGAGTTCCCGATCAGCGCTGCGGCGGCGTGATCGGCTGTCGCCGGAAGGAAAATTCCTTCCGGCGGATCAACTGAGGTGGGGCCTAGCGGTGCCAGCGGAAGGAAAATTCCTTCCGCGGAGAGAAGGTGAGTCCAGCGTGGCCCGGGATCACGCCGCAAACCTGACGGCTGCCGAGCGCAAGGAAAATTCCTTCCGCTGCCGGAGGACTCTCTCGCTGGCCGCGTCGGTTACAAGGCACGCGGGCCGCTTTCCGGTTGCTCAGCGCTCACAAGGCAGAATGCCCCTATGACTGCTGGCCCCCTCGCCGACGAGCCCTTGGTCCTTGGCATCGAGACGTCGTGCGATGAGACGGGGATCGGGGTGGTGCGCGGGCACACGCTGCTGGCCGACGCGGTGGCGAGCAGCGTCGAGGAGCATGCCCGGTTCGGCGGGGTCGTGCCAGAGGTTGCCAGCCGGGCGCACCTGGAGGCGATGGTGCCGACGATCGAGCGTGCCTGCGAGGAGTCGGGCATCAAGCTCCACGACGTAGACGCGATCGCCGTCACCTCGGGACCGGGCCTCGCGGGTGCCCTGCTGGTCGGGGTGGCGGCGGCCAAGGCGCTCGCCCTCGGGCTCGACAAGCCGATCTACGGGGTCAACCACCTCGCTTCACATGTCGCGGTCGACCAGCTGCAGCACGGGCCGCTTCCCGAGCCGTGCGTTGCCATGCTCGTCTCCGGCGGCCACTCCAGCCTGCTCAAGGTCACCGACATCACCGAGGGTGTCGACCCGATGGGCGCGACCATCGACGACGCCGCGGGCGAGGCCTTCGACAAGGTCGCCCGCCTGCTCGGCCTCGGCTTCCCCGGCGGCCCGGTGATCGACCGGACCGCCACGTCGGGCAGCTCGATCGCGATCGACTTCCCCCGCGGGCTCACCGGCCGCCGCGACCTGGAGCGTCACCGCTTCGACTTCTCCTTCTCCGGCCTCAAGACCGCGGTCGCCCGCTGGATCGAGGCCAAGGAGCGCAGCGGCGAACCCGTCCCGGTTGCCGATGTGGCCGCCAGCTTCCAGGAGGCCGTGGTCGACGTCCTAGTCCGAAAGGCCCTCGACGCAGCCTCCTCCGAAGGCATCGAGGACATCATCATCGGCGGCGGCGTCGCGGCAAACAGCCGTCTTCGAGTGCTCGCCGAGGAGCGTGCCACCAAGCTCGGCATCCGCGTCCGAGTTCCACGCCCGGGGCTGTGCACCGACAACGGGGCGATGGTGGCGGCTCTGGGGGCGGAGATGGTGGCCAGGGGACGTACGCCTTCGGCGCTTGACCTCCCGGCGGACTCCTCCCAGCCGATCACGACCGTCCTGGCGTAACGGTGGTCGAGCTTGTCGAGACCACCTCAGAACGGGCGCACCAACAGGCACGTTCCCTCGCCGGCGACCCGGGTGAGCACGATCGTGGCCTCCTCGGAGCCGGACAGTGCGAGCCGCTTGCGGAGCTGCTCGGGGACGACCTGTACGCCACGCTTCTTGATGGTCAGCTTCCCGATCCCGCGCTCGCGAAGCGCCGCCTTGAGCTGCTTGTCCCGGTAGGGGAGCTCCTCGAGCACCTGATACCCGCGGGCGAACGGTGTCTCGAAGGAGGCGGACGAGGCGACGTATGCGATGTGCTCGTCGATCAGGTGGCCCTGCACCCCGGCGGCGACGGCGGTGACCAGACCCGCGCGGATCACGGCCCCGTCGGGCTCGTAGAGGAACTCGGCGACCGCGCCGACCTCGGCACCGGGATCGTCCTCGGAGGTGAGCGTCGCCAGGCCGCGCTCGCCGATCACGGTGGCCCGGCGGTGGGTGCTGGCCAGCGAGCCTGACCACAGCGCGGCCTCCTTGACCTCGCCGCGGTCGCTGACCCATTCGGCCTCCACCTTGTCGGGTACGAGGTCGTGCGGGATGCCGGGAGCGACCTTCACGCACGCGTCGCGCGCGAAGAGCGTCTCGACCCACGACCACGGCGGCGTCCACCCCTCCGCGGAGAAGACCCGGCCCTTGGCGCCGCGGCGCGCCGGATCGGCGTACGCGACGTCGAAGGGGGAGTGGTCGACACCTGTCGCGTCGGCGACGGTGACAGCGCCTGGCAGCCCGAGGGCGTCGAGGTTCGCCTGAGCGACGGCGACCCTCTCGGGATTGTTGTCGACCCCGGCGGCGGTGAGCCCAGCGCGGGAGGACGCGATCAGGTCACCGCCGATCCCGCAGCCCAGATCGATGACGCTCGTCGCATCGAAGGCACGCAGCCGCGCCGCCCGGTGGTGGGCCACGGCGAGGCGGGTGGCCTGCTCGAGGCCGTCTGGGGTGAAGTACATCCGCGGTGCCAGGTCGCCGAACTTGGCGGCCGCCTTCCGGCGCAGGTCGACCTGGGTCATCGCCACGGCCACGCGCTCGGCCGCCTCGTCCTTGCGCAGGGCGGTCTGCACCGCCAGCGCCGAGTCCTTGCCGTCTCTCTTGCCGTCGGTCGGCGCCGACGCCGTCATCTCGGTGGCCCGCGCCAGCAGCCGCTGCCCGTCATCGGTCAGCAACCAGGAGAAGGCGTCGAGGTCCATGCAGCGATCCTCTCAGGCCGGTTTCCGGTCCGGGCAAACTCCATTACCCCACTGGGTGTTTGTGATCTAGGATCCGCCGAGTGCGTAGATCCCCCCGCATGACCTCTCTGACCTCTCTGATCTCCTCGGTGGCCGCGGCCGTCATCACGCTGCTGTCACTGTTGCTCGCCGCGCCGGCTTCGGCAGACACCGCGACTCCGATGGGCCACTGCTCATCCGGGGACCGCACCTACTCCTCGGTGGGCACCGCCTCGGTCACCGCGACGGCGCCCGAGGGCTACCGGATCGCGTCCTTCTGCGTGGTCGGTCGCGGCAACGCAGGTGCGGAGACGCACACCCTGTCCACGCCGCAGAGGAGCACGGTCGTCGCGCACAGCTCCGGCAAGCAGCTGGAGAGCTACTCGGTGACGTACGTGCAGATCCCGGCCGCGAGTGCGCCCGAAGCGGCCGAGGAGACGACGGCGGAGAAGGACGAGGCGAAGGCCGAACGTACGCCGACGGCGGAGGAGTCGGAGCCGGAACCGCGCCGCTCGGCCCCAGCCGAGAAGTCGGCCGCCCCGGGGGAGTCCACCCTGCTGCCGTCCCAGCTGAGCGACGGGGAGGAGCTCGAGATCACCACTTTCGAGGAAAAGGACGACAGCGAGGATCGCTGGTCGTTCCTGGTGGTCGGCGGGATCATCGTCGTCGGGCTTCTCGCCGGTGCGATCGCGCTGATGGTGCGGATCCCCGGGCAGCGATAGACCAGCCTTGCTGGCACTCATTGCAGCCGAGTGCTAACGTCTGCACTGGCACTCTCCCCCTGAGTGTGCCAGCGCTTGCGAGCCGGGTGCGACCCCCGCGACGGCGTACGTGGCAGATCGCAAGCACAGACGTAGCAACACCCACCGAAGTCTGACTCCGTAGAAAAGAAATGGGGAGGTCGACACAGTGTCGGTCAACATCAAGCCTCTTGAGGACCGGATCGTCGTGAAGGCCGTCGAGGCCGAGCAGACCACCGCCTCCGGTCTGGTCATCCCGGACACCGCCAAGGAGAAGCCCCAGGAGGGCGAGGTCCTGGCGCTCGGCCCGGGTCGCATCGACGACAAGGGCAACCGCGTCCCGCTCGACGTCGCCGTCGGCGACAAGGTCATCTACAGCAAGTACGGCGGCACCGAGGTGAAGTACGCCGGCGAGGAGTACCTCATCCTTTCGGCCCGCGACATCCTCGCAGTCATCGCCTGACGATCATCCGTCTCGCACATCTGACGCGGCCGGGCCAGCCGGCCCGGCCGCGTCCGTGCGTACAAGGGAGTATGTGAAATGCCGAAGATCCTGGAGTTCGACGAGAACGCCCGCCGCGCCCTCGAGCGTGGCGTCGACGCCCTCGCCAACGCCGTCAAGGTGACGCTGGGCCCCAAGGGCCGCTACGTCGTCCTCGACAAGAAGTGGGGCGCTCCGACGATCACCAACGACGGTGTCACCGTCGCGCGTGAGATCGAGCTGGACGACCCGTTCGAGAACCTTGGTGCTCAGCTCACCAAGGAGGTTGCGACCAAGACCAACGACATCGCTGGTGACGGTACGACCACCGCGACCGTCCTCGCCCAGGCGATGGTCCACGAGGGTCTGCGCGCGGTTGCCGCCGGCGCGAACCCGATGAGCCTCAAGCGCGGTATGGACGCCGCCGCGGCTGCCGTCGGCGACGCCCTGCGTGCCGCTGCCCGTGAGGTCGTCGACGAGTCCGACATGGCCTCGGTCGCCACCATCTCCTCCCGCGACGCGAAGATCGGCGAGATCCTCGCCGAGGCCTTCGCGAAGGTGGGCAAGGACGGTGTCATCACCGTCGAGGAGTCCAACACCACGGGCACCGAGCTCGAGTTCACCGAGGGTATGCAGTTCGACAAGGGCTACATCTCTCAGTACTTCGTGACCGACCAGGAGCGGATGGAGGCCGTCATCGACGACCCGCTGATCCTGCTCGTCCAGGGCAAGATCAGCTCCATCCAGGAGCTCCTGCCGCTGCTGGAGAAGGTCATCGCCGCCGGCAAGCCGCTGTTCATCATCGCCGAGGACGTCGAGGGCGAAGCCCTCTCGACCCTGGTCGTGAACAAGATCAAGGGCACCTTCAATGCGACCGCCGTCAAGGCGCCCGCGTTCGGTGACCGCCGCAAGGCCATGCTGCAGGACATCGCGATCCTCACCGGCGCGCAGGTCGTCGCCGAGGAGGTCGGCCTCAAGCTCGACCAGGTCGGCCTCGAGGTGCTCGGCACCGCTCGCCGGATCACGGTCACGAAGGACAACACCACGATCGTCGAAGGCGGCGGCGACGCTGCCGCGGTCGAGGGTCGCGTCAACGAGATCAAGTCCGAGATCGAGCGCACCGACTCCGACTGGGACCGCGAGAAGCTCCAGGAGCGCCTCGCGAAGCTCGCCGGTGGCGTCTGCGTGATCAAGGTCGGCGCCCACACCGAGGTGGAGCTCAAGGAGAAGAAGCACCGCATCGAGGACGCTGTCTCCGCGACCCGCGCCGCCATCGAGGAGGGCATCGTCGCCGGCGGTGGCTCCGCGCTGATCCACGCCGTCTCCGTCCTGGAGAAGGACCTCGGCCTCGAGGGCGACGAGGCGGTCGGCGTACGCGTCGTCCGCAAGGCCGCCGACGAGCCGCTGCGCTGGATCGCCGAGAACGGTGGCGACAACGGCTACGTCATCACCACCAAGGTCCGCGACCTCGGTGTCGGGCAGGGCTTCAACGCCGCCACGGGTGAGTACGGCGACCTGGTCGCCCAGGGCGTCATCGACCCCGTCAAGGTCACCCGCTCCGCGCTGATCAACGCCACCTCGATCGCGGGCATGCTGCTCACGACCGAGACCCTGGTCGTCGACAAGCCGGAAGAGGAAGAGGCCCCCGCAGCAGGTCACGGCCACGGTCACGGCCACTGAGGCATAGCCGAGTCGGCGCATCTTGCCCCGTGCTTCGCGAAGCGAAGCGAGCGAAAAGGGGCGGGATGCGCCGACTCGGCGATTTCAGCGAAGGGTGAGCTCGTCGAGGTCCACGTCGTCGGAGAGCACATTCATATCCACGTACGCCTCGGCCTCGCTGCCCACGCCGTCGAGCCGGTCCCGGTTGGAGTACTGCCAGACGGTCCAGTCACGTCCGTCGGGGACCCGGGGTGGCCAGGCGACGGAGCGGAACCAGATGGGGTTGTCGGGGTAGAGGTCGACCAGGTAGGCGCGGTAGGCCGACGGGGTCGTGTAGATGACCGGCGCGATGCCGTAGTGAGCCTCGAGCTTGGCGAGCAGCGGGTCCAGGATGGCGCGGACCTCGGTGGCGGGCGGCAGGTTTCCCTTGAAGGAGCCATAGGGCTCCAGGTCGACGACCGGGGCGAGAGTGCCGGGCACGCGGGGCACGGTGCCGATCATGTTGTGCGCCTGGTCGGCGCCCGGGCTCTCGAAGCTCATGAAGTGGTACGCGCCGGTCGCGATCCCGGCTCGCTGGGCCTCGGCCCAGTTGGCGGCGAAGCGCGTGTCCACGTGCGCTGAGCCCTCGGTCGCCTTGATCCAGGCGAAGTCGATGTCCTGCTCGGCGACCCGTGGCCAGTCGACGGTGCCGTTGTGGTGGGAGACGTCGATGCCGCGTACGTCGTACTTGGCCGCGAACAGACGGGTCGGCATCACGACGCCGGTGTAGACCAGCGCGGTCGTGATCAGGGCGAGGCAGACGACGACGGCGGAGCCGATCAGCACGCGTCGACGGCGAGCGGGGGTGAGGGGCACCGCGGAACCGTACCGGTTCTCACAGCTCTTCGAGCAGCTTCTCCATGATGTCGATCTCGACCGACTGGGTGGCCTCGATGTCCGTCGCCATCTCGATCGCCAGCGCGTCGCTGCCTTGGGAGGCCATCGGCTTCGCCATCTCCAGGGCGCCCTGGTGGTGCTGGATCATCCCGGTCAGGAAGAGCCGGTCGAACGCCTCGCCACGGGCCTTGCCGAGCTCGCTCATCTGGTCCGGCGTGAGCATGCCGGCCATCGTGTGCGCCGGGTCCGAGGCACGCGGCACCCGCAGCCCGCGGGTGTTGAGCCATCCGCTCATCGCCACGATCTCGGGGCCCTGGGCCGACTCGATGCGCTTGGCCAGGGAGACGACCTCGGGGTGGACGCCGTGCTCGCGCGCCAGCCGGGTCATCTCCAGCGCCTGGGCGTGGTGCGGGATCATCATCGTCACGAAGTCGGCATCGGTCTGGCTCCACGGGTCCGTGGCAGCGGCCGAGGGCGAGATCGTCGGCGCGGCCTCGCCCGGCGCTCCGCCCTGAACCACGGGAGCCGACTGGGCGGCCGCCTCCGGGCTGGGCGAGTGCCCCGCGTGCTCGCCGTGCGCGTCGTCCGAGGAACCTCCGCACCCGCCGAGCGAGATCGCCGCGAAGACGACCCCCGATGTGATGACACCCAACCGCCTCGCGCGCACGTGTCTCCTTCCGAGATCCCGCAGAGGTGAACAATTTATTCATATTCCATGCCTGCTGTGTACGACTTTTACTAAAGTTGAGAGGTCCTGCCCGTGCCACCCCACGGCGGCCGACTCGGAAGGCTTGCGAACATGAGGCTTAGACGACCCACCCAATACCTGGCCCCCATCGCGGTGGTCATGGTTGTCGCAGGAGGGCTGGCCGTCGCCGCCCCGTCCTCCGCAGACGAGTCCCACACCCACGGCAACGAGACCACCGAGGCTCCCGAGGCCCAGACGAGCTGCACAGCCGAAGAGAAGCAGGCGATCACCAAGCTCGGTGACAACTTCGCCTCCGCCTGCGTCGCCGGCAACGACCTCGCCCAGCTGGGCGCCAACAACCCGGTCGTGCCCGCCGGCGAGTCCGACGGCACACCCAACATGCACCTGATCGCCAACATCCCCAAGTCGGGTGCCTTCACACCCACCAACGCGCTCAACAGCGACCTCGCCTTCCAGGGCAACTACGCCTTCGCGGGCAACTACAACGGGTTCAACGTCATCGACATCAGGAACCCGGCCAGCCCACGACTCGTGAAGCAGTACGTCTGCCCCGGGTCCCAGAACGACATCTCCGTCTACGGCGACCTGCTGGTCCTCTCCGTCGACTCCAGCCGCAGCAACAACACCTGCGACAACGTGGCGCAGTCGGCCGCGATCAAGGAGTCGTGGGAAGGCATCCGCGTCTTCGACATCAGCAACCCGAGAGACCCGGAGTACGTCGCGGCGGTCGAGACCAAGTGCGGCTCGCACACCCACTCGCTGGCACCGAGCAAGGACGGGCGGTCGGTCTATGCGTACGTCTCCTCCTACGGTCCGCGCGCGGAATACCCCGACTGCCAGCCCCCGCACGACAAGATCAGCATCGTGAAGATCCCGAAGCGGGCTCCCGAGCGCGCTGCGGTGGTCAACGAGCCGGTGCTGTTCCCCGACGGCGGCTACACCAACACCGCCGGCTGCCACGACATCACCACCTACCCGTCCAAGGACATCGCCGCCGGCGCCTGCATGGGTGACGGCATCCTGATGGACATCTCCGACCGCGAGAACCCGGTGGTGACCGAGCAGGTCACCGACACCGCGAACTTCGCGTTCTGGCACTCGGCCACTTTCAACAACACCGGCACCAAGGTCGTCTTCACCGACGAGCTCGGCGGCGGCGGTGCGCCGACCTGCAACCCGGAGACCGGGATGAAGAAGGGCGCCAACGGCATCTACGACATCGAGGGCGGCCAGCTCGTCTTCAAGTCCTACTACAAGATCCCGCGCACCCAGTCCAACACCGAGAACTGCGTCGCCCACAACGGCTCGCTGATCCCGGTCAAGGGCAAGGACATCATGGTGCAGGCCTGGTACCAGGGCGGTGTGTCGGTCTACGACTTCACCGACTCGGCCAACCCGAAGGAGATCGCCTGGTTCGACCGCGGTCCGTTCGAGGACACCACGACCATCGCCGGACCCTGGTCGACCTACTACTACAACGGCTACATCTACTCCAACGAGATCCAGCGCGGCTTCGACGTCTTCGACCTGCGCGACCCCCGCGTCGCCTCGGCGAAGCGGGTCAGGTTCGATGAGCTGAACGTCCAGGCTCAGCCGTCCTACTGAGAGCAGAGTCGGCGCATCTGCCCCCGTGCCTCGCGAAGCGAAGCGAGCGAGAGGGGGCGGATGCGCCGACTCGGCGATTTCAGCGAATGACCAGCTGTCCGCAACCCGCTGGCCATCGTGGGACGAGATGGTTCTCCGTCGTGACCGAAACGGCTGCCAACGACGAAGTCGAGACCAACCCAGTCAATTGGATGATCGCAGCCCTCCTGGCCGTAGTTCTCGCAAGACTCAGCTGGAGCCTGATGAGGAACGAGAACCTCCTCCCGGGCGCAGTGGTCGGCTATCTGCTCCACCCGGACGTCCTCGCCGGAGTCTGGCTCACGATCCGGCTGACCGTGCTGGTCTTCGCGGCGGCCTGGGCGATCGGACTCGTCGCTGTCTGGATGCAGAGGTCAGGCAACCCGCTGCTGGGCGGGATCGCGGCGGCGTACGTCTGGGTCTTCGGCAGCATCCCGGTGCTCGTCCAGCTGCTGCTGTGGAGCAACGTCGCGCTGATCTTTCCCGACATCACCTTCGGGATACCAGGGGTGCACATCGACGCGGTCCGGCTGGTCACGCCGGTCTACGCGGCGATCGCGGGGCTGGCGCTGGCGATGGGAGCGTACGCCGCGAAGGCTCACCCGGGTGGCGACCGGCTGACCGCGCTGGGCGATCTCCTGGTGACGACGCTCCAGATGACGAGCCTGGTCTCGGTGCTCTCGATCACCGACCTGCTCGGGGTCGTCCAGGCGCTCGAGGAGCGCAACCACCTGATCATCCCGCTGCTGGTGGTGGCCGCGATCTGGTACCTCGTCCTGGTCACCACGGCCCGCGGTGCGATCCGTCTGGCCCGGCTCGCTCGCATGAAGGGTTAGACGCCTCGACGGTGAACCCGAGGGTAAAAGTCAGCGACCATTGCAAGACCTGGCAACGCAAGTCTTTGTAGAGTGCAGCGCGTGACTTTCGAGCGGGCTTGGCAACGGTGGCGCGATGAGCGGGAAGCCGAGCTGAGAAGCCCCGAAGGTTTCCTGGCGATCACCGGCCTGCACTGGCTGGGCCGCAGGCCGGTGCGGTTCCCCGGAATCCCGGGTGTCTGGTCGACCGGTCCGGAGGGCGCCGTCGTCGAGCTCGGTGAGGATGAGTGGCTCGAGCTCGGCGGTACCAAGCTCGCCGGTCGGCACGTCTTCGGTCACGTGGATCCCGTCGGCGTGATCGCGACCTTCGACGGCGGCACGGTCGAGGTCGCCGACCGCTTCGGCACCCCGGTGCTGCGGCCGCGGCAGCCCGACGGACCGTTCCTGCGCGACTACACCGGCACGCCGACATACGCCCCGGACCCGGCGTGGCGGGTCGACGCCACCTTCACGGCCTACGAGACGAACCGCCCGATCTCGGTCGGCTCCGTGGTCGAGGGCCGTTCGAGCGTCATCGACGCCGTGGGGGAGGTCGCGTTCGAGGTGGGTGGCCGCCCGCAGCGGCTGATCGCGTTCGACGGTGGCGACGGCGAGCTGTGGCTGCTCTTCACCGACGAGACCAGCGGTGTGACGACGTACGCCGCCTGCCGCCAGCTCGCCGTCGATCCGCCGGTCGACGGCACCGTCGTCCTCGACTTCAACCGCGCCGCCAACATGCCCTGCGCCTACACGATCCACGCCACCTGCCCGCTCCCGCCCGCGACCAACCACATCGACGTGCTCGTCGAAGCGGGCGAGCAGACCCCGCCGCGACCACCCGCGGACTGACTGGGTCGAAGGTTTAACCGTGAGTAACGGACCAGAAACAGCGAAACAGGCAGACTAGGGCTCATGGCGGGGACGATGTTGTGGAGAGTACGTACGACGCTGCCGGACCGACCCGGCACGCTGGCGGCGCTGGCGCAGCGCTGTGGTGAGGCCGGGGTCAACATCCTCGGGATGCAGATCTTCCCAGGGCTGGAAGAGGTGACCGACGAGTTCGTGCTGCGCACGCCACCGGGCTGGGACGACCTGCGCGTGGCTGAGCTGCTGGCCTCGGCCGGCGGTTGCGACATGGTGATCCAGACCGCCAACGAGGCTGCGCTCGCCGACCAGCCGACGCGCTACGTGCAGGCGGCTCGACACGTCCTGGAGCGGCCGATGGCGTTCCCGGAGGTGGTCGCCCAGCTCTTCGACGCCGAGGCCGAGGCCCCGCCCGGCGTCGTCCACGACACCATGGAGCTGCGGGTCGCCGACGTCGACGTCCAGCTGCACCGCACCGCTCCTTTCACCGCGACCGAGCACGCCCGCGGGTCCGCGATGGCCGACCTGGTCAACGACGTCCTCGACCGCAGCCGCGAGTCGGCGGCCATCGGCACCACCCCGCCCGTACGCCGCCTGGGCACCGGAAGCACCCCCGACCTCGTCGTCACCGGGGAGACCGTCACGGCCCTGATCGACGGTGTCGCCGTCGGCATCGGCGAGGTCCTGGCCCCGACCGAGGACGACGAGAACGTACGCATCGTCAACCTGCGCGTCGACCCGGCCTGGCAGCGCCGCGGCATCGGCACCCGGCTGCTTGTCGACACCGCCAGGCTCGCGCACATGCTCGGCGCCGACGAGATCCTGCTCACCACCCAGTCCGACAACCAGGCCGTGCTGCCCATGGTTCTCGCCGCCGGGATGCGCGGACGGATCCGGATGGCCGGCGACCTGCTGACCGTCAAGGTGCCGGTGCGGGACCTCAAACCGTTGGACAGATGACGGGATACCCGGTTAACCGGGTATCCCTGCACTTCTCAGGCGTTGCAACACCCGAGAAGTGCAGGAAAAGCCAGAGAAGTATCGCCGTTTCGGCGATCCCTGGGGCTCGGCCGTAACATTTCTTTATGGAGATCCCGGAGAAGTTCGCGACGCTCGGCCTCACCTACGACGACGTACTCCTGATGCCTGGATACTCGGATCTGGCGCCGTCTGACATCGATACGACCTCCCGGCTGACCCGCGAGATCAACCTGCGGGTCCCGCTGATCTCCGCGGCGATGGACACCGTGACCGAGTCCCGGATGGCGATCGCGATGGCGCGCCAGGGCGGCATCGGCGTGCTCCACCGCAACCTGAGCATCGAGGATCAGGCCTACCAGGTCGACCTGGTCAAGCGCACCCAGACCGGGATCATCTCCAACCCGGTCACCATCGGCCCCGACGCGACCCTGGAGCAGCTCGACAAGCTCGCCGGTGAATACCGGATCTCCGGCTTCCCCGTCGTCGACGTCGACCAGAAGCTGATCGGCATCATCACCAACCGCGACCTCCGGTTCACCCCGGTCGCGGAGTGGGCGACCACGAAGGTCAACGAGGTGATGACCTCCAAGGACCTGATCACCGGCCCCGCCGAGATCTCGCGCGAAGAGGCCACCAAGCTGCTGCGTCAGCACAAGCTCGAGCGGCTTCCGCTGGTCGACACCGACGGCCGCATCACCGGCCTGATCACCGTCAAGGACTTCGTCAAGTCCGAGCAGTTCCCCGACGCCTCCAAGGACGCCCAGGGTCGGCTGCTCGTCGGCGCGGCGATCGGCTACTTCGGTGACGCCTGGGAGCGTGCCACCACGCTCATCGAGGCCGGTGTCGACGTGCTGGTCGCGGACACGGCCCACGGCAACGTACGCATGCTGATCGACATGGTCCGCCGCCTCAAGACCGACCCGGCCACCAAGCACGTCCAGGTCATCGGCGGCAACGTCGCCACCAAGGAGGGCGCGCAGAGCTTCGTCGACGCGGGCGCCGACGCGGTCAAGGTCGGCGTCGGCCCGGGCTCGATCTGCACCACCCGCGTCGTCACCGGCGTCGGCGTGCCGCAGATCTCCGCGGTCTACGAGGCCTCCCTGGCCTGCAAGCCCGCCGGCGTCCCGGTGATCGCCGACGGCGGTCTGCGCTACTCCGGCGAGATCGGCAAGGCCATCGTCGCCGGCGCCGACACGGTGATGCTCGGCTCGATGCTCGCCGGCACCGAGGAGACCCCCGGTGACACGGTCCTGATCAACGGCAAGCAGTTCAAGGCCTATCGCGGCATGGGCTCCATGGGCGCGATGTCGAGCCGCGGCAAGAAGTCCTTCTCCAAGGACCGCTACTTCCAGGCCGAGGTCACCGACGACGACATGATCGTCCCCGAGGGTGTCGAGGGCCAGGTCGCCTACAAGGGCTCGCTGGCCACCGTCGCCCACCAGCTCACCGGTGGCCTGCACCAGACCATGTTCTATGTCGGCGCGCGCACCATCCCCGAGCTCCAGACGCAGGGCCGCTTCATGCGGATCACCTCCGCCTCGCTCAAGGAGTCGCACCCGCACGATGTCCAGGTCACCGCCGAGGCGCCGAACTACCACGTCTGACCGACTGACCCGCTCGCGCGTCGAGCCCCGAACCCCTGGGGTTCGGGGCTCGTCCCATTTCTCGGATGCCTCACCCGGGAACACTCGCTACGCATAGAATGTTGAGCAAGTTACTCGACATATAGGGGTGGTCGCGCGTGAACGAGCGTCAGCGAGTGAACCAACGGCTCCACACGCCGCCGCCTCCGTGCGATTGCGCTTGCGCTACGGAGGCGGCGGCGTGAGTGTTGATGAGGCCGTACGTCGCCACCCCCTGCTCGCTCGCGACGGAGACGACGAGCTCCTCAGCGCGAGGCTCGTCGGGCGCCGCAAACCGGGACAGTGGATCTCGGCCGTGCTCGCGCTGCTGGTCGTCGCCGGGATCGCGAAGAGCCTGGTGACGAACCCGCGCTACCACTGGGACGTGGTCGGCGCGTTCTTCCTGCGCCCCTCGATCCTCGACGGTCTGGTGCTGACGCTGTGGCTGACCGCCGCGGTGCTGGTGAGCTCCTACCTGCTCGGCATCGTGCTCGCGGTCATGCGGCTCTCCTCGAACCCGGTGCTGAGCTCGGTCAGCGCTGTCTACATCTGGTTCTTCCGGAGCGTGCCACCGCTGCTGCAGCTGCTCTTCTGGTTTCAGATGGCCTCGCTGTATCCGCAGATCAGCCTGGGTATCCCGTTCCTGAAACCGTTCGTCACGATCGAGACGGCTCACCTGTTCAGCGGCCTGCTCGCCGCGTTCGTCGGGCTCACCTTCGACATCGCCGCGTTCGCCGCCGAGATCATCCGGGGCGGGCTGGTCTCGGTCGAGGCGGGCCAGACCGAGGCGGCCAAGGCGCTCGGCCTGTCCAGGGCGCGGATCTTCTGGCGGATCGTGCTTCCGCAGGCGATGCCCGCGATCATCCCCGCCTCCGGCAACCTGCTGATCGGGCTGCTCAAGGGCACCTCGATCGTCTCGGTGATCGCGGTGCAGGACCTGCTCTACTCGGTCCAGCTGATCTACGCCCAGAACTACCTGGTCATTCCGCTGCTGCTGGTCGCCACCATCTGGTACCTGATCCTGGTCACGATCCTGTCGACGATCCAGTTCTTCGTCGAGCGCTACTACGCCCGCGGCAAGGGTGCGCGCACCGGCTTCTGGCGGCTGTGGCGCGGTCAGCTCCCGCTGGTGCCGCGCTCGCCCCGGCGACGTGAGCTGGAGGTGCTCCGATGAGCGAGCCCCTCGTGCGAGTCCGCGGCCTGACCAAACGGTTCGGCCCCACCACGGTCCTCGACGGCATCGACCTCGACGTCGCCCGGGGCTCGGTGGCGGTGGTCCTGGGGCCGTCGGGCTCGGGTAAGTCCACACTGCTGCGTACGGTCAACCACCTGGAGAAGCCCGATGCCGGCTTCGTCGAGGTGGACGGCGAGATCATCGGCTACCGGCGTGACGGTCACCAGCTGCGGGAGCTCTCCGGCCGGGCGGTCACCCGGCAGCGCAGCCGGATCGGGATGGTCTTCCAGCAGTTCAACCTGTTCCCCCACAAGACCGCGCTGGAGAACATCCTGGAAGGGCAGCTGGCCGCAGGCGTACGCCGCCGGGCGGCCGAGACGCGCGGGCGCGAGCTCCTCGACCGGGTTGGCCTCGCCGACCGGGAGCGCTCCTACCCGCGGCAGATGTCGGGTGGTCAGCAGCAGCGCGTGGCGATCGCCCGCGCGCTCGCGGTCGAACCCGACCTGATGCTCTTCGACGAGCCGACCTCCGCGCTCGACCCCGAGATGGTCGGCGAGGTGCTCGGCGTGATGAAGGACCTCGCCCAGACCGGGATGACCATGATCGTGGTCACCCACGAGATCGGCTTCGCGCGCGAGGTCGCCGACCAGGTCGTCTTCCTCGACGAAGGTCGGCTGGTCGAGGCCGGGGCACCCGGCGACGTACTCGTCTCTCCCACCCATGAGCGCGCTCGGGCGTTCCTCTCCGCTGTGTTGTGACCCCCTCGAAAGGACCCCGTTCCGTGAAGCTCAAGCTCGCCCTGGTCGCCATCGCGGCCCTCACCCTCGCCGGATGCGGCAACGCCTCCGACACGCTCAGCGACGCCGAGCGCGGGATCGGGTCGGACGGCTCGGCCTCCGCCACCCCGGCCGCGATCCCGACCCAGGATGTCGTCTCCGACGTCCAGGCGGACCCCGCGCTGACCGAGCGGTTGCCCGCCGACGTACGGAAGTCGAAGACCCTCGTCCTCGGCACGACCGAGGCGACCGGCGAGCAGGGGCTCCCGCACGGCGGCTCGGACCAGTCCGGCGAGCAGATCGGCCTCGACATCGACCTGCGCAACGCGCTCGCGGCCAAGCTCGGGGTGACCTGGAAGACGGAGTTCGGCAGCTTCGAGACGATCGTCCCGGGCACCCAGAGCGGCAAGTACGACGTCGGCCAGGCCAACTTCGCGGTCACCTCGGAGCGGATCAAGGTGGTCGACTACGCGACCTACCTGCTCGACGGGCAGTCGTTCGTCACCCGCGAGGACGGCGACCTCGACCAGGTCGAGGCCCTGACCGACATCTGCGGCCACACGGTCGCGACCACGCCCGGCTCCAGCTTCCAGCAGATCCTCGAGGACGGCGCCGCGGAGTGCGAGAAGGCGGGCAAGAAGGCCTATGAGGTCGAGTACTTCAAGGACAACGCCGCGATCCTGCTCGGTCTGCAGAACGGCAAGACCGACCTCTACTTCGGGCCGACCCTGTCGCTGAAGTACCTGGTCTCCCACCAGCCCGGTCTGAAGTACCTCGGCGAGCTCAGCCTCACCGACGTCGGCTTCGTCGTCGCCAAGAAGTCACCGCTGGCGCCGGTGCTGGTCGACGCCATCAATGCGCTCATCGCCGACGGGACCTATAACAAGATCTTCACGAAGTGGGACGTTTCGGACATAAAGCTCGACAAGTCGGAGTTCAATCCGAAGCCGGCATTCTGAACCTTCCGGGAGGACCAATGACCGTCACCGACGCCGATACCTTCGTCCAGGACTGGACCGCCTGGCACGACGAGCACGAGAAGAAGCGTGCCTCGGCCCACGGGTTTCTCGCGATCACCTCGATCCGCTGGCTCGGCGAGGAGCCGGAGACGTACGACGACGTGCCGGGCGCCTGGTCGAGCGGCCCCGAGGGCATCGTGGTCTCGTTGGCACCGGGCGAGTCGCTGGTCGTCGACGACGTCGAGATCACCGGCCGGCACTCGTTCGGCGTCATCGACGAGCGCGGCGGGATCACCGCCGAGTTCGGCGACGCGGCCGTCGAGATCGCCAAGCGCGGCGGCAACGACATCATCCGTCCCCGCCACCCCGACAATCCGGTCCTGACCGGCTATCAGGGGACCAAGGCGTACGCGCCGGACCCGCGCTGGGCCGTGCCCGGGCGCTTCGTCGCGTACGAGGCTCCGGTGCCGACCACCGTCGGCTCGGTCGTCGACGGCCTCGAGCACGTCTACGAGGCCGTCGGCGAGATCGAGTTCGAGGTGGGCGGTGCGGTGCACAGCCTCATCGCCTTCCCCGGCTTCGCCCCCGGCTCTCTGCACGTGCTGTTCGTGGACGAGACCTCGGGGAGGACGACGTACGCCGCCAACCGCTCGCTCTCCGTCGGCGCGCCTGACGCGGACGGCAACGTGGTGATCGACTTCAACCGCGCGACCAACCTGCCGTGCGCCTACACCGACCACGCCACCTGCCCGCTCCCGCCGGCCGGCAACCGGCTCCCGGTCGCGGTCGAGGCGGGGGAGAAGAAGCCCTGACGCCTGCGGCCCGCCGCGGTCTCAGTGGCCGCGGCGGGCCCACTCCTCGGCGATGAGCTCATAGGAGCGGACGCGGTCGGCGTGATCGTGGGTGATGGTCGTGATGACCAGCTCGTCCGCCTCGACGGCACGCTGGAGGATCTCCAGCTGATCGGCGACCTGGGCAGCGGTGCCGACGAACTGGGTGTCGAGGCGGTCCTGGACCAGGGCCCGGTCCTCCTCGGTCCACTCCCAGGCGCGGGCCTCGTCGGGGGTCGGGAACGGGATGGCTCCCTCGCCGGTGCGGATGGAGCGGACCCAGAGGCCGTAGCCGGCGGCGAGCTCGCGTGCCTCCTGCTCGGTCTCGGCGACCACCACGTCGGCGGAGACCGCGACGTGGGGCGCGGTCAGGGTGTCGGAGGGTGCGAAGGCGGTGCGGTAGGAGTGCGCCGCCTCGAGGACCCCGGAGGGGTTGACGTGGTAGTTCGTCGCGAACCGGAGGCCCCGTTTGCCGGCCACCTCGGCGCTCTCGCCGCCGCTGCTTCCCAGCACCCACAGCTCGAGCTCGGCGCCCTCGCCGGGGACGACCCTCGCCGGGGTGCCGGCGGCATCCCGGTAGGTGCCGTCGATGAAGGCGAGGATCGTGACGATCTGCTCGCCGTAGTCGGCGGAGGTCGCCCCGGGCAGCTGCAGGAGCTCCTTCTGGAGTTGGAACCGCGGCGATCCGAGCAGCCCGCTCGGATCGAATTTCGGCGGGACGATCAGTCCCTCCGGGGTACGTCCGTCGACCAGCTCCACCGGGATGACTGCCGGGTCGGAGGCCCCGGGCCTGCCGCCGGAGCGGCCCAGGCCGAGGTCGATCCGGCCGGGGAAGGCGGCGTCGAGCAGCCCGAACTCCTCGATCGTCGACAGCGCCGTCCGGTGCCCCATCAGCACCGCGCCGGAGCCCAGCCGGATGCGCGAGGTCGCCGCGCCCAGCAGGGCCAGGACCACGGCCGGTGAGGTGCCGGCGACGCCGGGGTTGAGGTGGTGCTCGGCGACCCAGTAGCGGTGGTAGCCGAAGGACTCGGCCGCCCGCGCGAGCGCGATGGCGTTGCGTACGGCATCAGGGCCGGAGGCTCCGGAGGACACCGGCACGAGATCGAGGACTGACAGGGGGATGCGGCTCATCGGTGTGCTCCGATCGTGGGGGTGTCCTCGGCCGGGGAGCCCCAGCCCCAGGGCGGGTCGGGGAGGGCGGTCCGCAGCGGGGCGGCGACCTCGGTGGCGAAGAGCTCCAGGCTGTCGCGGTGCTGCTGCTCGGTCAGGCCGCTGGCGTCCGCCTGGACGTGGACGACCTGGTGCCCGAAGCGCTCGTGGTAGCGGTGGATCTTCTCGATCACCTGCTGCGGCGACCCGACCAGCGCCGAGGACCGCTCGACGAAGTCCTCCAGGGTCGGGAAGACCGGCTCCAGCCCGAGGTCGGCCTGGAAGGCGAGCTGGCCCTCGAAGACGGGCCGATAGGCGGCGTACGCCTCCTGGCTCGTCGGCGCCACGAACAGCCCTGCCGTCCCGGCGCCGACCGCGATGCCGGCGGGATCGTGTCCATAGGCGAGCCAGCGCTCGCGATAGTGGTCGACCAGCTCGCCGTAGGGCTCGATCGGGTGGGTGACGTTGGCCGAGAACAGCGGGTCGCCGTAGCGCGCGGCGAGGTCGACGGACTCCTTCGAGGTGGCGCTCCCGTGCCAGACCCGCACCGGCTGCTGCAGCGGACGCGGCCAGACCTCCGCCTCGACCAGCTCGGGGCGGAAGCGAGGCGAGGCGGTCACCCGGTCCTGACGCCACAGCTTGCGGAAGATCTCGTACGACTCCGCGTTCCGGTCCCACTGGTCCTCCGGCGTCACCCGGAACAGGTCACGCTGGGCAGAGCCGTTGCCCTTGCCGATGATGAGCTCGAGCCGACCGCCGGAGAGGTGGTCGAGGGTGGCGTAGTCCTCATAGGCGCGCACCGGGTCGAGCAGGGCCAGCGTCGTCACCGCGGTGAAGAGCCGGATCCGCTCGGTGCGTGCGGCGAGGTGGGACAGCACGACGGTGGGGGAGGAGGAGATGAACGGCCGCTCGTGCCGCTCGCCGACCCCGAACCCGTCGAAGCCCAGCTCCTCGGCGAGGACGGCGTTGGTGACGACCTCCTGGAACCGGTCGTACGTCGCCTTCTGCTGCCCCGTCACCGGATCGGGCCGGTGGACGATGAGCGTGATCGCCAGGAACCTCATTGGGTCGGCTCCCGCAGGCCGAGGTTCTCGCGGAGCGTGGTCCCTTCGTAGGCGGTGCGGAAGACGCCGCGCTCCTGGAGCAGCGGCACGACGTGGTCGACGAAGGGCGCCAGGCCGCCGGGGGTGATGTGGGGAACCAGGATGTAGCCGTCGGCGGCATCCGCCTGCACGTAGTCGTCGATGGTGGACGCGATGGTCTCCGCCGAGCCGATGAAGCTCTGCCGGCCGGTGACCTCGACGATCGTCTCGCGCGTGCTCAGCCCCTTCGCCTGCGAGATCGTCCGCCAGCGCTCGGCCTGATCCAGCCGGTCGCCGTGACTGCGGGCGCTGGCACGCCCCTGCGCGATCAGCTCGTCGGACTCGAGCGGGTCGACGGTGGGCAGCGGGCCGTCGGGGTCGTGGTCGGAGAGGTCGCGGTTCCACAGCTGCTCGAGCAGCTTGATCGCGGTCGCGGGGGAGACCTGCTGCAGCCTGATCTCCCGGGCCAGCTCGACGGCCTCGGCGTCGGTGTCGGCGAGCACGAAGGTGGCGGCGGGCAGGATCAGCAGGTCCTCGTGACGGCGCCCGTACTTCTCCAGGCGTCCCTTCACATCGACGTAGAACCGCTGACCGTCCTCCAGATGGCTGTGCCGCGAGAAGATCGCGTCGGCCTTCTGGGCGGCGAACTCGCGGCCCTCCTCGGAGTCGCCGGCCTGGAAGATCACCGGGCGGCCCTGCGGGCTGCGCGGGACGTTGAAGCGGCCGCTGATGTCGAACTGCGAGTCGTGGTGCTCGAAGGCGCCCGGCGCCGGTGTCGACAGGAACTCTCCGGTGGCCTTGTCGGCGAGGATCTCGTCGCCGGTCCAGGTGTTCCACAGGCGGGTCGCGGCGTCGAGGAACGTCTTGGCCCGCTCGTAGCGCTCGCCCTGCGGCAGGTAGCCGCCGCGCCGGAAGTTCTCGCCGGTGAACGCGTCCCAGGAGGTGACCACGTTCCAGGCAGCGCGCCCGTCGGAGAGGTGGTCCAGGGAGGCGAACTGGCGGGCCACCTCGTAGGGCTCGTTGAAGGTCGAGTTGATCGTGCCGGTCAGTCCGAGATGGTCGGTGACCGCCGCGAGCGCGGCCAGGATCGTGAACGTGTCCGGCCGACCGACCACGTCGAGGTCGTAGATCTTCCCGGCCTGCTCGCGCAGCCGCAGCCCCTCGGCGAGGAACATGAAGTCGAACAGCCCGCGCTCGGCGATCTGCGCGAACTCCACGAACGAGTCGAACTCGATGTGGCTGCCCGACGCCGGGTCGCTCCACACGGTCGTGTTGTTGACGCCGGGGAAGTGGGCGGCGAGGTGGATCTGCTTCTTCGGCCTGTCGTTCCGGTGCGGCGTGCTCATGCGGGCGTCCCCTCGGTGGTGGCGTAGCGGCTGATGGGACGCGGCAGGCCGAGCGCGCCGCGCAGGGTGGCTCCGTCGTACGCATCGTGGAAGAGCCCGCGCCCCTGCAGCTCGGGCACGAGCCGGCGGGTGATCTGCTCCAGGTCGTCGGGGAGCACCGCCGGCCGCAGCCGGAACCCGGAGAGCCCGGCGGCGTGCCAGGTCGCGAGCAGGTCGGCGAGGCCCTCCGGGGTGCCGGCGAAGACCAGTGCGTCCGAGGAGTAGGTCACCCCGGCGGTCTGGTCGAGGCGAGCCAGCCGCTCGCGGGCAGCCTGCTCGGTCTCGTCGAGGAGGACGACGACGTCGCCGAAGACGTGGACCGTGTCGCCACCGCGCCCGGCGGCGTCCTGCGCGGCCCGGATCTCGGCGGTGATCGAGGCGATGTCGGTCGCCGTCCGAGGCGTCACGAACCCGACGTCGGCCGAGTTCCCGACCAGCTCGAACGGCCGGTCGCGGTGGGCGAGGGCGGCCACGACCGGCTGACCCTGCGGCGGCCGCGGGGTGATCGAAGGCCCCTTCACGTCGAAGTAGCGGCCCTCGAAGTCGATGTAGTGGATCTTGTCCCGGTCGATGAACCGCCCGGTCGCGACGTCGCGGATCTCCGCATCGTCCTCCCAGGAGTCCCACAGACGCCGCAGCACCTCGACATAGTCGGCCGCCTCGGCGAAGGCGTCCTGGATCAGCTCCTGCCCTTCGGGGGAGCCGAGGGCGGCGTACGAGATCTCCGGGAACTCGCGCCGGCCGAACAGCGCCGCATCCCGTGGCCGCGGCGCCACCTGCACACGTACGCCGGCCCGGCCGCGGCTCACGTAGTCCAGCGTCGCGATCGCCTTGCTGAGATGGAACGGCTCGGTGTGGGTGACGACGGCCGTCGGCACGATGCCGATGTGGCTGGTCAGCGGGGCTATCCGGGAGGCGATCAGCACTGCGTCGAGCCGTCCGCGCACCCGATCGGTGCGGTCGTCGTCCTCGGTGCCGAACGGTGAGTCGGTCTGGATCGAGAGCGAGTCCTCGATTGTGACGAAGTCCAGCAGGCCGGCCTCGGCCTCCTGGACGAGACCGGCCCAGTAGCCGGACTTCAGCAGATCACCGGGCCGGGCGTTCGGCTCCCGCCAGGCGGCCGGGTGCCACCCGGCGCCGTCGAGAGCCACGGCGAGTCGAAGACGAGATGGGGGCGCACTCATGAGTAAAAGTCTACTGACTTCATCAACTTAGTGTGGAGAGTTTCGGAGGATGGACCGCGCCCGGGGCAGTCCGACGGCCACGAGCAGTGCCGCGGCCAGGACCAGGACCGCGTTGACCGCGATCGCCACCTGGAGGGCTCCGAGCGAGGCGACTCCGCCGGCGGCGGTGGCGATGGTGGACATGATCGGGATGCCGAGCGCGATCGCGACCTGCTGGGTCATCATCGCCAGCCCGGTGGCCAGGCCCTGCTCGTGGTCGGGAAGTCCGGAGGTCGCCGCGACCATGAACCCGACGATCGCGGCGACGTGCCCGATGGCGCCGATGAAGTTCATCAGACCGATGAACCACAGCCAGCCGGCCGAGGGCCCGATCAGGACGAGCGCGCCGGTGGTGACCGCCTGGATCGCGAGCCCGCCGGCCACGGTGTTGCGTACGCCGAAGGCCTCGATGACCCGCGAGCCGACGGAGCCGCCGATGATCGCCCCTGCCCCCATCGCGACGAGCATCAGCCCGGTCTGCAGAGCGTTCAGGCCGAGGACGTGCTGCAGGTACATCGTCAGCACGAAGACCAGCGACGACTCGAAGGCGAAGGTCGCGAAGCCGGCGATGTTGCCGAAGCCGATGGTGCGGCGGGTGAGGATGTGCAGCGGCACCAGCGGGTGCGGGTGCGTGGACTCGGCCCGCCAGAACGCGACCAGCAGCACCACCGCGGCGCCGATCGCCGCCAGCCCCCACATGTCGGCGATGCCCGCCTCTCCCAGCCGGGTCGCGCCGTAGACCAGCGCGAGCAGACCTGACGTCACCAGCACGGCGCCCGGGAGGTCGAGCCGCGACCGCTCCCGGTCGGCGGAGTCACGCAGCACGAACGGCGCGACCGCGACCACCAGCAGCGCGATCGGCACGTTGACCAGGAACGCCCAGCGCCACGACAGCAGATCGGTGAGTACGCCGCCCAGCACCGCCCCGGCGGTGAATCCGGTCGACATCACCACGCTGTTCAGCCCCAGAGCACGCTGGCGCAGCGGGCCCTCCGGGAAGGAGACGGTGAGCAGGGAGAGCGCCGCCGGGGTGACCGCGGCGGTCGCGAGACCCTGGGCGACCCGTGCCGTGAGGAGCAGCTCGGGTGACGTGGCGACCCCGCCGAGCAGGGAGGCCGCGCCCAGCGCGACCATGCCGATCAGGAAGACCCGCCGCCGGCCGACGTAGTCGCCGATCCGGCCGAAGAGCAGCGTGAACCCGGCCGCGCACAGCGCGAACGCGGTCGCGATCCACTGCACGTCTGCCTCGGCGAAGCCGAGGCTGGCGCCGACGGTCGGCAGCGCCACGTTGAGGATCGAGAAGTCGACGGTGAGGGTGAACTGGGAGGCGAGCAGCAGCAGGAGCACCAGCAGCTGTCCGCGGGTCATGGTGGCCGGGCGTACGGGCTCGGCCTGGGTGGTGAGGGTCATGGCATCAACGCTCAGGCAGATGACGTACGCCAGCCAGACACCTGTTCTGCCACCCACCCACCTGCCTGGCACTGACAGGGTCAGGAAGAAAAGTCCGCGCGGCCGCACTATAGGAACCATGACGACCGAGCTCGGAGAGTTCCTGCGCAGCCGCCGGGCGGCGATCAGTCCCCAGGACGCCGGGCTGGTGTCCTACGGCGCTCGCCGCGTACCCGGGCTCAGGCGTGAGGAGCTGGCGATGCTGGCCGGCGTCTCGCCGACGTACTACACCCGGCTCGAGCAGGCAGCCCACCACAACGCCTCCGACGCGGTGATCGACTCGCTCGCCCGGGCGCTGCGGCTGAGCGCCGAGGAGCACGACCACCTGCGTCGGCTGGCGCGTCCCGTCGAGACGGTCTCGGGCGGCCGCGACGTGGAGCCGCGCCCGTCCGCGGTGGCGATGGTGATGGACTACCCCGGTCCGGCGCTCATCGTCGACCACGCCAACTACGTGCTCGCCTGGAACGATCTCGGTCACCGCCTCTACGGCCACGGGCTGGACTTCGACGCGCCTTATGCCGGCCGTCCCCACCGCCCGAACCTCATTCGCCGGTTCTTCCTCGAGCCGGACGGGCCGGAGCTCTTCGTCGACCCCGAGGGCACCGGGCTGCAGATGGTCGGCTTCCTGCGCTACTCATCGGGCCTGCACCCCGACGACCACATCCTCAGCTGCCTGGTCGGCGAGCTCGTCCAGCGCAGCGACCTGTTCGCCGAGCTGTGGGCCGAGCATCCGGTGATGGACTGCGGCTACGGGATCAAGCGGCTGCGGCATCCGGTGGCGGGGCGGATGGACCTGGCGTACGAGGCGATGGTGCTGCCCGAGACCAGCCAGCGCATCGTGCTCTACCGAGCCGAGCCCGGCTCGCCGTCGGCGGACGCGCTGGCCACGCTGGCTGCGACGTCTTCGGTCGATCAGCTCGGCGGCAGCAGCGGCCGCGGCGGCAACGGGGACGAGTAGACGACGCTGGTGGTGACGCTGCCCAGGGTGCCGATCCTGCCGCTGACCTGCTCCAGGTGTTTCATGCTGGTGGCCACGACCTTCATGATGAAGCAGTCGTCGCCGGTGACGTGATGGGCCTCGATGACCTCGGGCTGGCCGGCGAGCAGCTTGTGGAGCGGGTCGTAGTTGCTGCTGGGGTAGCGCAGGCGCAGATAGGCCAGGATCGTGAAACCGAGCCGCTCCGGGTCGACCTGTGCCCCGTAGCCGGCGATCACACCGGACTCCTCGAGCCGGCGCACCCGCTCAGCGGCGGCGCTGTGGCTCATGTTGATGTGTCGGGCCAGGTCGGCGATGCTCTGCCGACCGTTGGTCTGCAGCGACTTCAGGATGGCGGTGTCGACCTTGTCGGGCTCGAACGGGATATTCACGGGCACCGCGCAAGAATGCCATGAAATCGAAGGCCATCGGCTCTGGATGCCGGGGAACGAACCTTCAGATCGCGTTCTGGCGTCAGTACGGTTCAGGCATGAAATTCCCCGCCGCACCCGCCGATGCCGTCGCCCACTTCGCGAGCAAGCTCGCCTTCGAGACCGACGCCTCCGACGTGTACGCCGACCAGTCAGCGAGCGTCCGGTTCGTGCTGGTCGACTCCCGTGGTGAGGCCGCCTGGACCCAGGGCCGCGTCGTCGGCGCCGTCCACATGCCGACCGCCGAGATCGCCACCCGGGCTCCCGCGGAGATCCCCGTGGACCTGCCGGTCGTGACGTACTGCTGGGGGCCGGGCTGCAACGGCGCGACTCGGGCCGCGCTCGAGTTCGCCAAGCTCGGCTACCAGGTCAAGGAGATGATCGGCGGCTTCGAGTACTGGGCCCGCGAGGGCTATCCGATCGAGGACGAGGATGGCCCCGTCCTCCGCGCCAAGGACCCGCTGACCGCGCCGCTAGACGCGATCTCCTGTGCTTGCTGACCCCAGGATCCGCCTGACCCGCAGCGTCTCGATCCGTCCCGCCGGGGTCGACGACCTGCCCGAGCTGGTCGAGCTGATCCGGGAGCACGCCCGCTACGAGCGAGCCAATGAGCCGCGGCCGGACCTGGAGACCGCCTTGGCGGCGTGGTTGTTCGTCCCTCGGCCGCGGGTGCGTGTGCTCGTTGCCGTCCAGAACGACGCGTTGGTCGGCTACGCGAGCTGGAGCCTGGAGGCCTCGACCTGGCAGGCGGCCGAGTACGCCCATCTCGACTGCCTCTACCTGCGGGAGGCCACTCGGGGTCGAGGGGCCGGCCGCCTGCTGATGGGTGCGGTGGAGGCCGAGGCGCGAGCGGCCGGCGCCGGCGAGCTGCAGTGGCAGACGCCGACGTGGAACGAGGGCGCGATCCGCTTCTACCGGCGCACCGGCGCGCGCGACGACGCCAAGGCGCGGTTCACGCTGGCGCTCACAGATCCTTCGCGTACGTAGCCGGAGGAGCGCCGACGACGTCGCGGAACGTACGTACCAGGTGGGCCTGGTCGCTGAAGTCCAGCTCGGCGGCGACCGCGGCCCAGTCGACCTCACCGGAGTGGGCGCGGGCGGCGACCTCCAGCACGCGGAACCGCTGCACGACCCACTTCGGGCCGATCCCGACGTACTCGCTGAACAGGCGCTGCAGCGACCGCAGGCTCACGCCGGCACGGTCGGCGAGCTGCTCGGCCCGGGTGATCGAGCGGTCCTCCTCGGCCAGGGCCGCCCAGCGGCGTACGTCCTCGGCGACCGGGTCCGTGGGGAGGCCGACCTCCAGGAGGTAGGACTCCATCGCGGCCGCCATCTCCGCGGGATCGGCGATGGAGAGGATGCGCTCCGCGGCCGGCCGGTCGTCGACGCCGAGGAGGTCCTGGGCCGGGACGACCTGGTCGGCGATCGCGCTGACCCGGCTGCCGAGCACCGGACGGAAGAGGCCGGGCAGGAACGAGACGCCGAGCGTGTGGCCGCGGCCGGTGAGATGCCGGACGAACGGGCGCCGGCCGATGCCGTGCACCAGCAGCCGGCCGTCCTCGGCGGCGACGTGGATCCGCGGCTGTGGGATGACCTGCTGGTCGTGCGGGTGCTCGAGCTCCCAGCCGACGTACCAGTGGTAGTCCACGTGTCCCGCCAGCGCCGGTGAGACCGCGAACCGCTCGGTGGTGATCGTCCGGGCCGCCGTCACCGGGCGCACGATCGCGTCGGGATAGCCCTTGCCCTCGGTGTCGTCGGCCATGCCGCCAACGATATGGCGCGTTCCTTCAATCCTCGGCCCTGGTGTCCGCAGCAGGCTGGACCCATGACCGAGAAGAGCTACAGCAACAAGGCAAGCACCACCATGACCGTCGCGCGCTGGCACGAGGCGGCCTACGTCGACATCGACGGCGAGGGCACCACGATGGGCGACGACGTCTACATCCCCCACCGCGGCCTGACCACCGCCGAGACCGACTACACCTACGCGGGCGAGATCCAGGGCACGGGTGTCGCGCGGATGATCGGCGCCTACGGCAACCCCGCCGGCGGCGCGGTCTTCGAGGCGTACGAGCAGTTCACCGGCTCCATCGCCGGCCAGGAGGGCTCGTGCGTGTGGCGGATCAGCGGTGCGTACGCCGACAAGACCGTCCGCTCCCACCTCACGATCATCCCCGGGCTCGGCACCGGCGGCCTCGAGGGTCTCGTCGGCGAGGCCGACCTGGTCCTCTCCGAGGAGGGCGGCGGAGAGGCGTACGGCTTCGTTCTGTCCTACGACTGGAGCTGAGGGCGCGGGACGTGGGCCGCGGAGGACTGGCCGAGCCAGGACGGGACGGCGCGGCGTACGTCCTCGGCGGCACTGATGGCGACCATCTCGGCGCGCAGCGCCATCGGCCAGGCGAGGTCGCCGCGCCAGATCTCGGTGAGCGTACGCAGACTGCCGGTCAGCCGCGCGTCGACCTCGAACCCGGGGTCGAAGTCGCAGACCTCGGCCTGGTCGGCCGAGACCACGAGCCACCAGCGCGCGACCTTCGGCTCGACGTCGGTGAGCCGGAACTCGACCACAGTGCGCCGGCGCGGCCACACGTCGATCGGGATGGTGCGGCGCATGTCCCAGAAGAGCAGGTGCGGGTCGAGGTCAGCCTGGCCGAGCTCGCCGACCCAGCGGGTGCCCCACTGGTGGAGCGCGGTGACGACCGTGGCGAGCTCCTGGCCACTGGCGGTGAGGTGGTAGGACGTGCGCTGCTTCTCGCCGCGGCGCTGGATGATGCCGGCGCGCTCCAGCGTCCGCAGGCGCTTGGAGAGCAGGGCCGGCGACATCTTGGGCACACCCCGGCGCAGCTCGTTGAAGTGGGTGCTGCCGAGCAGCAGCTCGCGTACGACGAGCAGCGTCCACCGCTCGTCGAGCACCTCCATGGCCTTCGCCACCGGACAGAACTGGCCGTATCCCGCCACCGGACCGCCTCCTTTGCAGCCCGAGATCCTGTCATCAGTTGACCGCTGACGAGGGCGGACAGCAAGTACAGATCCTGAACTTCGATGAGTTCAGATCCGGCACTATCCGCCGGCGGCGGCACCGGGTGAGGCTGGAACCTCCAGATCAAGTCTCGGGTCAACGTCTTGGAGGAAGACATGACCGCAACACCAGCTTCACCCGACCTGAAGGCCAAGCACCGCACGATGTGGGGGCTGGGAAACTACGCCCGGGTCGCCGACGAGCTCATCCCCGAGCTCGGCCAGGTGATCGTCGAGGCGTGCGAGATCGGGCCGGGCGACCGCGTACTCGACATCGCCGCCGGCACCGGGAACGCCGCCGTCCCTGCTGCCCTCGCGGGGGCGGATGTGACCGCGAGCGACCTGACGCCGGAGCTGCTCGAGATCGGGCAGGCTCATGCAGAAGAGGCAGGAGCCGACTCCGTCACCTGGCGCGTCGCCGACGCCGAGGCGCTGCCGTTCGACGACGCCGCGTTCGACGTGGTCATGTCCACGGTCGGCATCATGTTCGCGCCGTTCCACGAGAAGGCCGCGTCCGAGCTGCTCCGGGTCGTCCGGCCGGGTGGCCGGATCGGGCTGGTCAGCTGGACGCCGGAGGGCTTCATCGGCCAGATGTTCGCCACGATGAAGCCGTTCATGGCACCGCCGCCCCAGGGGGCGCAGCCGCCGCCGCGATGGGGCGACGAGAGCCACGTACGCGGCCTGCTGGGCGACCAGGTGACCTCCGTTCGGGCCGAGAAGCGGATGGTCGCCATCGACTCGTTCGAGACCGGCGCGGAGTTCCGGGACTTCTTCAAGGCCTGTTACGGGCCGACGATCGTCGCCTATCGCGGGATCGCCGAGGACGCCGAGCGGACGGCGGAGCTCGACGTCGCGCTCTCCGAGCTGGGGGACCGCTACCTCACGGCCGGGGTGATGAACTGGGAGTACCTGCTGCTGACCGCGGTGCGTAGCTAGCCCGGTCGTGCTCGCTCGGTGCGTGTGGCCTTTCCGATCTCGATCCGGTCCCGTGGAACAATCCGTCATGTGACTGAGATCGAGATCGGCCGGGCCAAGCGAGCACGACGGGCGTACGCCTTCGACGACGTGGCGATCGTGCCGTCCCGGCGCACCCGTGACACCACCGAGGTGAGCACCGACTGGCAGATCGACGCCTACCGCTTCGACATCCCGCTCATCGCGGCGCCGATGGACTCGGTGATGTCGCCGTCGACCGCGATCGCGATGGGCAAGCTCGGCGGCCTCGGGGTGCTCAACCTCGAGGGCGTGTGGACCCGTTACGACGACCCGCAGCCGCTGCTCGACGAGCTGGCCGAGCTGAGCGGTGTCGACGCGACCCGGCGTCTGCAGGAGATCTACGAGGCCCCGATCCGGGCCGAGCTGATCACCGAGCGGCTGCGCGAGGTGCGGGCCTCCGGCGTCACCGTAGCCGGGGCGCTGTCCCCGCAGCGTACGAAGGAGTTCGCCAAGGCCGTCGTCGACGCCGGCGTCGACCTCTTCGTCATCCGCGGCACCACGGTCTCGGCCGAGCACGTCTCCTCGCAGGCCGAGCCGCTGAACCTCAAGGAGTTCATCTACGAGCTCGACGTGCCGGTGATCGTGGGCGGGTGCGCGACCTACCAGGCCGCGCTCCACCTGATGCGCACCGGTGCGGCCGGCGTCCTGGTCGGCTTCGGCGGCGGTGCGGCGCACACGACGCGCACCGTGCTCGGCGTGGCCGTGCCGATGGCCTCCGCGGTGGCCGACGTCGCCGCCGCGCGCCGCGACTACCTGGACGAGTCCGGCGGCCGCTACGTACACGTCATCGCCGACGGCGCCGTCGGCCGCTCCGGCGACATCGCCAAGGCGATCGCCTGCGGCGCCGACGCGGTCATGGTCGGTAGCCCGTTCGCGCGGGCGACCGATGCCCCCGGCAAGGGATTCCACTGGGGCAACGAGGCCCACCACGCCGACCTGCCCCGCGGCGAGCGCGTCGCCTTCGAGCCCGTCGGCACCTTCGAGGAGGTCCTCTTCGGGCCTTCGCACGTCGCCAACGGCACCATGAACCTCGTCGGTGCCCTCAAGCGCGCCATGGCCACCACCGGCTACACCGACCTCAAGGAGTTCCAGCGGATCGAGGTTGTCGTCGGCTGACGACCTTCCGCCGAGTCCGCACTTCTGGCGGGCCGAATCTGTAGTTGTGGGCGACGAAACTCTCGGCCCGATGTCGCGATCCTGGACGGCCGGCTCCCCGACGGTTCCGGCATCGACGTGTGCCGTGACATCCGCTCCGTGGACCCGAGCATCGCCGC